>CBCPNA010000078.1:0-6146 GCA_965120415.1 uncultured Bacillota bacterium | reverse complement strand
TTGATGTTCATGCTATTATTTTTTCTGATGATGCCCCTTCTTTAGAAAATTCTTTACATAAATATTTTGAAGATAAAGCTATAAATAGAGTAAATTTAAGAAAAGAATTTTTTAAAATAGATACTGCCGAACTTCAATCTTATGTATTGAATTTAGATATTTCAGTAAATTTTATAGATATACCAGAAGCCAAACAATATAGACAATCTTTAAAAATTATAGAAGATAATAAATAAATATTATTATCTAGAAATTTTTTATATTAAAAATGCAATTTGTATTTTTAATATATATCAAAAGCTCTTTTGTTATATCATTATATAACACAAAAAAGCCTCCTTTTTAAGCTGAGGCTTTTATATTTTAATTTTCCATCTGTTTACCCAAAAAGCCTGCCGCTGTTTGGGCAAGCTTACCTTCCACTTCCCCCATTTTTTTATCATTTGAAAGAAATACAATAGCCCCCATCACATCCCCTTCGCTAATTATAGGGGCTATAAGCTCATGGTTATATGTTTTAACATCGTCTTCTGTAATAGGTATAAAGTTGCTATCTGTTCTATCTGCTATATGTGTATTTCTTTCATTTATCACCTTTTCTAGCTTACTGCTTATATGCTTTTCTAAAAGCTCTTTTTTACCCCCTCCGCTAACTGCTATTATTTGATCTTTATCTATAATGCATGTTGTATGCCCTGCGTTTTGTGCTAGGCTTTCTGCATATTCTTTAGCAAAATTGCCAAGTTCTCCTATAGGAGAATATTTTTTTAAAACAATTTTTCCTTCTCTATCTGTAAATATTTCTAAAGGGTCGCCCTCTCTAATTCTTAGTGTTTTTCTTATTTCTTTAGGTATAACTACACGCCCTAAATCATCTATACGTCTAACAATCCCTGTTGCTTTCAAAAAAACTCCTCCTTAAATTAATGTAAAAAATAAAAAAATTATTTATACAGTTATTATTAGTCAACTATTTACTTTTTATGCAATTATGTTTTAATAAAAAAAATTTTAGCAAAATATAATTATTTTACCTATATTTTAAATAATTGTTTTGATTTGATTTATGTGGTATAATATAATTAATGTAAATTATTATTTATTGACACTTTTTGATTATACTATAATGAGGTTAATATGCAAGAAAAAAATTTTTTTAAAATCAATTCTAGCTTTAAGCCAACTGGTGACCAACCAGCTGCTATCAAAAAGCTATCAGACGGCTTTAAGCAAGGTAAAAAATTTCAAACCCTTTTGGGCGTTACGGGCTCTGGTAAAACGTTTACTATGGCAAATATTATACAAAATTTAAACAAGCCAACTCTTGTTTTGGCACATAATAAAACTTTAGCAGCCCAGCTTTATAACGAATTTAAAGAGTTTTTCCCTAAAAATGCTGTAGAATATTTTGTAAGCTATTACGACTATTATCAGCCTGAAGCTTATGTACCACAATCAGATACTTTTATAGAAAAAGATGCATCTATTAATGAAGAAATAGATAAATTAAGACACTCTGCAACAGCAGCCCTTTTTGAAAGAAATGATGTTATTATAGTTGCTAGTGTATCTTGTATATATGGGCTTGGTGACCCTATAGATTATAATGAAATGGTTGTATCTTTAAGGCCGGGTATGCAAAAAGATAGAGATTCTATATTAAAAAAGCTAGTATCTATACAATATACAAGAAATGATACTAATTTTATAAGGGGTACATTTAGGGTAAGAGGAGATATTTTAGACATATTTCCTGCTGGCTCAACAAATACTGCTTATAGAGTTGAGTTTTTTGGTGATGAAATAGATAGAATCTTGGAAATAGACGCTTTAACATGTGAAATTTTAGGTATGAGAACTCATATAACAGTATTTCCTACTTCTCATTATGTTGTAAATAATGAAAAAATGCTAGCTGCTATAAAAACTATAAAAGAAGAATTAGAAGAAAGGCTAATATATTTTAAAAATACAGAAAAACTGCTAGAATATAGTCGGCTTGAACAGAGGACAAACTATGATATAGAAATGCTTTTAGAAATGGGCTTTTGCTCTGGTATAGAAAATTATTCTCGCCATCTTTCTGGTAGAGAAGCTGGTAGCACCCCACATACATTAATCGACTACTTTCCTAAAGATTTTTTATTAATTGTAGATGAATCACATGTTACAATACCGCAAGTTAGAGCTATGTATGAAGGTGATAAATCAAGAAAAACAACTCTTGTTGAATACGGCTTTAGGCTCCCTTCTGCCCTAGATAACCGCCCTCTAAAATTTGAAGAATTTGAAAGCAAAATAAATCAAATGCTATTTGTTACAGCAACCCCTAATAAATATGAAAAAGAACATTCTGAAAATATTGTAGAACAAATAATAAGACCAACTGGACTTTTAGACCCACAAATTTTTGTTCGCCCTGTTAAAAATCAAATAGATAATTTAATAGGAGAAATAAATGAGGTTATATCCAAAAATGAAAAAGTGCTAATAACTACTTTAACCAAAAAAATGGCAGAATCTTTAACAACATATTTAAAAGAAGCTGGTATAAAAACTAAATATTTGCATTCAGATATAGATACGTTAGAAAGACTACAAATAATAAGAGATTTACGCCTTAATGTTTTTGATGTTTTAGTCGGTATAAATCTTTTAAGAGAAGGTCTTGATATACCAGAAGTATCTTTAGTTGCTATAATAGATGCTGATAAAGAGGGCTTTTTGCGTTCTGAAACATCTTTAATACAAATAATAGGACGAGCTGCAAGAAACGCTAATGGTAAAGTTATTATGTATGCTGATGAGGTTACAGATTCTATGCAGAGAGCAATTTCTGAAACAAACAGAAGAAGATTTTTACAAGAAGAATATAATGAAAAGCATAATATTATACCAAAAACAATAACAAAAAAAGTACACGAAATAATAAAAGCGACAGAAAATGTTGTTACAAAAGGTAAAGCAAGCGCTTTAGAAAAAGACCCAGAATCTATGTCAGCTAAAGAAATTTTACAATTAATAGAAAAAAAAGAAAAAGAAATGAAAAAGTTTGCTCAAGATTTAATGTTTGAACAAGCAGCTGCTTTAAGAGATAAAATTATATATTTAAAAAAATTAACATTAATATAAAGAAAGGATAATTATATGCATAAAAACATAATTATAAAAGGAGCTAAAGAAAATAATTTAAAAAATATAGATTTAACAATACCACGTGATAAGCTAGTTGTTTTAACTGGTGTATCTGGCTCTGGCAAATCTAGCCTTGCTTTTGATACAATATATGCCGAAGGTAGGCGACGCTATGTAGAAAGTTTATCATCTTATGCAAGGCAATTTTTAGGGCAAATGGAAAAGCCAGATGTCGATTATATAGAGGGACTTTCTCCTGCTATATCAATAGACCAAAAAACTACTAACAATAACCCACGCTCAACAGTCGGTACTGTAACAGAAATATACGATTATTTACGCCTTTTGTGGGCAAGGATAGGTATAGCCCACTGCCCTAAATGCAAAAAAGAAATAAAAAAACAAACAATAGACCAAATAGTCGACCAAATATGCAATTTAGAAGAAAAAAGTAAAATACAAATATTAGCCCCAGTTGTTAAAGGTAAAAAAGGTGAACATGCAAAAGTTATAGAAAATGCAAAAAAAAGTGGCTATGTACGCCTTAGAATAGACGGAAATATTATAGACCTTTCTGAAGAAATAAAGCTAGAAAAAACAAAAAAACATAATATAGATATAGTTATAGATAGGCTTATAATAAAAGATGGTATTAAAAAAAGGCTTACAGATTCTATAGAAAATGCTATGCTTTTAAGTGGTGGTATAATAGTCGTAAATGTGGATAATAAAGAAGATTTGCTTTTTAGCCAAAATTTTGCATGTGAAGATTGTAACATTAGTATAGAAGAAATAGAACCACGCTCCTTTTCTTTCAACAACCCACATGGGGCTTGCCCTAGCTGTATGGGGCTTGGAGCTAAAATGATTTTTGATCCTGATGCTATAGTACCTAACCAAGAGCTTTCTATTAAAGATGGCGCTATAAAAGCTACCGGCTGGAATTCTATCAACGTTCAAAACTCTATGTCTGGAAATCTTATTAAAGAGCTTGCTTTAAAATACAATTTTTCTTTAGATACTCCTTATAAAGATTTAAGCGAAAAAGCAAAAAATATTTTAATGTATGGTACAAATGGAGAAAAAATAAAGTTAACATGGCAAGGTGTTAATGGCTTAAAAAGCTATGAATATGAATTTGAAGGAATAGTTAACAATTTAGAAAAAAGATATAAAGATTTAGGCGACGGACTAAAGCAAGAACTTGAACAATATATGGTAAATATACCTTGCAAATCTTGTAAAGGAAAAAGGCTAAAGCCAGAAATTTTGGCTGTTACTATAAACGGCAAAAATATTTCTGAAATAACAGAGCTTTCTATACAAGATGCTCAAGACTTTTTTAATAGCCTTGTTCTTTCAGAAAGAGAAAAATTTATAGCTGAACAAATTTTAAAAGAAATAAACGCAAGGATAGGCTTTTTGGTTGATGTTGGGCTTTCTTACCTTTCTTTAAGCAGAAATGCATCTACCCTTTCCGGGGGAGAAAGCCAGCGTATAAGGCTAGCAACGCAAATAGGCTCAGGGCTTGTTGGTGTTTTATACATTTTAGACGAGCCTAGCATAGGGCTTCATCAGCGTGATAACGATAAGCTTTTAAAAACATTACGCTATTTAACAAATTTAGGCAATACATTAATTGTTGTTGAACATGACGAAGACACGATGAAAGAGTCCGATTTTATAGTTGATATAGGCCCTAAAGCTGGAAAAGATGGAGGAGAGGTTGTATTTGCTGGAACGTATGAAAATATTTTAAAATGCCAAAATTCTTTAACTGGTGCATATTTAAGCAGAAGAAAACAAATAGAAGTGCCTAAAGAAAGAAGAAAAGTTACAGATGCAAAAATATGCATAAAAGGTGCTTCTGAAAATAATTTAAAAAATATAAATGTAGATATACCTCTTGGTTTATTTGTATGTATTACAGGTGTATCTGGTTCTGGCAAAAGCTCTCTTGTTAATGAAATTTTATACAAAACTCTTGCAAAAGAATTGAATAAAGCAAGATTTAAACAAGGTAAATTTAAATCTTTAACAGGGCTTGAACATCTAGACAAAATAATAAATATAGACCAAAGCCCTATTGGGCGTACCCCACGCTCCAACCCAGCAACATACACAGGGCTTTTTGATATGATAAGAGAATTATTTGCAAATACAAATGAAGCAAAAGTGCGTGGCTTTCAAAAAGGACGATTTAGCTTTAATGTTAAAGGAGGACGGTGCGAAGCTTGCTGCGGTGATGGTATTATAAAAATAGAGATGCACTTTTTACCCGATGTTTATGTACCTTGTGAAGTTTGTAACGGCAAAAGATATAATAGAGAAACTTTAGAGGTTAAATATAAAGGCAAAACTATTTCCGATGTATTAGAAATGACTATAGGCGATGCTTTAATTTTTTTTGAAAACTTACCAAAAATAAAAGATAAACTACAGACAATATGCGATGTTGGGCTTTCTTATTTAAAATTAGGACAAGCCTCTACAACTTTATCTGGGGGCGAGGCACAGCGTGTAAAGCTTGCTACAGAGCTTAGCAAAAAATCAACAGGCAAAACAATCTATGTATTAGACGAACCAACAACAGGGCTACATACATACGATGTACACAAACTTACCGATATAATACAAAAGCTTGTAGACGCAGGCAACTCTGTTGTTGTTATAGAGCATAATCTAGATGTTATAAAAACAGCCGATTATATAATAGATTTAGGTCCTGAAGGGGGCAACCTTGGGGGCAAAATAATAGCAAAAGGTACACCAGAACAAATTATTAAACAAAAAGATTCTTACACTGCTAAATATTTAAAACCACTTTTAAAAAATACAAATTAGGAGAAATATATGAAAGATATTATTAAAAACTTTATAAATTCTAAAAATGCATTAAATAAATATTTTGATTGTAATGAAGATTTTTTTATAAATCCTCTATTAGATAATAAATGGACTTTAAAAGAAGATAATGGTATTTATTTTTTAAAATGTTTTAAAGATGATAT
>CBCPNA010000077.1:0-12820 GCA_965120415.1 uncultured Bacillota bacterium | reverse complement strand
AAAAAAATTTTTTGTTTTTATTACAAAATCTATTTTGGTTATTTTCATTACAAGAAGTATCATTCATTATAAGATTATCTCCTTTAGAATAAGGGCTAACAAGGGGTTTAAATACAGTGCCTTTTAAAAGCCCTTCGTTTAAATCAAGTACCCCACAAAATTTTTGTACAGGAACATAAGCTCTAGCCAATTGTGAAACTTTAATAAATTCTTCATAAGATATACAATTTGAATCATTACATTTCATTTTTTTACCTCCAAACTTTATTTATATTTTATATTATTCATAAATTATAAAAATGTGACTTGTCTTTAGCGTTAAATTAAATATCTATTATTATGAAAATGTATTATATTTTTATGAGCCTATTTAATAACAAAATGAAATTCAAATATATACTATATATTTAATTTTAACAATTACAAATAGTATTTTCATGTTTGCCGAAGAGTTTTCAAAAGAAATAATATAGGATATTTTGGCTGTTTATACATCTGGCAATGAAAATAGCTATGCTATATTTTATTGAGATGAGCAAGTAACAGATTTTATGTGCAACGCTTAGAATTTATAAATTATAAATAAAAAGTGTATTAGGCTTAAAAGCTAATACACTAATTTTTGTAAAAAAGATAATTTAATGACTTTACAACGCATATGGCTGTGTGCTATAATATAAATAAAAGAAGAGGTAACTGCTTGAAACAGTTTAGCCTTTGGGTTTTTTGATAAAATTAAAACCGTAGACTACTGCGAATAGTTTACGGTTTTTGAATTACTTTTTATTATTTTTTATGTAATTCAAAAGAGTTAATAATAGTATATTACTATTTATTAATAAAATTAGAATTTCATAAATAGTCATATTATCAACCCCCTTTCTATTTAGATAGAAAGGCTAAACCGTAACTTACAAACAGTTACCTCATAATAATTATAAAGTTAAAAAAATTTTTGTCAATGTTTTTATCTACTTTGGTTAAAAATAATCACATATATAATTATATTACTTATCAAATTTTTATATATTTCAATACTTAATCAATTATTTATCTTTATTACTATAAAAATCTTTCATATCTTTAAACAAGCTTATGTTTATAAAAATAAAAGATATTAGCGTTATCAACAAAAGTACTATTATTATATGTTCTATTGTCAAATATTTGCCAAGCAAAAATACTATAAAATATGATATTATACCACCTATCGATATTGCTAAGCTTTTTATAGATAGTATAGTAGCACGCAGTTTATCTTCTATATTTGCTTGAAATATTTCATATTTTATAGGGGCAAATAATGTATAGCAAATTGAGCTTAATATATAAAAAATAGGTATTAAAAATACACTATTTTGTAAATACATACATAATGCAAAAATCACTTGTAAGAAAGAAAAAATAATATATGTTATAGGTTTATTTAGATTTTTACAAAAATTATGTACAATATACCCTATAATAGCAGAAATAAAAAATTGTAATGCTATAATAATCCCTATTATTTTTGTATTTAGCCCATTATTGCTTAAAATTGTAGAATAAAAATCTTCTACATTAATAAACGAAATAGCAATAACTAAATCTATTAACAAAAAACATATTAAAAACTTTTTGCTAAATATTAAGTTTATTGAACTTTTAATAAATTTTTCTTTATTATTAGCCTTTTCTTTATTTTCTTTAGCAAGTAATGAAATTATAAATATTGCTATAATTATTAAAGTATCTAGCATAATAATAGTATTATAATCTAATATATCTATAATTATCCCACTTAAAGCACTTGATATACCTATACCAAAATAAAAAAGTACTCTTTCTATTGAATTTAGCTTTACTAAATGCTTTTTATCTAAAGTATTAATAAAAAGTGCTTCAAAACTTCCAGATATAAATGTATAAGCTAGCCCTTTTAAGAAAAAACTAATATAAACTAACATAGGAATATTTAATAATAAAATAGTATAAGAGCAAATCATCAATACATTTCCGATAATAAGGCTTATTTTTTGCCCATATTTGTCGGCTATAATACCAGTTGGTATTTCACATATAAATTTTGTTACTTGATATATTATTAATATTAGCCCTATGCTCGATACGCTAAAGCCAAAATTTTCATTTAAATATAAATTAGTATATAGAGATATAAATGATATATTTGAAAGAAACGTATAGATTAAATATAATATAGTGTTTTTGTTTTTGAACATATTTTAATCTCCTTAATATGAATATTTAATCATATCTAATAAATTATTATTATAATTATTATTATTTACTTACAATGTATTATATCAAAAAATAGATATTAAATATACAGCATTTTATAAAATCTATTATTAATATGTAAAATTTTTAAAAATTATTTTAAAAGTTAAATGTATAAAATTTAATTTCATACTTAAAAAATGCTTGATTTTTATGTATATGAAATGTATAATTATTAAGAAAATACTTTTGGGAGTGAATAAATATGAAAAAGGTTTTATTTTTTATAATTTGCGTAAGCTTGATGCTTTTGCTTGTTTCTTGCAGTAGCCAGGATAATCAAGTGGCAGATGATACAACATCAGAAACAGTATCAACAGAAACAAGCACAACTAAAACTTCTATTATAGATGAAATAAAAGAAAGAGGATATATAGTCCTTGGTACTTCTCCAGATTACGCCCCTTATGAATTTAAAATTGTAAGAGATGGAAAAGAAGAAACAGTAGGCTTTGATATAGCTATAGCTAATGAAATAGCGAACGATTTAGGCGTAGAGCTTAAAATTACAGAAATGAGCTTTAATGGGCTTTTGCTAGAGCTTGCTAACGGCAATGTCGATTTTGTTATGGCGGGGCTTAACCCAACGGAAGAAAGAAAAGAAGCAGTAGATTTTTCAGAAATTTATTACAGCAGCGACCAATATATTTTAGTTAATGCCGAAGATACCGAAACATACAATACGGCTGAAAGTTTTGAAAATAAAAGCATAGGCGTACAGACATCTTCTTTACAAGAACAAATTGCAAAAGAGCAATTGCCTCTTGCAAGAGTAACAACTTTTGAGAAAATATCAAATATTATTTTAGATTTAACATCAGGCAATATAGACGCAGCTATTTTGGAATCAGACGTTGCTAAAGCTTATGTATCGCAATTTTCAAGCCTTGGTATAGCAGATTTTAGATTTGAGCTTTCAGATGAAGGGAAAGGCTCAGCTATTGCGGTAAAAAAAGGTAATACAGAATTAGTAGAACAAATAAACAGCACCCTTTCACGTATACAAGAAGAAGATTTATTAAGCCAATTTATATTAGAGGCTAATGAGCTTCTTGAATTACAATAAAAGCAAACTCACTCATTTTTTGGGTGAGTTTTTGTCATATTATTAAGCTTTATATAATTTTAAAACAAAAATTGTTAAAATTGACATATTTATTATTGTATTTTATTTTTTATTAAACATAAAATACATTTGTAATACAAAAAAATATTTTAAAAAATTAAATATTTTTAAAATTATATTTTGTTAGGAGGTTTTATTATGAAAATAAAAAAAATACTTCCTTTATGTTTAATATCTTTATCTAATTTTTTAGTTGCTTGCAATAGTACAGATAGCTCTAAAGATGATTCAAATAATTCTAATAATGAAACAATAGATATAAATGAAACAGAAAATATGGAGGATACAGAAGAATCATCAGATTCTGCTTTATCTAATAATATAGGTAATTTGTTTAGAAATAATGATACAGAAAGCAAAGCGTCAGATAGATTCCCTCTTATGAAAGGGGCAGAAAATATAAAAGGTAATGAAGATAATAAAAATAATATAGAAAATGATATGGATAATATAGGTAACGATATAAAAGATGATATGAACAATATAGGTGATGATACAAAAAATGATATGAACAATATAGGTGATGATACAAAAAATGATATGGATAATATAGGCGACGATATAAAAGATGATGCAAAAACAAGTTGGGATAAAATAAAAGATGCTGTAACTAGTTAATATTTATTGCCAAAAAGAATTATTAAATTTTCTTTTTGGCAATATAAAATATAATGATTGATTAGATACATAGGACATGTTATAATTATAAATAAATTGTCAAGAGGAGTAATAATTATGTCTATTTATGAAAATTTTGCCGAAGTCTATGATATTTTTATGCAAAATGCGCCTTATAAAAGCTGGGCTTTGTATATACAAAAAATATGGAAAACTTTTGGCCTAAAGCCTTCTTTAATAATAGAATTAGGCTGTGGAACAGGCAATATAACAAACCTTTTGGCAAAAAAAGGATATAACATAATAGGCATAGATAATTCCTGCGCTATGCTTTCAAAAGCTAAGCAAAAGGCAAAAGATTTAAATATCTTATATATTAATCAAGATATAAGAAAGCTTAATTTATTAAAAAAAGCAGACTGTATTATTAGTATTTGCGATACGATTAATTATATACTAAAAGAAGAAGAGCTTTTGCATGTTTTTAAATTAATAAACAATTATCTAAAAGAAGAGGGGCTTTTTATTTTTGATATAAACACATATTATAAATTTAAGCATATATTATCTAATAACACATTTTCAGAAACAAAAGAAAACGCAGCTTATACATTAGAAAATTTTTTTGATATAGAAACCAAAATAAACGAATTTTATACTAATTTTTTTATAAAAGATGAAAATACTAATATGTATCACAGATTTGAAGAAATACATTATCAAAAAGTGTATTCTATAAAAACAATAAAAGCATTAATCAAAAAAGCAGGGCTAAAATTTATTGCTGTTTATGACGATTTAACTTTTGATTATCCTAAAAGAAATAGTGAAAGAATATTTTTTGTAATAACAAAATAAACTAAAGGAGATATAATATGGGAGATATAATAAGAGCAACTGCTGATAATAACATGATAAGAATATTTATAGCAGATACAAAAGATATAGTTCAAAAAGCTTGCCAAAAGCATAATACATCGCCTGTTATTTCTGCCCTTTTGGGGCGGAGCCTTACAGCCGGGGCTATTATGGGCGCTATGCTAAAAGATGAAACTGACCTAATTAATATAAAAATAAAAGGTGACGGAGAGGCAAAAGGTGTTTTTGTCATGGCAAATAACAAAACTGTTAAAGGCTATCCTTTAAACCCTTTTGTAGACATACCTTTAAATAAATACGGCAAGCTAGATGTAAAAGGCGCTATAGGAAAAGGTAAGCTAACTATAATAAAAGATTTAGGATTAAAACAGCCTTATGTAGGCGAAGTACCTCTTATATCAGGAGAAATAGCAGAAGATTTTACATATTATTTTGCAAAATCAGAGCAGGTTCCATCTTCTGTTTCTCTTGGGGTATTAGTGGATAGAGATTATAGTATAAAAAGGGCTGGAGGCTTTATTATCCAGCTAATGCCAGGGGTTAATGAAAGCACAATAACAAACCTTGAGCAAAAATTAAAAAATATAAAGCCTTTTACCACTATGCAAGAAGAGGGCAGCTCTTTACAAGATATTTTAAACATTTTATTTAATGATTTAAATCTTAAAATATTAGATAAAACAAATATCTTCTTTAAATGCAATTGCTCTAAAGAAAGGGTTATAAAAGCGCTTATAGCAATAGGTAAAAAAGAATTAGAAAATATTATAAAAGAAGATAAAAAAGCAATGCTTAATTGCCATTTTTGCAATGAAAGCTACTTTTTTTCGGAAGATGAGCTTATAGAAATATTAAAAAATATGTAATATTTTGGGCTAGAAATAATATATATATTGTGATAAAATATATATAAAAGCTAGAAAGGCAAAATTTTATGAAATGGTATAGAAATATTAATATAAAATATAAATTTGCCCTTATTTTTAAATTAATTATAATTTTAACATGTTTATTAGGCTTTTTAAGCATGGGCACAATATTTAATATTATATCGACGCATAAAAAAAATATAGAATATAATAAAAACTTTACAAAAAATATAATTAATATAATAAACGATATTTCAGAAATACAAATTTATACAAATAACATAATACAAGCAATAAACGAACAAAATGCAGAAAATATTAAAAATGAATTTTATATACTATACAACACCTTTAAAACAGACGCTAATAACTATTTAGAAATATACAAAACATACAAACAAGACGAAGATACACAAACATTAGATTCTATAATAAATAGTATAGAAGATTACTATGCATCTTTTTTAAAAGCGATTGATTTAATAATTTTGGGCAATAGTTTTGAATTTAATACAGAAGCAGATAACCTTTTGGCGCAGAGCGAAAATCTTTTAGCGCAGGTAAATGCGCTATATTTAGACACTTTGGAAAGCGTCGATAGCTATACAGATAGGTTTATTTTAAACATTTATTTAATTTTGGGTATTTTATTATTTATTATGGTTATTACCCTAATTATTATTATTTTTGCTAATAAAATATTTGATAATACAGTAACAATACCTCTTTTTAGCCTTAAAGAGGCATCGTCAAGGCTTGCCAAGGGCGATTTTAATATTTTAGCAAGGAGCAACTCTCGGGATGAAATAGGCGAGATATCTAATTCTATCGGCGATATAGCCCAAAATTTTGGCTATATTTTTGAAGAAATAAATATATTAAAGCAAAATTTTGAAAAGGGCAATATTTCTTTTAAAATAAATGAAGATAGATATAGCGGAGTTTTTAAAGATATTGTTTCTTCTATAAATATTACAAATGATATTATTATTTCTGATTATTTATACATTACAGAAATTATTAAAGAATTTGGCGATGGCAAAATAAATAAGCAGATTAGGCAATTTATAGGAGAAAAAGAAATTATAAACAAGAGCATTTTGGCTATTCAAAAAGAAGTATTAAGCCTAGATATAGATATAGACAGATTTATAAAAAATATAAATAAAGGCAATTTAGCATATAGGATAGATACAAGCAAATATTTAGGTATATGGCAAAAAATAACTAACAACCTAAACATATTTATCAAAGATTTTGCAGAAAATATAAAAACGATAGAAAATGCCCTTGTAGCCTTTGATAAAAGTGATTTTAGCTATATAATAGATATAAAAGAAGGAGCATTTTATAACATATCAGATATGCTTAATTGTGTAGCAGAAAATATAGATTATTATATAAAAGATATCTGTATAATGCTTGACAAAATAGCAGACAAAGATTTTAACTTTTTTATAAAAGAATATGACGGAGATTTTAATAATATAGCAAATCATTTAGCTATAATGAGTAATAATTTAAACATTTTTGCAAAATATGTTTTAAATTCTTCTGAAGATTTTTTAAGCTTAATAAAGCAGATGACAAGCGTAAATATTTTGTTGCAAAAAAGTGCTGCAGACAAAACAAAACAGCTAAAGCAATTTAACCTTGTTATATCAGATATTTATGAAAAGGCACTTTATAATTTTAACAGTGTAGAAAAGGTAAAAACGCTTATTTTGGATACAAAAGATAATATAAATAATTTAAACATATATATAGATACCTATAAAACGGGTGAAAGTTTTATAAAATTTGATAATTACAAAATGGATATTAAAAATACAAATTTTGAAAATATGCAGAAAGATTTATACAATATAACAAGCAAATTTGAAGAAATATTAAGCTTTATACAATCGATAGAGCTAAACGAACAAAAACAGCTTACAGAAAAGATAGTCGACGCTTTTAACAAAATATCTTCTTTAAGCAATTTGAACACAGATGCAAGTAAAGAGCTTTCTAAAGTGCTGAAAAAGCTTACAGAACAGACAGATTTATTTTACAAAACAGCTTTACAATTTAAATTTAAATAGGAGTTGATTATATGAAAATAATGTTTGCGTCAGATTTGCACGGCTCGTTATTTTATTGTAACAAGCTAAAAGAAATTTTTGAAAAAGAAAAGGCAGAAAAGCTTATCTTATTGGGCGATTTGCTTTATCATGGGCCAAGAAATCCTCTTCCTAAAGATTATAACCCTTTAGAAGTATCTCAAATATTAAATTCTTTAAAAGATAAAATAATTTGCGTTCGAGGCAATTGTGATGCAGAAGTAGACCAAATGGTGCTTGAGTTTTCTATAACAAAAGATTTTGAGCTATTTTTGGCAGACGGTATAGAGATGTTTTTAACCCACGGACATATATATAATAAGCAAAATATACCAAGTAGTTTTAAAGACAGCGATATTATGATACACGGACATACCCATGTATACACGATAGAAAAGATGGAAATAGGAACATATATAAACCCAGGCTCTATATGTATGCCAAAAGATAATCAAGAAAATAGCTATATGATATATGAAGATAGAACCTTTACTATAAAAAATTTAGAAGGAGATAGCCTAAAATTACAAAAATTTTAGCGTAATAACTTAATAAGATGAAAGTTAATGTTTATGATTTTGATAAAACTATTTTTGCTGGTGATAGTACACAAAAGTTTTATTTTTATCTTTTAAAAAAGCATCCACAAATTATTATTTATTTACCAAAACAGCTTTTTTACTTTATATTATTTAGCCTTAAAATAATAGATAAAACAAGCTTTAAAGAAAAATTTTATTCTTGTTTTAAAATAATAAAAAATATAGATAAAGAAGTTATAGATTTTTGGAAAGTAAATAAAGCTTTAATAAAAGATTTTTATTATAAAAATAAAAAAGATACAGATATAATAATATCTGCATCGCCGCAATTTTTGCTTGAGCCTATTTGTGAAGATTTAGGCATAAAATATTTAATAGCATCTAAAGTGGATAAAAAAACAGGTAAATACGAAGGGCAAAATTGCTACGGTAAAGAAAAGGTTATAAGACTAAAAAAGGAAATGCCAGAAGCCTTGATAAATGAATTTTATTCAGACTCATTTTCTGATGAGCCTTTAGCATCTATTGCCCAAAAAGCTTTTTTGGTAAAAGGTGACTGCTTTTTTGAATGGCTTGAATATAAAAAAAGCCTTAAAAATAAAGGCAAATAGCTCCTCAAGGCTTATTGATTATCAAAAGCTTATAGATAAACATGTTATAAATTTTGGGCAAAAATAAGATTTAATAAAATTTATTATAAAAATAGAGGGGGCTAATGAAATAAAGAAAGTATAGCCCCAGCTATTATACCAGCCAAAAAGCCCCCTATATGTCCAGCATTATCTATATTAGGGTACAAAAAGCCAAACAATATATTTATTACAGCAAATTGTATAAATACAAAAAAATCAAGCCCTGCAAATATTTTTTTATATTTAAAGCTATAATATAATAAAAAACCTTCTAAAGCAAATATAGCACCGCTAGCCCCTATAGAATATGCATCTTTATTTATAAAAAAGCTAAATAAACCAGATAAAATAATACCGAAAGTATAGGTGGCTACATAATTTACCTTGCCTAAATACTTTTCTAGTCTGGAGCCAAAAATATAAAGGCTTAATACATTTGAAATTAAATGATAAAAATTAAGATGAAAAAACATCGCCGTAAATATACGGTAATATTCTTTATCTTTAAACATATAAGGCGATATGCAAAAAGCATTTATTAGGCTATCATGATAATCTATAGCTATAGAAAAAATATGCACGCATATTAAAATAAATATAGTTGCTAATGTAAAAGAAGTATTGCCGTTTTTGTATTTAAAATTATATATATTTTTATCATTTTTGTTATTTTTATTATTATCAAATGAACTTTTTATTATATTTGTTATATTTAATAATTTAGTTGGCTGGTTGCCGTTGCAGATTATGTTTAAATCTTTTGTATCTACAAGCCATTTTATATTAATAATTTTGTCTTCAAAATTGCAATTGTGTGTCACATATTTTATCAAGTCTTCATTTATATCATCAGCTATTAAAATTTCTAAAAAAAATATTTTATTAATAACATCAAATTTAAAATTAGCTTTAACAATATCTTTAACAAAATCAAAAATAGCTGCAAACTCTGTATTATCTATATGTAAAGGGGCTAAAAAATATAGATTATTTCCTAAAAGCTTAAAAAAGCAAGATATTTCTATTTTATCAATTTTTATATCTATACGGCTAAAATCTTGCTCTAAAAGGTTTTGGCTAAAATTTTTAAAAAATAAGTTATTCATGCAGTGTACCTCAAATATTTATTAAATAAAAATGTTTAAACAAATTAATGTATAATTAAAATGTTTAAACAAATTATTTTAAGAAACTTTTATTTTTTTTAAAGAGCTTGCCATATTTATACATATACCTTTTTCTTTACTAAGCCTTAGGTAATAATCTAGCTTGTTTTTTAAGGCTAAAAGCTCGTATATATAGCTATCTATCATAAGGTCTGTATCAGCATAGTTAAGGCATAGCTCTGCATAATCTAGCTTTTCTTTTGTTTCATATAAAAAAAATAAGATTTCTTCCGTCTCTTTGTTTAAAGCAGTCGATTTTTTTTTAAATAAAGGTTTTTTGTTGTTCGCTAATAAAACTTCCATAAATTACACTCCTTAGAATAAATTACATATAATTAATATTGACACAAAAAAAATTTTTATTCTAATTTATTCTAAATAGTTGACTATTTTTTGCATATTTATTATAATTACTAAAAAGCACCTTTAGCTTAATGGATAGAGCGCTTGGCTCCGGACTAAGAGATACGGGTTCGATCCCCGTAAGGTGCATATATGAAAAGGGGCTTTAAGTATGCACTACAGCTTGTAGTGGTCTTAAAGCTTTATTATGCTTAATTATAGCCTTTTTTATATTATATGTTATTAAATAATAAAAAGTCAAGAAGTTTTTTAAAGCTTAATTACAAAATATGGAATATGATATAAAATGCATAAAATAAAAGGAGCAGGTTTTATAGATATATTAATAAAATATAATTTTATTTGTTAAGTAATATGATAAAAAGGAATAAATTATTAAATATTTATAAATATAGTATCTAAAGATGGCAAATAATATTAATAATAATATAAGCGACATTTTTTACCAAAGCTTTTTAGACTGGTAAATATGTCGCTTTAAAATTATGTACATTATCTTTCTTCAACTTGTGAGTTTTTGTTTTCTTCTTGTTGAGCTCGTTCTATTCGTTGCGTTACTGGCATTTGCTCTAAGCACGGTTGAGAATCTACTTGTGCTTGTTCTGCTTGAGCATATTTTTGTATAACACGTTCTTGTATATCTTCTCTTACTTGTTTTAAGAGTAATTTATTTTCTTGTTGTCCTGGGTGTTCTATTTGTTCTAATTTTAATTTTAGATTTATTATTTCTTTATATGCTTCATCTAGCTCTGATTGTAGAGTTTTTTCTGTCTTTTGTAGATGTATTTTTTCATCTACAAGCATTTTTGAAAGAATATATTTAATATCACGAGGGTTTGCAATATCTGTAATATTAATTTTATTAGTATTATTATATGCAATAGCATCTTCTATTGCATAATCGACTACAGAAGGAGCATAATTAATACGCTTTACAAAAGGACTATTAGCCCTTACAAATTCACATTTTGTTATTATTTCTGGTAATAGAGTAGTTCTTTTTTCAAAATAATTATTAATATAAGCTTTATATTCTGCAATTATGTTTGAAAAATTAGAATTTTCTGATAGATTTGTACGTATCATCCAAAGAAATGAAGATTTTTGATTTTCAAGCTCAACTAAAAGGTCACTAGCTCTATATCCTAAGCGACGCCATTCTTTATGCACAAAAAACGACCGATAGGAATTTTCAATTAATTTTTGAGTATCATTAAGCAATGCATCAATTTTTTGATTAATAGTATTAAAATACATTTCAACATCTTCTTTGAGTTTCGTACGTGCTACAATATTTTTCATAATATTTAGCTCCTTTTTTATAGTATTAAAAATATTAATAGATATATTATTAACATAATTATTTTAACATATAAAATTTTATTTAATCAATACATAATTTATAAATTTTTATTATAGAAAAGTTATTATATATTATTTTTTATACTAATTATTTTATTTGATTTATAATTTTAAAAATAGATTAAATTATAAGCATTTTTTATATAATAACATTAAAATTAATTTTATTATGAATATAAGAAAAATTAATATTAATATATTAATAAAATAGCAAATAATAATATAAGCGACATTTTTTACCAGCTTTTTAGACTGGTAAATATGTCGCTTTAAAATTATGTATATTATATTATTAATGAGTTTTTGAAGTTTAATTTTTTAGTTTTTTTCAGTTCTTGTTGTTCTAGAGCTAGTTGTTGTTCTAGATCTAGTTGTTGTTGCTTTTTTAGTTGATTTTCGTATTTCTTTAATTGTGCTATTTTTAATTGAAAAATTAACATTTGTTTATTTTGAGTCTCGCGAAGTTGTTCTTCATTATCTTTATTTAGTTGTTCATTTAGTACAACATTTTGTATAGCATCATTTGGCATAATATTTGTCTCCTTTTTTATATTTTATATTGTTAAAAATATTAATAAGTATATTATTAATATAGTTATTATACATGTAAAATTTTATTTAAGCAATACACAATTTATAAATTTTTATTATAGAAAAGTTATTATATATTATTTTTTTATACTAGTTATTTTATTTGATTTATATTTAAAAAATAGATTAAAGTATAAGTATTTTTTATATATAATATTAAAGTTGATTCTATTATGTATATAATAAAAAGCAATATTTAATATACGGTTAAATTATTGTCAACAATATTGTTGACAAGCATATCAATTTTAGCTATAAAAAGCAAGTTGATATGTTTTATCGATAATATTTTT
>CBCPNA010000076.1:0-7737 GCA_965120415.1 uncultured Bacillota bacterium | reverse complement strand
CAAAAAAGACGGAAATCTCCGTCTTTTCTTGCTTATTCACTTATAAGTTTATACACTTCTAGTATTATTTTTGTAAACTCTGCCCTTGTAATTTTCTCTTTCGGATCTAAACTTACACTACTTCTATTGTTTAATATAACATCATTTTCTTTATATACTTATTGTTTTACAATCATTTGATAATTTAACTTCTCCAGCTAGTCCTGTTATATCTATTTTACTATCTTCACTCCTATTTAATGTTATGTTAGCAATAGGTCTTTTATATCCATATTTCTAATATTGTATTGCTACGTTGCCGTTTTCTAAAGGTATATTACTTTCTTTATCCACTGTCATATTACCGGCTGTTTTTATTACTTTATTATATTTTATTATAGTAAACTATCTATAATGCATATTTTCTAGCTCTGTTATATCTTTTAATGAGGTAAAATCATAAAAAGTATTACCATTTTTGACAAATTTATATTGCTTAAATTACTGCAATCACAAAAAGCTTGTTAATCTATAGTTAATGCATCTACTATGCTTGATAAAGTCATGGTATCTAGCACTTTACAAGATTTTTTATTTTGTGATATTTTGTCAAAATATTTCCAAAAATATTTTATAGTTTTATATAATATAAATATTATAAAATTATAATAAATTTTATACATAAAAAGCTGGCTAAAAAGCCAGCTTTATAGCTAACATAGCTATATAAAGGGATAGACAAAAGTCTATGTAATACATAAATGAAAACAGATACATTAGTATAATATCATACCCTTTATAACATGTCAAGCATTTTTTATATTTTTTATCCAAAAATATTACGCTTTCTATTATTGACAAATTTTAATAAATTTGATATAATTTATCTTGTTTTGTACGCTCAGAGAGGTTAAAGTTTAGCACCATATCTGGCGATTTGATTTTAGGGAGGTGTACAAATGTACGCAATTATTAAAACCGGTGGAAAGCAATATAAAGTTTCTGAAGGTGATGTTATAACAGTTGAAAAGCTAGCTGTAGAGGCTAACTCTAGCTACACATTTCAAGACGTTTTGGCTGTTATAAACGATAGTGATATAAAGCTTGGCACCCCTTGTGTTGCTGGGGCATCTGTTTTGGCATCTGTTATCGAACATGGCAAGGCTAAAAAAGTCATTATTTATAAATATAAGCCAAAAAAAGGCTTTCATAAAAAAAAGGGGCATAGGCAACCTTTTACAAAGCTTAAAATAGAAAAAATAAATGCTTAATTATGATAAATGTCATATTATTTAATAAAAAAGAAAAGCCCATAGGTTTTGAAATAACAAACCACGGAAAAGATATAGTTTGTTCTGCTGTTTCTGCTTTATCTTTAAACACTGTTAATTCTATAAAAACCTTTACAAACGCTAAGTTTACCTTAGATTTTAATAAAAACGGTGGCTTTTTAAAGTTTATTATGCTTGAATATTGCGAAAACGCTACGCTTTTATTAAATTCTTTAATCCTTGGGCTTGAAGGCATTAAGCTTGAATATTATAATCAAATTGATATAAAATATAAGGAGGTGTAATTATGCTAAAGCTTGATTTGCAATTTTTTGCTCATAAAAAAGGAGCCGGCTCTACAAAAAACGGCCGTGATTCTGAAGCTAAAAGGCTAGGACCTAAACGTGCCGATGGGCAATTTGTTAAAGCTGGTAATATCCTTTTTACTCAACGTGGTACAAAAATCCACCCTGGGCTTAATGTTGGGCGTGGTGGTAACGATACATTGTTTGCTTTAGTCGACGGTATCGTTCGGTATGAAAGGAAAGGACGCTCTAAAAAACAGCTTTCTGTTCATCCTGTTTCTGAATAGAACAATAAATAACCTTGCTTTATGGCAAGGTTGTTTTCATTTCTTTTATAAAATTTTCTAATTCTTTATAATCTTCTATTTTATTTATAGCTTGCCTTATGCTAGAGCATTTTGGTATGCCTTTTATATACCAGCATAGATGTTTTCTCATTTCTCTTGTCGCTATATATTCGCCTTTATATTTTGCAAGCAAGGCTAAATGCTGTAGCGCCACTTGTAATTTTTCTTCTAAGCTAGGCTCTTCTAATATTTCCCCTGTTTTTAAATAATGTATTACATTTTTAAATATAAAAGGGTTACCTTGGCTTGCTCGCCCTATCATAATAGCGTCGCATTTTGTATATTCCAAAATTTCTTTTGCTTTTTGCGGCGTATCTATATCTCCATTGCCTATAACGGTTAGGCTTGTATTTTCTTTTATCTTTTTTATAATGCTCCAGTCGGCATTGCCCGAATAAAATTGCTCCCTTGTCCTGCCGTGGATAGCTATGCCTTTAGCCCCGTTTTCTTCTGCTATTTTAGCTATTTCTAGTGCGTTTATATTGTTGTTATTTATACCCTTTCTTATTTTTATTGTTAGGGGCTTTTTTATATTTTGTGAAACAGTTTTAACAATTTTTCCAATAAGCTCAGGGTTTTGCATAAGCGCAGAACCGTCACCGTTTTTAAAAATTTTTGGCGCTGGGCAACCCATATTTATATCAAAAAAGGCTATTTTTGGGTTATCTTCTAGCCTTTTTGCCATATCAGCCAAAATATCCGGATCTGAGCCAAATAGCTGTACTGCTATTTTATCTTCCTTTTCATCTATTTCTAGCAGTTTTTTTGTATTTTTGCTATTATGCATAATACCTTTAGCGCTAACCATTTCAGAATATGTAATACCACAGCCATATAAGGCGCATATTGTTCTAAATGCAATGTCTGTAATACCAGCCATAGGTGCTAAAAATACATTGTTTTTTATTTCTACATTACCTATTTTAACTTTCAAGCTTTTGCTCCTTTTCTAATTTTGAAAATATTTTGTACCATATTTTTAACGCTTTAAAAAGCTCATCTTTTTCTTTTTTTATCTTCTCTATTTCTAGCTTTGCCCCTATTTCATCATAATCAAAATCGCCTTCTATAAAGCTTGTTTCCATAAAAATATCTCCATTTTCATAAAAACCTATAGAAAATGTTCCAGATATTTTAAAAACAAAATAAAAGCCTATCTTTTTTATTTCTGTTTTAATATCTTTTGGCAATTTTTTTAAAATATCACCTTCATAATACTTTTTTTTATAGCTAGATATAAAAAATATAACTTCCTTTTCCAATCAAATATACCCTCCGTCTTTATTTCTTATAGAAACTTCGCCTGAAGTGATTTTTATCTTTTTATCATTTTTCAAAAAAATAAGCTCTCCATTTTCTGTTATATCTATAATTTTGCCGACTAGTTTTTCATTTTCATAAAAAAGCATAACTTCTTTATTTAAATTTAAGCATAAATTTTTATATTCTTCTAAAAAAATATTAAAAGACTTATTTTTTAAATATTCAAAATACATATTTTCTAATATTTGCAAAAAAGTTTGCATAATCTTTATTCTATCAAAATTTTGATTATATTGCAAAAAAAGTGAAGTCGCCTTTTGATTAATGTCATGTCCAAAATTTTGGTTGTTTATATTAAGCCCTACCCCAACTACAATATATTTTTCATTTTCTGAATAATAATTTAGCTGTGATAAAATGCCCCCCAGCTTTTTATTATTTAATATAATATCGTTCGGCCATTTTATATAGGCGGTTATATTAAAGCTTTTTAGCATATTACAAATAGATATAGCCGTAATCAGATTTATTATATTTATTTTTTGTATATTTAAAGCTGGCTTTAATATTATAGAAAGGTATATACCAGACCCTTTTTCGCTATACCATTTGTTACAAAAGCGCCCTTTGCCCTCTGTCTGGTAGTCGGCAAAAACAATTGTCCCTTCTTTAGCTTTAACGGCGATTTTATTTGCATAAACATTAGTAGAATCTATTTGATTAAAAAAAAAGCAGCTTTTACCAAAAATATTTGTTTTAAGCCCTTTTTTTAATTCTATATCGTTATACATTTCTTTTTTATTTAAATAATATTTATTATCAACAATGCTTATATCATATCCTTTTTGCTTTAAATCTTTTATATAATTTTGCAATTCTTCTTTTGTTATATTAAGATTATTACAAATAAAAGCTCCTGCCTTGCTTTCTTTTTCAAGTATTTTTAAAATTTTAATTATTTTCAAACTTATACCCAACTCCCCAAACTGTCTTTATGCTCCATGTATCTTCATACGGCATTTTTTCTCTTATTCTTTTTACATGCACATCTACAGTCCTTGTATCGCCAACAAATTCATAGCCCCATATTTTGTCCAAAAGTTGCTCTCTTGTAAATACTTGATTTTGATTTTGCGCCAAAAAGTTTAAAAGCTCAAATTCTTTTGGTGGAAGCTCTAGCTGTTCTCCATGATAAATAACAACATAATTGGAAGAATTAATTGTCATATTAGGTACAACAATTTGCGTATTATTATTTGATATATTTTTTGTTTCATTTCTTCTAAGCACAGCTTTAACCCTTGCCAAAAGCTCTTTTGTATCAAAAGGCTTAACCATGTAATCGTCTGCCCCAAGCTCCAGCCCCAAAACTTTATCAAAAATTTCACCTTTAGCGGTAAGCATAATAATAGGAACAGTGCTTATTTTTCTTATTTCTTGACAAGCTTGATAGCCATCAAGCCCTGGCATCATAATATCCAAAATAACAAGATGAGGAGAAAATAAAGAAAATTCTGAAATAAGATTCTCACCGTTATAAATCTCTCTTGTTTCATAACCTTCTTTATTTAAATATAGGCTTAAAAGCTCTGCTATATGTTCATCGTCATCTGCTATAAGTATTTTTATTTTAGACATAATAACACCCCTTTATTTTAATTCTACAACAGTGACTCCAGCATCACCTTCTCCAAATTCACCTTGCCTAAAGCTTTTTATTTTGGTATGTTTTTTCAAAAATTGCCAAATACCAGCTCTTAATGCCCCTGTGCCTTTACCGTGTATAATATTAATTATGTTTATACCGCCAAGATAAGCATCATCTATAAACTTGTCTATCCTTTCTATAGCATCTTGCACATAAGCACCACGCAAATCTATTTCTGAGGAAATTTTTAAAGCCTTCTTATTTTTTACCGTAGAAAAATGATTAGTTTTTTTAGTTTCTTTTTTAGGAGGGATATAGCTTTCATCTATAGATAAATCAGAAATATTAGTCTTTATAGTAATATTACCAACTGCTACAAAAATATCTTTTTTGCTTGCTGATATTTTTGTGACTATTCCGTGTTGTTGCATAGAATTAATAAAAACTCCATCATTAACTTTAAGATTTGAAATATTTAATATTTTTGTTTCTTTTTTGTTAAATTTTGAGATATTTTTATCTAAATCTTTTATTTTATTTTTCAGTCCTTCTTTTTTTGTATCTATATTAGCAGAATTGGCATTTTGTTTTGCTATCTTTTTTATATCTTTAACAGCCTTAGTCGCCTCAAAAGTCGCCTCGTATAATATAGCTTTGGCGTCCTCCATCGCTTTTGAAATAATCTTTTCTTTTCGAGCTTTTATTTTTTCTCTTTCTTTCTGCAATTCATTTTTTAAAATTTCTATTTCTTTTCTGTAGCTTTTTGCCTTTTCTTGCTCTGCTAATAAAGATACATTGCTTATTTCAAGGTCTGTTAAAACTTCTTCTAACTTTTTATCTTCTTTTGTTAATAAAGATTTTGCCTCTTCTATAATATTTTGAGAAAGCCCTAGCTTTTTAGATATAGCAAAAGCATTACTCTTACCCGGAATACCTATTAAAAGCTTGTAGGTTGGTTTTAATGTTTGCAAATCAAATTCGCAAGATGCATTTAATACCCCGTTGGTTGATAAAGCAAAAACTTTAAGCTCGCTGTAATGTGAAGTGATAATTGTTCTTACAGACATTTTATGCAAATGCTTTATTATAGCTATAGCAAGGCAAGCTCCTTCTGTTGGATCTGTGCCAGCCCCTAATTCATCCAAAAGCACTAAAGATTTAGGTGTAACATTATTTAATATAAATACAATATTTTTTAAATGTGCAGAAAAGGTGCTTAGGCTCTGCTCTATGCTCTGTTCGTCCCCTATGTCTGAAAATATGTTATCAAAAACGCATAAGCTTGATTTATCAAAAGCCGGTATATGAAGCCCACTTTGCGCCATTAGTACAAATAAGCCAACTGTTTTTAGCGTAACTGTTTTTCCCCCTGTGTTTGGACCTGTTATTAAAAGTGTCGTAAAATCTTTGCCTAGATGTATATCAAGTGGTACAACATTTGCCTTATCCAAAAGAGGATGCCTTGCCTTTTTTAAATTTATATAGCCCTCTTGATTAAATACCGGCTCTGTACCGTTTATACTAATAGAATATTTTGCCCTTGCAAAAATAATATCTAGTTGCTTTAAAATTTCTAAATTACTGGAAAGTATGTCTTTATATTCAAAAACTTTTTCAGAAAGATTTTTAAGTATTTTGTTTATTTCTTTAATTTCTTCTGATTTAAGCTCTTTTATTTTGTTATTAAGAGCTACGACGGAATCTGGCTCTATAAAAAATGTTGAGCCTGTAGAAGACTGGTCATGCACAATACCTAAAAAAGAATTTTTGTATTCTGCCTTTATAGGCACACAATACCTATCGCCACGCATAGTTATAACCGGCTCTTGCATTATAGTTTTTTTGCTATGCAAAATTTTATTAAGCTCTGTTTTTATGCTATTGTTTGTATTTTTTATATTTTGCCTTATTTTAAAAAGTGCATCACTTGCATTATCGGAAATTTCATCTGTAGATATAATGCATTTTAAAATTTCCTTTTCTAGGCTGTCTATCGTTTCTATATCAGCAAATTTAGGTTTAAGGAGCAAAAAATTTTCGTTTTTATTGTCTTCTTTAGCGTAATTCTTAGATATTCTAGCACAATTTAAAAAAGCTGCTATATTAAGCAATTCTTCCATATTGAGTTGCCCCTCAATAGATACCCTTTTTAGATAAGAGCTAATATCTTTAAAGCTTAATGTAAGTTCGCCCTTTTTTAATATCATAGATACAGCTTCAGAAGTTTCTTTTTGGAGAGTTGTAATTTTGCTTAAATCTGTTGAGGGGGTTAAATTTTGTAAAAAATCTTGGGCTAAAGATGAATTTGCAAAAGTCACCAATTTTTGGATAATTTTATCATATTCTAATGTTCTAAAACTTTTTTGATTCATAATAATCCCTCTAATATTTATAATAATAGCATGCTTAAAAGATAATAAGCTAGCTATTTGCTATATAGTATAACCTTATTTGTATTTTATAAAAGCATTATAACACATTATATTTATGTATTCAAGAATTTTATACAAATTGACATTTAGCATTTTATTTAAATTTTTTTATATTTATAATAAATTTATTCAATTTTATAATATATATAAGATTTGATATATTTAAAAGCTTATCTAAAGAAATAAGCTTTTATTTTAATTAAAAAACAAATTTTATAATTTAAATAATAAAAACTTTTAACATATATTATGTAAAAAGCCTTTATAATAAATATTTATATAAAAACATACCATTAGTATGGTATGGTTAAATCTTTAATAAAAAACATCAGGGGTAGTAGGAATCGAACCCACACTAAAGGTTTTGGAGACCCCTGTCATACCACTAGACCATACCCCTCTATAACCTGGCAATCACTTACTTTCCCAGGCAGCTTCCCACCAAGTATCCTCAGCCGTTTAAGGCTTAACCATCGTGTTCGGTATGTTAAA
>CBCPNA010000075.1:0-15787 GCA_965120415.1 uncultured Bacillota bacterium | reverse complement strand
TTATCTTCCATTAATTTGCAAAATAAAAAATCATCAAGTAATGTCAAATCTTCAACAGATTTCATTTTGATATTCCTTTCTATTTTTTAAAATTATTATATCATATTTGTTAAATAATTACAAGTGTTTTACAAAGATACTTATGTTATGGGTATTATAATATTGCAAATAAAAATCAATAAATTAATACTTGTAAAAAATTTATTATTTATGTTATAATGTGGATATAATATTGCCTACAAAGCAAGGCAAGCTAAACTATACATAGAAAGAGGTAAGTAAATGAACCCTATAATAACAATAAAAATGGACAATGATGATATAATAAAAGCAGAATTATTTCCAGAAATAGCCCCTAATACAGTCAATAATTTTATAAGCCTTGTTAATAAAAAATTTTATGATGGGCTTATTTTTCACAGAGTGATAGAAGGTTTTATGATACAAGGGGGTTGCCCTAAAGGCACCGGCACAGGAGATCCATCTTATAGCATAAAAGGAGAATTTGCTTTAAATAATTTTAAAAATGATTTAAAGCATACAAAGGGCGTTTTATCTATGGCAAGGGCTCAAGACCCAAATTCTGCTGGCTCTCAATTTTTTATAATGCATGAAGATGCAAGCCATTTAGACGGTGCTTATGCGGCTTTTGGCAAGGTGATAGAAGGGCTTTCTATCATTGATAAAATAGCATCAGTAGAAACAGATGGTATGGATAGACCTTTAAAAGAACAAAAAATAAAAGAAATAACTGTTGAAACATTTGGTAAAGTTTATAAAGAACCAGATATAATTAAATAAATCAAAACTCTCTAGCCTTATGCATAGCTAGAGAGTTATTTTTATCTTCTTTTATATTTACCTTTAAATAGATACCTTTTTTTTCTTTTTCGGTATTTAAAATATGCTCGTGAAATAAAGCCAATGAATATAATAAAAATAATAATTACCATTAAAATTAATAGCACTTTAAATAAAAAAGCTAAAAAAGATTTAACATTGTTTTTAAAATCTAATTTCTTTTCAGAAATAGGGAGCATTTCTTCCGTTGTCGTTATATTTACGCTTGCTATTATATCATCGTTGTACAAAAAGTCTATCGAGCCAAGCGTATCTCCAGCAGAAATAGGCGCTACAAGAGGAGAATTTAAATTAATTTTGGTTGATATTAAGCTTTTATCTAATGTAGATGGTATATTTAAAAATACGTTATCTTCTGCTGTAACAGTTACTTCTCCTAAAAAGATTTGTTCGTCGTTATAATTTTGTACAACAGAAACAGTCTGGCTAAAATCTTCTTTATCAAAAAGTTGTGTGTTTGTATAAGATGAAAAACCATATTCAAAAAGAGATATAGTATCTGTATACATAGAAGAGCCTTGACTTTTTAAAACAACGCAAATAAGCTCCATATCGTCTTTTTTGGCGTAAGATACGAGAGTATTGCCTGCTTGGTCTGTATAGCCTGTTTTGCCCCCAACGCAATATTCATAATAATAAGGAGAATCTTCCAAAATAAGCTTGTTAGAATTTGTTAAAGTCCTTTCATCAGAAAGATTTGTTGCTGGTATTGTGTAAGAAGTTGTGCTAATCATTTTTACAAATTCTTCATATTTTAGAGCTTCACGCATTATTAAAGCCATATCATAAGCAGTTGTATAATGATTTTGGTCGTGGTATCCATGAGTATTTGCAAAATGAGTATTTAAAGCTCCTATCTCTTGTGCCTTTTCGTTCATTAATTCGACAAAATTTTCGCTACTACCAGCAAGATGCTCTGCTACGGCGACACAAGCGTCATTAGCAGATTTTAGTAAAATACCGTAAAAAAGATTTTGCATAGATATTTGCTCATTTTCTTTTAATGCCATATTACTTCCACCGGCACCTATGTTATATGTAGCGTTGTAAGAAACAGTCACTATATCTTCTGGGTTATAATTTTCATTTTCTAGTATTAGTATAGAGGTTAAAACTTTTGTGATACTAGCTGGATATTTAATATCGTTCATATTTTTATCAAATAAAATAGTGCCAGTTTTTAAATCCATTAAAACAGCCGATTCGGCGCTTAAATCTGAAGCTTGTAAGCTTACATTTTCTGTATCATTTATTTCATTAGCATAAATGCAAAATCCACTAGAAATTATATTAGAAATAGTATATAATATAATTAATAAGATATACTTTAGTTTTTTCATAATAATCCCTTTCTTAATAATTAAAGTAACTGCTTTTTATATTATACAATAAATTTAAGCATAAAACAATGTTAAAATTATAGGAGTTTTAAAATGAATAAAAAATTTAATTTTGTTTTAATAATTTTTTGTTTAATCTTGAGCAGTTTATATTTTTATCAACGTAATTATGATACATCGTATGTTTTTAATAATATAGAAAAGGTAGATTTAATAGAGGTAAAAGATAGCTCTTTGCCCACAGATACAACTATAAATACAGAAGAAAATACAGAAGAAAATACAGAAGAAACCCAAACAACCATAAATACATCAAACACAGAAAGTTTAATAAATATAAATACTGCAGATAAAGAACAATTAAAGACATTACCTAATATTGGAGATGTTATTGCTCAAAATATTATAGAATACAGAAATTCAAATGGCTTATTTAAAAACATAGAAGAAATAAAAAATGTTGCTAGAATAGGCGATAAGATTTTTGAACAAATAAAAGATTTAATAACAATTTAATAAAGGAGTTTTTTTATGCTAAATAGGATATTAGTTGTTGATGATGAAAAGCTTATTGTAAAAGGTATAAAATTTAGCTTAGAGCAAGAGGATATGCAAGTTGACGTTGCTCATGATGGCGAAGAGGCTTTAAATTTAGCTAAGACAAATGAATATAACCTAATTTTGCTAGATGTTATGCTACCCAAAATAGATGGGCTAGAAGTTTGCCAGCTTATAAGAGAGTTTTCACAGGTACCTATTATTATGGTTACTGCAAAAGGCGAAGATATAGATAAAATAATGGGTCTTGAATACGGCGCAGACGATTATTTAACAAAGCCTTTTAATATTTTAGAGCTAAAGGCAAGGATAAAAGCTATTTTAAGAAGAAGTGTTAAAAAGGTTGATAATGTATCTTCAAAAGAAAAGATAATTAAAGTAAGAAATCTTGAAATAAACTTAGAGTCCAGGCAAGTTTTTTTAGATGATAAAGAAGCTGGGCTTACCGCTAAAGAATTTGATCTTTTGGAGCTTTTTATGAAAAATCCAGGTAAAGTTTATAGCAGAGAGGCGCTTTTGCAGACTGTGTGGGGGTATGGTTACCCAGGCGATGCAAGAAGTGTTGATGTACACGTAAGAAGGCTCAGAGAAAAGGTTGAAGAAAACCCAAGCGAACCAAAATATATACACACAAAATGGGGAGTTGGTTATTATTTTCAATAAATTTAACAATGGCGAATTAAAATGGTACCAAAGCTTACGGGTAAAGCTATCTATATGCTTATTTTTTAGTAGCCTTATATCATTTTTGTTTTTTTCTAAAACAATGAAATCTACTATAGAAACATATTTTCAAAATTCAGAAAAGAAGGAGCTTTTGTACCAAGCTAATAAAATTGCGGTTATGGTACAAGAAGAAAATTACTTATTAAATCAAGATACTAAAGAAGATATAGAAGAAGAATTGAACGAAAAAAGTATGATAGAAGACTTTAGAATAATAATTTTAGATAACAAAAGTGTTGTTATATACGATTCTAACAAAACAGAAGACGGTAAAACATTTGTCACAAATGAAATTATAGCAGCTTTAAAAGGCGAAAGCATTGCCGCTTATTATAAAGATGAAGTAGCCATTTATGCGGCAACATACATAGGAGATTTAGAAACAGAAAAGCAAGGGGTAGTACTTTTAGTTGCATCTTTTGAAGAAGTTTTAATCCTTATTAAAGAATTATCCCAAAAATGGTTTATGTTAAGTGTTATGGTTAGTATTATAGCTGGTATATTAGCTATGATTAGCTCAGAAATTATTATAGGCCCTATAAAAAGAATTTTGGGCAATATTAGAGAAATAACAGATGGACAGCTCCATCAGAGAGTTAAAATAAACGGGAAAAACGAGCTTTCAGAGCTTGGCAAAGCTTTTAACTCCATGACAGAAGAATTAGAAAAAGTAGACGAGGCAAGGCAAGAGTTTGTTTCAAACGTATCACATGAGCTAAAAACGCCTTTAAGCTCTATTAAAGTTTTAAGCGATTCTATACTACTTCAGGAAAATACTGCAACAGAAATATATAGAGAATTTTTAAAAGACATTAATTCTGAAATAGATAGAATGACAGATATAGTAAATGACCTTTTATCTTTAGTCAAGCTAGATTATAAAGAGGCTGGGCTTTTCATAAAAGAAACAAATTTAAACGCTATGCTAGAAGATATTTTAAAAATGCTTAATCCTTTAGCAGAACAAAAAAATATTATTATCTTGTCTGAATACTTAAAAAATGTTACTATAGATGCAGACGATATGAAACTTAGCCTTGCTATTTCTAATTTAGTTGAGAATGCTATAAAATATACAAACAACGGTGGTAGCGTTAAAATTATTTTAGATTGCGACCATCAAAATGCCTTTATAACTGTACAAGACACAGGCATAGGTATTAGCGATGAAGAACAAGGCAAAATATTTAATCGCTTTTATCGTATAGACAAAACAAGAGATAGAGAAACGGGAGGTACAGGGCTTGGGCTTTCTATAACACAATCAACTGTACTTTTGCATAAAGGCAGTATAAGAGTTTCTAGCAAGGAGGGCGTTGGATCTACTTTTATTGTTAGATTACCTATAAAAAATATAGAAAAAGTTAATAATTAAACTTTTTTATTCCTTAGGAGGATTCCATGAATAATAAAAAGATATTTACAATTAGTATAATTTTAATTTTATTAATATTAATTATATCATTAGTATTTTTATTTAAAAATAATAAACTAGCAGAAGATGAATCTATAAATGTTTATTACCTAGATAACACAAGTAATACATTAGTTTATGAAAAAAAGCAGCTTTTACAAAATAATGAATTAGAATTGGAAGAAATTTTAGACAGCATGAAAGAGCAACCAAAAACTTTAAGTAACGCTACAAGCGTTGTCCCAGAAGATTTAACTATATTATCTTACGAATATTTAGAAAATAATACATTAAAAGTCAACTTCTCTTCAGAATATAAAAATATGGACGAAACAGAAGAAATTTTATTTAGATCAGCCTTTGTATGGACTGTTACAGAGCTTGATAACATAGAAAATGTAAATATATACGTAGAAGATGAACCCATACAAAAAGGCGATGGTACAGATATGGGCGATTTAAACAGAGAAAATGTTGTACTAAACCCTACTATTTCTCCAGAAAATACAGAAGAACGAGAGGTTATACTATATTTTGCAGACGAAGAAGAGCTAGAGCTTGTAAAAGAAGTGCGTACGATAGAATTTAAGCAGAGCCAAAGTATAGAAACAAATATTGTTGAACAGCTTATACAAGGACCAGAAGAAGAGGGGCATTATAGAACAATACCAGAAGAAACAAAAATAAGAAATATAAAAACAGAAGGTGGTATTTGCTATGTAGATTTAAGCTCCGAATTTGTCACAAAAAATACAGGTGGCTCTAGCGCAGAATATTTTGCTATATATTCTATAGTAAATTCTCTTACAGAGTTAGAAGAGGTAAATAAAGTGCAATTTCTTATAGAAGGAGAAAAGGTAGGTGTGTATAAAAGTAGCCTTGATATAAGCAAACCGATAGGCAGGTTAGAAGATGAATAATTTTATATATTTATAAAAATGTATGTGATTAACAAATGAAAAGACCGTTATTATTTATTTTAAGTTTTTTAATAATAGGTATACTTTTGCAAGTATATATAGAAAATATTTTTATTATAATTTTTGGCTTAATAATTATTTTTGTAGCATCGTTTTATTTGTACAAAAGGTATAAAATAAAATATTGTATGATACTACCTGTATTTTCTATTTTAGGCTATATATGCATGTATTTTAACACTAATATTTCTTATTTAGAAAGCAGTATTTTAAATGCTGATAAAATATATGCAGAAGGTATAATAACATCAATAACCACTTTAGAAAGTGGGAGCATTAGCGTCAAGATTAAAACAAAAAATATAACTATAGAAGATAAAAATATAAATAAAAGTTTTAATATTACAACATATTTAGATAATGATGAAAACTTAAATGCTGGGCAAGGCATAAGCCTTGAAGGGACTTTTGTTTTAGGCGATAAGCCTACAAATCCTAATCAGTTTAACGAATATTTGTATTTAAAATCTAACAACATACAGTTTAAAGCTTATATAGATAGCTATGAGCCTGAAGAAATTCAAAATAAATTTATATACCATATTTCTACACTAAACAAAAAGATTTCAGCCATATATGATAAAATCTTGCCAGCAGAAGAAAGTGCTATATTAAAAGCTATGATATTAGGCGATAAAACAGATTTAAGCTCAGATACAAAAGATTTGTACCGTAATGCAGGCATTTATCATATATTAGCAATATCAGGTTTACATATAGGCATACTTGCAGTATTTTTAAACAAAATATTTTCTAAAATAAGTAAAAAGTATGGTTCTTTATTAGTCATGCTTATTTTAATTATATATTGCATATTTACAGGCTTTAGTGTATCTACAGTAAGAGCAACTTTTATGTGTTGCGTTACGATATTTTCTTATATTTTAAAAAGAGAGTATGATTTATTATCTTCTGTTAGCTTATGTGCTATAGTTTTGCTTTTAATAAATCCTTATAATTTATTTAACACAGGCTTTTTATATTCTTTTGTTTCTGTATTTGCTATAGGCTTTTTGGGGCTTAATATTACAAAAAGATATAACTTTAAAGGGTTTAAAGCATCACTTGTTGTTTCATTTTTTGTAAGCCTTGCTATAAAGCCTATAACAATGTATTATTCTAATAATTTTACAACACTTGTTTTTTTGCTAAATTTAATAATTATACCGTTTACATCTATAGTTGTATGTGGGGGCTTTATAGTCACATTAATAGGTATTATAAATATAAGTCTAGCAGAATTTTTTGTAGGAAGTATATATTATATTTTTAGATTTTTTACTTTCCTTTGCAAAACAGTTGATAATTTTAGCTTTTTTAATATACAAGCAGAAAGCCCTAGTATTTTATTTATTATTAGTTTTTATATTATGCTAATTTTAATAGCATTTGCTATATACGAAAGAGAGCTTTTAATAAAAAGGGCAAAATATATACCAATAGGTATTTTTGTATTTATATTAGGGCTTAGTATACAAATTTTTAGCTACAACAATTTTAAAATTACTATGCTAGATGTTGGGCAAGCAGAATGTATAGTAGGTAAAAAATCAAAAGACGCTTTTCTTATAGATGCAGGTGGAGTGTATAATAAAAATGCTGGTAAAAACATAATATTACCTTATTTAAAAAGTTTAGGTATAAAAGATTTAGATTTTATTTTTATAAGTCATTTTGATAGCGACCATATATCAGAATTATTTTATTTGATAGAAAATATAGATATAGAAAATATTTTTATACCAAATATAGATTATGAAGATGACAATGAAACATTTAACCAGCTAATAGCTCTAGCTTATGAATATGAAATAAATGTTTATAAGCTAGAGCAGGGCGATAAAATAGAATTTTCAGGCATATCATTTGAAATTTTAAATCCATCTTATGATACAAAAAGTATGGATATAAACAATGCATCTGTAGTTATGCTTATGAATTATTATGAAAATAAAGTGCTATTTACAGGCGATATAGAAGAAAAGGCAGAAAAAGCTATTTTAGATACATATGATTTGCCAGATATAGATATACTAAAAGTAGCACATCACGGCTCCAAAACTTCAACAACATCAGCCTTTTTTGAAAAAGTAACCCCAGAAGTAACCTTAATATCTTGTGGCAGAAACAATATATATAAACATCCAAATGAAGAAACGCTAGAAACAATAAAAGATACACAAATATTCAGAACAGATAAAAACGGTGCTATAACAATAAATTTTTACAAAAATAATTATAAAATAAAAACGATAGAAAGTTGATTTTAAAAATGCAAATAGATTTTAATAAACAAAATAAATTAAAAAATTTATATTTATTTTTTGGCGAAGAGCAGTTTTTAAAAGATAAATATGAAAGAGATTTTATTAAAAAAACAGTTGATAACCAATATAAAATGATGAATTTAACTATATTAGAAAATAAAGATGCGACTGTTTTAAAAATAAAAGAAGTTGCAGAAACATTACCTTTTATGAATGAATACAGGCTTTTAATATTAAAAAATACTAACTTTTTTTGGGATATTAAAGATACAGAAGAGCTTTTAAAATATTTTAAAGCAATACCTAAATCCACTATAATTTTATTTATAGAAGGTAATTTAGATAAAAGGTTAAAAGTCTTTAAAGAAATTAAAAAATACGGAGAAGTTTTTGAACTTTCTGCTTTAAATGAAACACAGCTTGCAAAATGGTTATTAGATATTTTTACAAAACATAGCAAAAAAATATCTATGCAAAATATTAGCTATTTAATAGCCATTGTTGGAACAGATATGGATACACTTTTTAACGAAACAAACAAGCTTATTAGCTATAAAAAAGAAGATGAAATAACAAAAGAAGATATAGATAGCATATGTACAAAAAATGAAGAAACAAAAGTGTTTGAATTAATATCTTTTATGTTTAATAAAAAGCTTGAAAATGCTTTATATATTTATAAAAATCTTATATTTAACAAAACTTCTCCTTTTTTAATCCTAACTATGATAGCAAGGCAATTTAGAATAATGTTACAAATAAAATTTTTGCTCCAAAAAGGCTATAATACAAACGATATAGCAGATGAGCTTAAAGTTAGAGCATTTGTTGTTAAGGAAGTATTGCGTTATATAAAAAATTTTAGCGGACAAACAATACTTAAGGCTATCGATGAATGTTTAGAAATAGATAATAAAATAAAAATAGGTATTTTGCAAGATGAATTAGCTATAGAAATGCTTATTATAAAATATAGTAGCTAAAATAAAATTATGGAGGTGCGATTATGCTTGATATATATATATCTAATGGTGATGGTATTACAAAAATAGATGAAATTAAAGAGGGCTGCTGGGTAAATTTGATTAACCCAACATCTTTTGAAATAACTGAAACAGCAAAAAAGCTAGATGTAGATATAGATTTTATAAAAGCAGCGCTAGATGAAGAGGAGCGCTCAAGGCTAGAATATGAAGAAGAGAAAGATAATTATTTAATACTTGTGGATACACCCTACATAGCCAAAGACAGCACGAACACTATGTATGAAACACTTCCTATTGCTATTATTTTAACAAAAAAAGCAATTATAACAGTATGCCTTGATGAAACATTAGTACTAGACCCTTTTTTGAAAAATAGGGTTAAAACATTTTCTACATTAAAAAAATCAAGATTTATTTTACAAATTTTGTACAAAAATGCGTCGTTATATTTATATTTTTTAAAAAGGATAGATAAACAAGTAAACCTTACAGAAAAAGAACTTTTAAAATCAATGAAAAATAAAGAATTATTTTATTTATTAACCCTTGAAAAAAGCTTGGTATACTTTTCTACTTCATTAAAGGCTAATGAATTAATAATGGAAAGGCTTTTAAAATACAGCTTTATAAAAAGCTATGAAGAAGATAAAGAACTGCTAGAAGACACTATAATAGAAAATAAACAAGCAATAGAAATGGCAAAAATATATAGCCATACGCTATCTGGTACGATGGAAACATTTGCGTCTATTATATCAAATAATCTGAATATTGTAATGAAGGTGCTAACCTCTATAACAATTATTATGGCTGTACCTAGCATAATTTCTGGATTTTTTGGCATGAATGTTAAAGTACCTTTTGAAAATTCTCATTTTGCATTTTTTTGGATAGTGATTTTTTCAGTTGTAGTATGCTTTACAGTGGCTAAACTTATGATAAAAAAGGATATGTTTTAAACAAATGCTCCGTCTAATGTTATAATCTGCCCTGTTAAATAAGAAGAATTATTACTAGCCAAAAATAAGGCTAAATCAGCTACTTCTTCTGTTTTGCCAAAGCGCCCAAGAGGTATTTGCATAGCAAGTGTCTCTTTTTCATTTTTAGTTAAAAAGCTATTCATTTGTGTATCTATAACACCACAAGCTATAGCATTAATTCTTATATCAGAAGGGGCAAGCTCTTTTGCTAAAGCTTTTGTAAAGCTATTTACAGCTCCTTTTGTTGCAGAATACACAGCCTCACAAGATGCCCCAACGTCGCCCCATACAGAAGATATATTTATTATATTACCATTTTTTTGTTTAATCATATCTTGCGATACTATATGCGATAGATTAATAACTCCTTCGATATTTGTTTTTATCAAATTTTGCCAATCTATTGGCGACATTTTATTAAACAGCCCTACATAAGATATACCAGCATTATTGATAAGTATATCTAGTTTACCATATTTTTTTATAATTTGCTTATACATATCTAAACAATCTTCATATATACCAACATCTGCTTTTATATGTAAAAAATCGTCTGTTGTTTGTTTTAATAAATTTAAAGTATTTAAAAGATAATCAGTATCATTTTTATAATTAATAATAACTTTATGTCCATTTTTAGCAAATTTTAAAGCGATAGCTTTACCTATACCTTTAGATGCACCTGTTATAAGAACAACTTTTTGCAAAATATCAACCCCTTAACCTAGCTATTTCTTCTTTATATAAATTTGTTTTTGCATCAAGCCACGGCGTTTCCAAAATTAAGATTTTATTTTTAGCGTATTTAGAATGCACGATATTATACAAAGCGTCAAACCCTATAAAGTCTTTACCTTTTGGGTTAGTATCGTCAGCTCCTATGTTAGCGTGCCTATCTTTTTTAGCTCCACAAGGGTTTAAAGAGCCATTTATATGAAAAACTTTAAGCCTATCAAGCCCTATTATTTTATCAAACTTTTGCATAACATCTTCAAAATTATTTACTATATCATATCCACTATCATGTACATGACACGTATCAAAACATATACCTAATTTATCATTTAAATCAACTTTATCAATAATTTGCCTTAATTCTTCAAAAGTTTTACCAACTTCTGTGCCTTTTCCAGCCATTGTTTCTAAACATATTGTTACTTTTGTATCTTTTGTTAAAACAGCATTTAAGCCGCTTGCTATCCTTTCTATACCGTATTCTAGCGTTTTGTCTGTATATGCCCCAGGGTGCAAAACGATATAATCTGCTCCTATCTTTTCTGTCCTTTCTATTTCTTTTTGTAAAAATTCTACCCCTAGCTGAAAAGTATTTTTTTTATAAGATGCTAGATTTATAATATAAGGGGCATGGACAATTATATCGCTTATGTTATGCTGTTGCATAAATAGCTTGCCTTCTTCTATCTTTAGGCTTTCTATAGGGGCACGTTTTGTATTTTGGGGTGCGCCGGTATAAATCATAAAGGTGTTAGCTCCGTAAGAATAAGCCTCTTTAGCAGCGTTTATAAGCCCCCCAGACATAGAAACATGAGAACCTATCTTCATAATTAACTCTCCTTACTTATTAATTATTCATTTTTCTTAATTTTTTTGTTTTTAATAAGAATATTTAATTCTTCTATAAAGTTTTTTAAGTCTTTAAATTCTCTATAAACAGACGCAAATCTTACATATGCTATATCATCGATAGATTGTAGCCTTTCCATAACAAATTCTCCTATATATTCTGTAGGTATTTCTTTTTTAGATAGGGTAAAAATATTGTTTTCTAATTCTTTAATAATTTGTTCCATCGTGCTTGTAGAAACAGGGCGCTTGTTACAAGCTAGCATAAGGCTTTTCATAATCTTGTCTCTATCAAAGCTTTCTCTTGTAAAATCTCTTTTAACAACATTTATTTGTAATAAATCTATCTTTTCGTATGTTGTAAAACGTTCGTTGCATTTTTCGCAAAGACGACGTCTTTTTATAGAAGTATTTTCATCGGCACTCCTAGTATCTATAACTTTTGTATCTAAATTAGAACAAAATGGACATCTCATCAAACTATACTCCTAAAATTTAATTATTTAAAATTAGTATAAATATTTTAAAATGTCTTGTCAATAGCTATGCTATTTAATTAAAATCAATGGCAAAATACAAAATTATAATATATTATTTTATAAAAATTTTTATAAATAGCTCTTAATGTATAAAAATTGCCTGTTTTATGCTTTATATGATACTTATTATATAATTTTATTTAATATAGATTTTTATTACAAAATGATTATATTATATTTTAAAAGTTTATTTTTACTAGTATTACAAATATTACAAAAGATTAATTTTTATTGTATTTTATGCTTGTAATGTAATGTTTTTTGTGATACAATTATTATGTAAAAAATTATACAATAAAGGAGATATTTATGGAAATAATAGACGTTGGAATAATATCCTTATTACCCCCTATCTTAGCTATTGTCTTAGCTCTAATAACTAAAGAAGTAATAATATCCCTCATAATCGGTATATTAGCTGGTACCTTTACATATTCTATCTACACAGTAGATGGCTTTTTTACCATTTTTACCAAAACATTTGACGTAACTATATCTTTAATGGTTGAAAAGCTTGCAGCTAACGCATCTATCATAATATTTTTAGCCTTGCTTGGCGTATTAGTCATGGTTGTTACAAAAGCTGGAGGCTCCAGCGCTTACGGTGACTGGGCTAGCAAAAAGATTAAAACTAAATCTGGCGCTAAATTTTCAACCTTTGTATTAGGGGTGCTTATCTTTATAGATGATTATTTTAATTGTCTTACAGTCGGTACGGTCATGAGCCCTATTACAGACAAGCACGGTATATCAAGGCAAAAGTTAGCATATTTGATAGACGCGACGGCAGCCCCAATATGTATTATAGCTCCTGTGTCTTCTTGGGCAGCGTCTATTATATCGCAGCTTAATGACAGTGGGCTAAACGGTATACAAGCCTTTGTACAGACGATACCGTACAATTTATACGCTATCTTTACTATCATTTTTGTATTAATCATATGTTTTACCAACATAGATTTTGGAATTATGGCAAAATTTGAAAATGCAAAAGATAAAAATAAATATGATAATACATATAAAGGTGAACCAGAATCAGATTTAGAAATTTCTAAAAAAGGTAAAGTTATCGATTTAATCATACCTATAGCTGTATTAATATTAACATCTGTTTTGGCTATGCTTTATGTTGGTGGATATTTTAGCCAAGATATAACAATAGCAGAAGCTTTTGGTAATACAGATGCTGGGCTAGCCCTTTCTATAAGTGGCTTTATTACATTAATTATAACTTTCTTTTTAATAGTCGGTAGAAGGGTAATAAGCTTTAAAGATTTTATGGGCTGTGTATCAAGTGGCATAAAATCTATGGTGCCTGCATATATAATACTTATATTAGCATGGACTATAAGCGGAGTTTGTAGAGATTTATTAAACACTGGAGCGTTTGCTTTAGAGCTTTTTTCTAGGTTTAATATTTCTTTAGCTCTAATACCAGCTATAGGCTTTATTATAGCAGGCATTTTATCATTTTCTATGGGTACATCATGGGGTACATTTAGTATCTTGATACCTATTATTATAGCTATTACAAGCGAGGCAGAATATTCTTTAACAATAATTTCTCTTTCTGCTGTTTTGGCTGGTTCTGTTTTTGGCGATCATTGTAGCCTAATATCAGACACAACAATATTATCTTCAGCTGGAGCTAAATGCGACCATATGTCTCATGTATCTTCTCAAATGCCTTATGCGCTTGTTGTTGGGGGAGCTAGCTTAATAGGATATTTAGTTGCTGGGTTTACAGATAATTTATTAATTATTTGGGGCATTTGTTTAATTATTATTTTGGCTTTAGTTGTATTTTTTTATAAAAAAGAAAGCTAAAATACATATAGCTTAACATAATTATTCAATGATGTATCAAAAAAAACTATTGACATAAATTGTAAAATATTTTATTATATTACATATAACAATTATTATTTATTTAGGAGGTAGCATTAGATGTTATTGGAAAGTATGTTTTTAACGATAGCTGGAGCATCAGCAATAGCAGTACCTGTAGGTATTGGCTTTTGGGGTTCTTTCGGAATAGGTGCGCTTGTAGCAATTATTTTTGCGCTTGTTGGCTTAGCTACTTGGTGGGTATATAATAAATTAACAGAAAATAATAAAGAAAAATCTTCAACAAAAGATAAACCAACCCATGAATTAGATGAACCACAACGAAATAGAACGAAAGAGGAACCAGAAATTACGAAGGAAACTGAGAGAAAAAATGAGCACGTTGCGAAAGATAACACATCAAGAGACAAATCAGATGGGCCAAATGTTAATGAACAAGATGGACTTGGAGTATTTAGTGATGATACTTCTGAGATAGGATCTTATGGAGGATCTAGATCTACATCAGAAAAAGGTTCGTCTGTTAATGAACAAAGTATGTTGGAAGAGAACTCAGAATATACTTCTGAGACAGGATCTTCAGAATATACTTCTGAGACAGGATCTTATGAAGAATCTAAATCAGAAAAAGATTCGTCTGAATTTTCTAGATCAACAGAACAAAGTCGAAGGAGGTCTGGAAATGATTTATCAAGAATTAATTCAGACGGAAGTATAAATGTACAGCCTGAAGTAGTAGCTCCTATAGCACAATCTGGACGAGAGACTCCTATGAAAGGAGGAAAAAGGGTATCATTCCCTCAAATGGAAGTAAAAAAAACTGAAGATCATATAGTAAGCAATAGTGAATCAGAAGATGACTTTATTGCATTAAATGTATCTAATCCTGTTGAAATTTTAAAAGATTCGTCTGAATCTGAATTGTCTATACCAATAGAACAAAATCGAAGGACGGATGTAAAAGAGGAAACAAGAAGAGAACAATTACAAGATGGAGAATTAAATAGATTAGGAGTGCCATCATTATCCCAGCAAGATGAAGTACAATCTGAAGGAGCGACTATTCCAGTACAGTTTGGAAAAGAAGAAAAAAGGGGACCATTCTCTCAAGAAGTAAAAAGCCCTGAAGATCATATAGTAAACAATAGCGAATCAGAAGATGACTTTATTGCATTAAGGAATGAAATTTTTAAAGATATTAAACAAAAAATCAGTGAAGAAAAAAACAAAATTGAAGAAAATGCTATAATGCTTATAAGAAAAGTAGGCATAAACGCAAAAGAAGGAGTAAGTGATAATGTAAAAGATTTAGTAGGTAGTTTAGGACAAAATTATAAAGATAAAGCTGAGGTTGCCTTGCTAAACCTAAATACTACTGATGATGATATTTTTTATAAACATAAAGAAAAATATAATATTATAGAAGATGAGGAGTTAGCAAATATTGTCGCAAAAGAAGATGTTGCTAAGGCGACAAGACTAAAAGCTATTGCTGATAATGATAATAAGAGCATTTATGAACATATATATAATTATTTTAAGGCTAAAAGAGAATATGCTTTTTTAATAATGAAAAAAGAAATTTTAAGAAAACAAATGAAACAAATAGAAGAAGAAAGTGCAAACAATCAAGATAAAACATTTGAAAATGATCTTAAAATTATTATAGAGAACATATGTTGTGTAAATTTACCTACAATGGAA
>CBCPNA010000074.1:0-5322 GCA_965120415.1 uncultured Bacillota bacterium | reverse complement strand
AAGGGCAGAGTTTACAAAAATAATACTAGAAGTGTATAAACTTATAAGTGAATAAGCAAGAAAAGACGGAGATTTCCGTCTTTTTTGCGTTAGAAATAATGACTATTAGCAAAAGTTTTAAAAAATGATATTTTTTTTATTCCATATTGACAAATCTTAAAATTATTGTTAAAATAAAAGTAAGAAGTTACATAAAAGTTATCTTAGAAGGCTTGCTTTTGCAGGCCTTTTTCCTAATTATTTAAAATATTTGTAAAATTCTTGACGTATTATATTTAGTTATAATATAATTAATATATTTAAACACTGTATTCTTGATTTATTATAGAGGTGAAGTATGGATAAAAAATATATTTTTATTACTGGTGGGGTTGTTTCTGGGCTTGGTAAAGGTATTACAGCCGCATCTTTAGGTAGGCTTTTAAAGGCAAGGGGCTATAAAGTCACTATACAAAAATTTGATCCTTATATAAATATAGACCCAGGCACTATGAGCCCTTATCAACATGGTGAAGTTTTTGTGACTGATGACGGAGCAGAAACAGATCTTGATATAGGGCATTATGAAAGATTTATCGATGAAAATTTAACCGTAAATAACAATATAACAACTGGTAAAATTTACTGGTCTGTTTTAAATAAAGAAAGAAAGGGCGAATATTTAGGCGCTACAGTTCAGGTTATACCTCACATAACAAATGAAATAAAAGAAAGAGTATACAGAGCAGCCAAAACAACTCAATCCGATATCGTAATAACAGAAATAGGGGGTACAGTTGGCGATATAGAAAGTGAGCCATTTTTAGAGGCTATTAGGCAAGTTTCTTACGACGTTTTGAAAGAAAATGTTCTTTATATCCATGTAACCCTTTTGCCATATTTAAACAAAACTGGAGAAATGAAAACAAAGCCAACACAGCATTCTGTCAAGGAGCTTTTATCTATAGGTATCCAGCCTGATATTATAGTTTGCAGGACAGAAAATGATATAAGTAAATCTTCTAAAGAAAAGCTTGCTCTATTTTGTAATGTAGATAAAGACTGTGTTATACAAAATATTGATTGTGATTCTTTATATGAAGTACCTTTACTTTTAGAAAAAGAAAATCTAGCCAAAATAGTTTGCCGTAAGCTAAATTTAAAAGACAAAACGCCAGATTTAAAAGACTGGATAGACGTTGTAGAAAGAGAAAAAAATCTAAAAAATCTTGTTACAGTTGGCTTAGTTGGAAAATATGTTAATTTGCATGATGCTTACATATCTATTGTAGAATCTTTAAAGCATGCTGGTATATATACAGGAAGTAACATATCCATAAAATGGATAAATTCAGAAAGCTTGGAGAATATCCCTAAAGAAGAAATAGCAAAAAAACTAAAAGGTATAGATGCTATTATTGTTCCTGGAGGTTTTGGTGAACGTGGGGTAGAAGGTAAAATACTAGCAGTACAATATGCAAGAGAAAATAAAGTACCATTTTTAGGTATATGTCTTGGTATGCATTGTACCGTTATCGAATTTGCAAGAAATGTTTTAAATCTTAAAGATGCCCATACTTTTGAAATAAAAAAAGATACAAAAAATCCAGTTATAGATATTATGCCAGAACAAAAGGATATAGCAGGGCTTGGTGGTACAATGCGTTTAGGGGCTTACCCTTGCAAAATAGCCAAAAATACATTTGCTATGGACTCTTATAATGAGGAGCTTATATATGAAAGGCATAGGCATAGATATGAATTTAATAATGAATATAGAGATGCTATGCAAAAAAAGGGGCTTGTTATATCAGGGCTTTCTCCAGATGAAAAGCTTGTAGAAATTGTAGAAATAGATAAAAATATGCATCCTTTTTTTGTTGGGGTACAATTTCATCCAGAGCTTAAATCAAGACCTAATAAGCCACATCCGTTGTTCAAAAGTTTTGTCGCAGTAGCATTAAAAACAAAACAACAGTAACGCTCTCTTTTTAATAAATATGCCTATTGTAATAATTATTATCAAAAAAAGAGCGTAGATTTTCTCTACCCCCTAAAGCTCCCATTTTATAGTGGGAGTTTTTATGAGCTTTTTATTAAAAGTATAACATCTTCTAATGTATCTATTTTATGTGCATCAAGTGTTTCTAAAATTATTTCAGAATTGTTTAAAAGATCTGAAAATATACGCCCAAAAACAACAGTTGTTTTAAATAGAGTATCTGTTTCAAAATCTTTTTTGTCTGCAAAAGCAGCATTTAGCATAGCTTTAAATAAGCAGTAAGAATAAATAAATTTTAAACAGGTATTTTTTATAGAATCAAAAGAAAAAGGGTATCCATTTGCAAAAAATAAATTGACAAAGACATTTTCTATATAATATTCTTTATCAGCCAAAATATTTTCTCTATTTTCTATATAATTACAATAAGGGATAGAAATCCAGTTTTTCTCATCTTCTTCAATGCATTTTATTGGTTTTTCTTCACGATTTTTAAAAGTTTTAAAATGCAATTCTTTATTATTTTCATCTATTAAAGATAAAAATTTTGGGCTAATTTTATTAACAAAACAATCTAGTAAAGTATGAAAAATATTAAAAATTTCAAAAGCGACTATAGAATTACCGAAAAAGTCTTTCCTTATATCTAAAATGGATATAGTTATGCTTAGAAATAATTTTTGATTAATTTGTTTATGACTTAATAAACTTTCATAATTTTCTTCATTAGAGAGAAAATCATCTAAATAGGTATTTATTTTATCATACTCATTATTATTAATAAAATTATCACAATCGAATAAAAATTTAGCCAAAAAAATCATTTTTTCATCTAAATAAAAGTCTTTTATTTGCATTATAGATATTGCTATTGTCCGTACTTTATCTAAAAATAATGCTTTTTCTTTTTCTATATTAATTATTTTAAAGCTTGATATTTCATAATAGGGTGTATCTTTAATTTCAAATTGTATACCTTCTACTTCATTGTATAAAAGGCTACAAACTTCTTCACAGCATATGTTAAAAGCTCTTGATATATTATTATTTATATTAAAAGTAAGGCGAGGAAATGTCTTACAAGTTTCGCAAAGATATGGAAGTCCAAGCTTTTCTTGTATAGTACATAAGCCATTTTCCTTATTTTTAAAAGGGCATATAGCAACAAAAGCCTCCATCTTTTTTGTACCACTTTCCGAATCTATGTTGATAAAAATAGTCTTTTCTAAATGTTCTATATATGCATAATCAAAATTTGCTGTGCTTTTTTTATTTATTTTTAAATAATTTTCTAAATTAAATTTTAATTCATGATTTTTTTTGATTTTTTGGCATTTTTTATACCTTTTTTTATCTATAAATATTCTCCAAGAGTAATTGCAACAATTTATTTTACAGTCATTGCAAGAACATTTAAATTTATCAAAATATTTTGGTTGTAAAATAGGATAAGTTTTTTTAAAATTTATCAAATTTTTCATATGTTAACTCCTTAAAATAGCTAAAAAAATTATAACATATAATTTTTTTATAATCAATATATTGTTTATAAATAAAGTTAACATAATTATAAAAAAGGCAAAGATTTAAACTTTGCCTTTAAATGTTAGAAATATTAGTTATCCAGCACTAAATTAAGTTCTTTTACAAGCGTTTCATAATCGATAGAATGTACTAAACAAGCTTCTTCTAATGTTTCAAGTCTAAATGAAGGGCAACCAACACAGTGCATACCAAAATTTGCAAATACGTCTGTAAGCCTTTCATCAATATCTAATACTTCAGCAATTGTCATATTTTTTGTTATTTGCATAAACATAACTCCTTTTAATTATTTATTTGTTAAAATCTCAAATTTAGGGAAATATTTAAATAGTACTTTACCTAAAATTTTATCTCTAGAAACAAAAGTATTTTCCCAGTATCTTGAATCTTCAGAATAATTTCTATTGTCACCAAGCATAAAATAGCAATTTTCTGGAACTTCGTATATAAGAGTACCTTCTGTATACATTTCTTCAGGCAAAAAGTCATCCCTTAAAGGTTCTGTACTATCATTTATATAGACTTGACCGTTTTCAATTCTTACAGTTTCTCCAGGGAGTCCAATAATCCTTTTTAAGTACAGCTTAGATTCATCATCAGGATATTTAAAAACAACTATATCATAACGCTGTGGATCTGAAAACACGTAAGAAAGCCTATTTGCGATTAATCGATCGTTTACACTTATTGTATTTTCCATAGATGAGGTAGGAACTTTTGCATTAACAATTATAAAATTTGTTATAAAAAAGCTTAAAATAAACGCAATAATAATAGCTTTTACCCAGCTTAACGTTTCTTTTAGAAAACGTGATTTTTTATCTTCTTTATCTTCTTTGTCTTCTTTTTTTTTCATATTATACTCCTTAATAAGTAATAAAAGGTACAAAATTAGGATAATATTTAAATATTACCTTGCCTAGAATTTTATCTTTAGAAACAAATTTATTTTCCCAATATCTAGAGTCTTTAGAGTCATTTCTGTTATCACCTAAAACAAAATAACAATCATCAGGCACTACATAAGGACCAAAATTGCCCGTAGGTTTTTCTACAGTTACAAAATAATCATACAGAGGAGTTTCGCTACCGTTTATGTAGACCTCACCATCTATAATCTCAACAGTTTCTCCAGGGAGCCCAATAATCCGTTTAACATAGATTATATCTTCATCATCAGGATAAGGAAATATTATTATATCAAATCTCTTTGGTTCGCTAAATAAATAGGCTAGCCTATTTGCTATTATTCTGTCATTAGGGTTTATCGTATTTTTCATAGAACCAGTCGGTACAACAGCATTAAGGATAATTGTGTTTATAAAAAACCATATGATAAAAAGTATAGTAAAAAAGGTTATGATAAATTTAAAAAATTCTTTTTTAAAAATATAAAATTTTTGTCGTTTATCCAACAGTGCTTCATCTATTGTATATTTTGAATGCCATTTTATTCTTTTTTCACTTTTTAATATTAGCATAAACTACCTCGCTAAAATATTAGCAAATATTAGAATATACACCCTTAGCTGGAATCGAACCAGCAACTAACCCTTAGGAGGGGTTTGTTATATCCATTTAACTATAAGGGCAGAATTTGATTATATTATAAAGTAAATGTTATGCTATGTCAATCAAAAGTTTAGGATAAAAAATATATTTTTGTACTCAGATTACAATTTTTTACAATTAATATAAAAAAATCTTACCACAAAAATGAAAAAAAGTGTTGACAGTTTAAAATATGTGTGATAATATAATCTAGCCGTTAACAAGAATTGTTAAAAGGCGAAGAA
>CBCPNA010000073.1:0-34651 GCA_965120415.1 uncultured Bacillota bacterium | reverse complement strand
TTATAAAAATATGTTATTATAAAAAGTGTTTTTACATATTTATTATTAAAATGGTTTTTAGGTTTAATTTTTAATTATATAATGGGCGCTTTTTGGCGTCTTTTTTGTATATTGAAAATGTAAATGAATAAAAATATTACAAAAAATTATAGTGTTTTATAGTATTATAATATAGAGAAGTATAGAAATAATTTCTATTTAAAAGATAATATAGTAATGTTTGAGAAAAATTTTTAGTATTTAGGCGTAGGAATAAATAAAAGTACTACAATGCTATTAAATCATAATAAATAGTAAATTATTTGTATGAGAGAAGTATTTTACAATACCATTTTAAGGAAATAACATCTTTTGGAAAGAGATTAGTTTTTATAAAATTAAAGAACATATTTTTATATATTGAAAAAATTGAAATCTAGTGTTTCACAGCAAGGCACAATGATGGTGATTGCAAGAATTTAGGTATAATTTAGGTATAAAACAGATAAATGAAGGCATAAAAAGTTAGGCTGGAACAAATATGCTATAAAAGCTACTTATGTTTATATAATATTATAAAAATTACCTAAAAAGCATTCAACATAGCTTATAAATGTAGTTTTAATATATAATCATAATAATGAAAATGGGGAAATAAAACAGAAGTAATAAAAATATTGCTAAAATATAAATAAACAACAAAAAGCCTAAAACTATTGTATTAGGCAATATATAATAGTAATAGCGGAAGCGGGATTTGAACCCACGACACCACGGGTATGAACCGTGCGCTCTAGCCAACTGAGCTATTCCGCCATATGGGAACAATAGGGCTCGAACCTATGCCCCCCTGCTTGTAAGGCAGATGCTCTCCCAGCTGAGCTATGCTCCCATATCCAACAACAAATATATTATATCAAAATATTAAAAATGTCAAGTACAAAATTTCAAAAATTATAAGATTATAAAAGTAAATATGAGTTAAAAATATAGTTATGCAATGTTAAATCTTTATAATTCTTAAATGCTTGACATTTGTCTAATGTATTGATAAAATAAAAACATTGAATAAAAGGGGTAATTGGGTATGCAGTTTTCTTCAAGGCTTACAATTGCTATACATAGTATTATTATATAATTTAATGATAAATGCAAAATTACTTCTATATTTATCGTAAATAGCGTAAATGCAAAGCCAATTATTATACGAAAAATACTTGTTATTTTTAAAAAGGCTGGGCTATAAGCGTTGAGGCTGGTGTAGGTGGGGCATTATTAATAAAAAATCTAAAGGATTATTACCTTATTTGATATTTTTTAAAAAACCTCTTCCATTTTCATAAAATTTTAACCAAAAGTGTCCAGTTGGGAGAGTGGTGCATGCTGTTATATCAGCTAGGCTAAATACAATACAAATAGCATACAAAAAATAAAATTAATTTTTATGGAGGTTAAAGATGGCTTTAGATAGACAGCAAAAAATAAGAAATTTTAGTATAATAGCACATATAGACCATGGTAAATCAACACTAGCAGACCGCCTTATCCAAAAGTCTGGGCTTTTAACAGAAAGAGAGCTTTGCGAACAAGTGCTTGATAACATGGACTTAGAAAGGGAACGTGGTATAACTATAAAAGCTCAAGCAGTTCGCCTTGTATATAAAGCAAAAGATGGTAATGAATATATATTAAATTTGATAGATACACCGGGGCATGTCGACTTTAACTACGAAGTTTCAAGAAGTCTTGCTGCTTGCGATGGAGCTATATTAGTTGTTGATGCGGCTCAAGGGGTTGAGGCACAAACTCTTGCTAATGTGTATCTTGCAATAGATAATAACCTGGATATTATACCTGTTATAAATAAAATAGATTTGCCAAGCGCTAATCCAGAAAAGGTTATAGCAGAGATAGAAGATATTATAGGTATAGATGCAAAAGATGCTCCTTTAATATCTGCAAAGGCTGATATTAATATAGAAGAAGTTTTTGAAAAGATTATATCTAACATAAAAAGCCCTAATGGAAAAGAAACAGAGCCTTTAAAAGCACTTATTTTTGATAGTTTTTATGATGCTTATAAAGGGGTTATTGTTTTTATGCGTGTTTTTGATGGTACGGTAAAAAAGGGCGATAAAGTGCTTTTTATGGCAACTAAAAAACAATTTGAAGTCATAGAAGTTGGTTTTTTTGGGCCGGGGCGATTTATACAAACAGATGAGCTAAAAGCTGGAGAAGTTGGGTACTTAACTGCTAGTATCAAAAATGTTAAAGATACTCAAATAGGCGATACAATAACTTCAGCTTTAAATCCAGTTAAAGAAAGCTTGCCAGGGTATAAAAAGGTAAACCCTATGGTATATTGTGGCTTATTTCCAGCAGATGGTGCTAAATACCAAGATTTAAGAGATGCTTTAGAAAAGCTCCAGCTAAACGATGCATCTTTACAATTTGAAGCAGAAACATCTGTTGCTCTTGGGTTTGGCTTTAGATGTGGCTTTTTGGGGCTTTTGCATTTAGAAATTATACAAGAAAGGCTAGAAAGAGAATACAACCTAGACCTTGTTACAACTGCTCCTAGCGTTATTTATAAAATATATTTAACAAGTGGAGAAGTTATAAATATATCAAATCCATCTGATTTTCCTGATGTTACAGCTATAAGCAAGATGGAAGAGCCTATAGTTAAAGCAGAAATTATGCTCCCTAGCGAATATATAGGCGCTATTATGGAGCTTTGCCAGCAACGCAGAGGAGAATATATAGAGCTTGAATATATAGAAGAAACAAGAGCAGTTTTAAAATACAAGCTTCCTCTTAATGAAATTATTTATGATTTTTTTGATGTTTTAAAATCACGTTCAAGGGGCTATGCATCTTTTGATTATGAGGTTATAGGGTATTTTCCATCTAAGCTTGTTAAGCTTGATATACTTGTAAATAAAGAAATTGTAGATGCATTAAGCTTTATTGTACATGAATCTTCTGCCCAAGAAAGAGGAAGAAAGATGGTAGAAAAGCTTAAAAAAGAAATACCAAAACATTTGTTCGAAATACCTATACAAGCGGCTATAGGCAATAAAATTATAGCAAGAGAAACAATAAGCGCTATGAGAAAAGATGTTTTGGCTAAATGTTACGGGGGCGATATTAGCCGAAAAAGAAAGCTTTTAGAAAAGCAAAAAGAGGGCAAAAAAAAGATGAGGCAAGTGGGCAATGTAGATGTGCCACAAGCAGCCTTTATGAGTGTCTTAAAGCTAGAAGAAGAATAAATATGAAAGATTTAAGCATATATATTCATATTCCTTTTTGTAAAGAAAAGTGCTTTTATTGTGATTTTTTATCTTTTAAAGGTAAAGAAAGCTTTTTTAAAGACTATCAAAAAGCACTTCTTTATGAAATAATACAGTTTGCAAGGCAATATAAAAATATTTATAAAATAAAAACTATCTTCATAGGAGGCGGTACCCCCTCTATTTTGCCTATAGGGTATATAGGAGAAATAATGCAGGCTATTTTTGAAAATTTTAATGTTTGCAAAAATGCTGAAATTTCTATAGAAGTCAACCCGGGGGCTTTATCTTATAGTCTTATAGAGCATTTTAAGCAAAATAATATAAACAGAATAAGCATAGGGTTACAGACGCTTGACGACGATTTACTAAAAAAAATAGGAAGAATACATACAAGCAAGCAATTTTACAAAAATTATGAAGATATAAGAAAAATAGGATTTAAAAATATAAATGTCGATTTAATGTTTTCTTTACCGTATCAAACTATAAAAAGCTTTAAAGATACGCTTAATAATATAATAAAATTAGAGCCAGAGCATATTTCTTGCTATAGCCTTATTTTAGAAGAGGGTACTGTATTTTATAATATGCATAAGAAAGGGCTTTTGCATTTGCCAGATGATATTTTGGATAGAAAGCTTTATTACACATGTGTAGATTTATTACAAAAAAATGATTATGAGTTTTACGAAATATCAAATTTTGCTAAAAAAGGCAAATATTGCAAACACAATACAACTTACTGGACAAGAAAAGAATATGCTGGTTTTGGGCTTGGGGCAAGCTCTCTATTGAATGAAAAAAGGATAAAAAATACAACTATATTAAAAAAATATATAAATAACGAAAATGAAAAACAAATAGAAATATTGCAAACAAAAGATATGTATAGCGAATTTGTGTTTTTAGGGCTTAGGATGATAAAAGGCATATCTAAAATAAATTTTCAAACAACTTTTGGAATAGATATAAAAAGTATTTTTGGGCAAGAAATAGATAAGTTTTTGAAAAATGGACTTTTGCATGAAAAAGAAGATAGGATATACCTTTCAAAAAGGGGTATAGATTTAGCAAATGTAGTTTTTGCAGAGTTTATTTAATAAGGGGCGATAATTTGATAAGGATACAAAAGTTTTTAGCTGAATGTGGCTTATGCTCCAGAAGAAAGGCAGAGCAATATATATTATCAGGCAAAGTAAAAATTAATGGAAAAATAATAACAGATTTAGCTTTTAAAATAGACCCAAATAAAGATACCGTATATTTTGAAAATAAAAAAATACAAAACCAAGAAAATAAAATATATATTATGCTAAATAAGCCAAAAGGTTGCGTAACCACTGTAAAAGACCAATTCAGCCGAAAGACTGTTTTTGATTATATAAATATAAAAGAACGCATAGTACCGGTTGGTAGGCTAGATTATAATACAAAAGGGCTTTTAATATTAACAAACGACGGCGATTTAACATACAAGCTAACCCATCCAAAACATAATATAAAAAAAGTATATATAGCAAAAGTTAGTGGTAATTTAACAGAAAATAAAATAAAAAGCTTTAAAGAAGGCTTGATTATAGATAATTATAAAACAAAAAAAGCAGATATACAAATATTAGAAAAAAATAAAAATATTTATACATTAAAAATTACAATCTATGAAGGAAGAAATAGACAAATAAGAAAAATGTGCCAAAAAATAGGCTTAAATGTATTAACGCTTGAAAGAATAGCTATACAAGATTTAAAAATAGAGGGGTTAAAAAGAGGAGAATTTAGGTTTTTAAGCCAAAAAGAAATATTGTATTTAAAAAATATTGCCTCTTTATAAATAATGCTTATAAACATTTTGTATTGACAATTTTTATTAAATATTATAAAATTAACTTAAATAAATAGTTTTTTGCAACTGACGGATAAGTGGGTTACCACATGGAGCAAAAAATTTTAAAAATGTCGACCGTCTGGGCAGTCTTATTTTATTATAAAATAGGGCTGTGTTTTTTTATTTATAGGGAGGTAAAAATGAAAAAGATAGCTGTTATTATGGGTAGTGATAGCGATTTGCCTATTGTAGATAAGGGTATAGAAGTATTAAAAAAGTATGAAGTGCCTTTTGAGGTACATGTTTATTCGGCGCACAGAACCCCAAAACAGACAGAAGAATTTGCAAAAAGAGCAAGGCAAAATGGCTTTGGAGCTATTATTGCAGCGGCGGGAAAAGCAGCGCATTTAGCTGGGGCTATAGCTGCTAATACTACCTTACCTGTTATAGGTATACCTATAAAATCTAGCACATTAGATGGACTAGATGCGCTTTTATCTACCGTGCAGATGCCAAAGGGTATGCCTGTTGCAACCGTTGCTATTGATGGAGCTGAAAATGCGGCTTTACTTGCTATACAGATGCTTTCTATCACAGAGAAAAGCTTAGCCAAAAGGCTGGAACAAGAAAGATTAGAAAATGTTACAAAAATTTTAGAAAAAAATATGATTATTTCTAAAAAATATAATTCAATATAATTAATAGTAATTAATAATAATTAATAAGGAGAAAATATATGGAAAAATTAACAAAACTTTATGAAGGTAAAGCAAAAGAAGTTTATAGTACTAATGAAGAAGGGTTATACATAGTATCATACAAAGATGATGCAACTGCCTTTAATGGAGAAAAAAAAGGACAAATAGAGGGTAAGGGGGCTATTAATAATAGGGTAACTAACCATTTAATGCGATTACTTGAAAAAAATGAAATACCGACACATTTTGTTGAAGAATTGAATGAAACAGATACAGTTGTAAAAAAAGTTGAAATTATACCTATAGAAGTTATTGTTAGAAATATTGCTGCTGGTTCACTTGCAAAAAGATTAGGGCTAGAAGAAGGGGTTAAGCTAAAAAAAACGGTGCTTGAATATTGCTATAAAAATGACGAACTTGGCGATCCTATGATTAATGAATATCACATATTTGCGATGGATTTTGCAAATGAAGAAGAAATTAAAACAATTGCTAAATATTCTTTAAAAGTAAATAATATTTTAGCAGAATATTTAAAAGATATTAATATTGAGCTTATTGATTTTAAGCTAGAATTTGGTAAAGACATGGAGGGAAATATTATTTTGGCTGATGAAATATCACCAGACACTTGCCGTTTTTGGGACTGTAACACTAAAGAAAAGCTAGATAAAGATAGATTTAGAAGAGATTTAGGCGGGGTGTATGAAGCTTATGATGAAGTATTAAAAAGGCTTATTGGCAAATAATGAAATTTGAATAAAAAATGGAGGAAAGCTCTATATGCGTAAAATAAAAGAAGAGTGTGGAGTTTTTGGTATTTTTAGCCCAAAAAGGGCAAATTTAGCGGCTACAACATATTATGGCTTATCTGCCTTGCAGCATAGAGGGCAAGAAAGCTGTGGTATCGCTGTATGTGATGATGGAATGCTTTCTTATTACAAAGATACAGGGCTTGTAAACGATGTTATAACAAAAGATGTAATAGAAAATCTAGGTTATGGCAATATGTCTGTTGGGCATGTTAGATATTGTACAACAGGGAGCAACGATAGGATAAATGCTCAGCCTATTGTTGTAAATCATCTTAAAGGCTCTTTAGCGCTTGTCCATAACGGCAATTTGACAAATTCTTATGAGCTTAGAGAAAAGCTAGAATATGAGGGGGCTATATTTCATACGACTAGTGATACAGAGGTTATATCTTATATTATAACAAGAGAACGCATAAATTCTTCTTCTATAGAAGAGGCAGTAAGCAAGGCTATGGGTATAATAAAAGGGGCTTATTCTTTAATAATTATGTCGGCAAAAAAGCTTATTGTAGCTAGAGATATAAACGGCTTTAGGCCTCTTTGCTATGGCAAGATGCAAGATGGAACATATGTGGTAGCTTCTGAAAGCTGTGCTTTAGATATAGTGGGGGCTAGCCTTATAAGAGATGTTTTGCCTGGAGAAATAATAGTATTTGATAAAGATGAGGTTAGATTTATAAATAAACATTGTAACAAAGCACCACAAACTACTTGTATTTTTGAATATATATATTTTGCACGTCCAGACTCTATTATAAATAATATAAGCGTACACCACGCAAGGGTAAAAGCAGGCGAGTGCCTTGCTAAAGAGCATCCAGCTGATGCTGATATTGTTGTTGGGGTGCCTGATTCTGGCTTGGATGCGGCTATAGGGTATTCTAAATATTCGGGCATACCGTATAGCGTTGGATTTGTTAAAAATAGATATATAGCAAGGACTTTTATTTCTTCTGAACAAAAAGAACGTGAAAATAAAGTAAAGCTCAAATTAAACCCTATACATAAGATAGTTAAAGATAAAAAAATAGTATTAATAGACGATTCTATAGTTAGAGGGACTACAAGCTATAGAATAACAAAACTTTTGAGAGATGCTGGAGCAAAAGAAGTGCATATGCGTATTTCTTCTCCACCATTTTTAAACCCTTGTTATTATGGAACGGACATAGATTCTAAAGAAAACTTAATAGCTTGCAACTATTCTATAGAAGAAATAAAAAAGGCGCTTGATTTAGATAGCTTAGGGTATTTAAGCGTTGAAAGTTTAGCAAGCATTATAGATACAGAAATTGATAAAGGGTATTGTAGTGCTTGTTTTAGCGGAAAGTATCCTACAGAGGTTACAACAAATGTAAAAAAATACAAATTCGAGTGCAAAATAAGCGATAGAAAGGATGGTTAGATGAAAAGCCTAAGCTATAAAGATGCCGGGGTAGATATTAACGCTGGGTATAAAGCGGTACAGCTTATGAAAGAACATATAGATAAAACAAAAGTATCTAGCTTAAATAAAATAGGGGGCTTTGGGGGGTTATTTCCTTTAGAGCTTTCTGGAATAAAAAACCCTGTTTTGGTAAGTGGTACAGATGGAGTTGGTACTAAGTTAAAATTAGCCTTTTTAAGCGATAAACATGATACAATAGGTATAGATTGTGTTGCTATGTGCGTAAACGATATTATATGTTGTGGGGCAAAACCTCTGTTTTTTTTAGATTACATTGCTATTGATAAAATGCATCCAGAAAAGGTTGCACAAATTGTTAAAGGTATTTCAGACGGTTGTATACAAGCTGGTTGTCAGCTAGTAGGAGGAGAAACAGCAGAAATGCCTGGGTTTTATAATAATAATGAATATGATTTGGCTGGATTTTGTGTTGGGGTTGTAGATAAAGATAAAATTATAGATAATAATAATGTGAAAGAGGGCGATATAATAGTAGCACTTTCTTCTAGTGGGGTACATTCTAACGGATTTTCTCTTGTAAGAAAAATATTTGATATAGAAAATACTAATTTAGCTGATAATAAAGATATTATAAAGGAGCTTTTAACCCCTACAAAAATTTATGTAAAACCAGTTTTAGAGCTTATAAAAGAGGTTGATATAAAAGCTATTTCTCATATTACTGGAGGGGGCTTTTATGAAAATATACCAAGGAGTTTGCCAAAAGGGCTTACTGCTAAAATAGAAAAAGATAAGCTTAAAATACTAGATATTTTTAGCCTTATTAGCCAAAAAGGAAATGTTAAAGAAAAAGATATGTTTAATACATTTAATATGGGGGTTGGTATGGTTTTAATAATAGATAAAAAAGATTTAGACATATCTCTTTCTGTTTTGAACAAATGTGGTGAAGATGCTTATGTTATAGGAGAAATTGTATCTTCTAAAGAAGGGGTTATTATATGTTAAGTAAAATTTGCGTATTAGTTTCTGGTGGAGGTACAAATTTACAGGCTTTAATAGATGCAAAAAAGAGGGGCAATTTAAAAAATTGTGAAATAGATAGTGTTATAGCTAGCAATAAAGATGCTTTTGCATTAAAACGTGCTAAGGAAAATAAAATAAAAACTTATGTTTTTGATAAAAAAATGTATAAAGACAATAAAGATTTTGAAGAAGAAATAAAAAAGGCTATTTTAGAAAATAATATAGATTTAATTGTGCTTGCGGGCTTTATGCATATTTTGAGTAGTGATTTTGTAAAATGTTTTGAAAATAGGATTATTAATGTTCATCCATCTTTAATACCAGCTTTTTGTGGAGAGGGCTTTTATGGCTTAAAAGTGCATAAAGCTGCTTTAGATTATGGAGTGAAAATAACTGGAGCGACTGTACATTTTGTAAATGAGGTTACAGATGGTGGTAAAATAATATTACAAAAGGCAGTAGATATTTTAGAAACAGATACACCAGAAACTTTGCAAAAGCGTGTTATGCAAAATGCTGAGCATATAATATTGCCTAAGGCAGTTGAGCTTGTTATAAACGATATAAGAAAGGGTAAATTATAATGAATAGTATTAAAAATTTGCTTAATTCACAAAAATATTTTGGGCGTGGTATTATAATAGGAAAAACTAAAGGAGAAAAGGCTGTTATTGCTTATTTTATTAGCGGTAGGAGCGAAAATAGCAAAAATAGGATATTTGTTAAAGAAAATAATAATATTAAAATAAAAATTTTTGATAATAATAAAGCAAAGGATACTTCACTTATTTTGTATACCCCTATTAAATTTATAAATAGTAGCATTATTGTTACAAATGGCGACCATACAGATACTATATATAGCTTTATAAAAAAGGGGAAAACTTTTGAAGATGCACTAAAAACACGCAAATTTGAGCCAGATGCACCTAATTTTACCCCACGTATAAGTGGAATTGTTGATTTTACAAAAAAAGGCTTTAATTATAAAATGAGCATACTAAAAACAGGCAATAAAGAGGGAACTGCTTGCAATAGATATACGTATAGCTATGAGCCTATTTTGGGGCAAGGGCATTTTTTGCATACATATAATAGCGACGGAGAGCCTTTACCGAGCTTTATAGGCGAGCCAAAAGGAATAGAAATTATAGAAGATATAGAAGAATTTGCAAGCACTATATGGGAAAATTTGTATAAAGAATATAAAATTTCACTTTCTGTGCTATATATTGATAATAAAAGAAAAACTGTAGATACAAAAATTATAAATATTAATAAATAAGGAGAATTTTATGCAAGATATGAGAGATAAATATATATCGCCTTTTTCAACAAGGTATGCAAGTAAAGAAATGCAATATATATTTTCAGAAAATTTTAAATTTAAAACATGGAGAAAGCTTTGGCTAGTGCTTGCTAAAGCCCAAAAGCAATTAGGGCTTAATATTTCTGATAGCCAAATAAAAGAGCTTGAGCAAAATGTTGATAATATAGATTATAAAACAGCTATAGAAAGAGAAAAAGAGGTAAGGCACGATGTTATGAGCCATGTCTATGCTTACGGCAAACAATGCCCTATGGCAGAGCCTATTATACATTTAGGGGCGACATCTTGTTATGTTGGGGATAATACAGATATTATTATATTAAAAGAAGCATCTAAAATTATATTAAAAAAGGCTATTCAGGTTGTAAAAAATCTTACTGAATTTGCAAAAAAATATAAAAGTTTACCTTGTCTTTCTTATACACATTTACAACCAGCACAAATTAGCACCGTTGGAAAAAGGGCTACCATATGGATATATGAGCTTATCCAGGACATAAAAGAGCTAGAGCATAGGCTAGATAACCTTTTGCTTTTGGGTTCTAAAGGTACAACAGGTACACAAGCTAGCTTTATGGAGCTTTTTGAAAATGATGAAGAAAAGGTAAAAAATCTAGAAGAAATTATATCAAAAGAACTAGATTTTAAAGGCTGTGTACCTATTTCTGGGCAAACTTATTCAAGAAAGGTAGATTACTTTTTTCTTTCTGTTTTATCTGGGTTTGCACAGAGTGCTTACAAATTTGCTAATGATATAAGAATTTTACAATCTTTTGAAGAAATAGAAGAGCCTTTTGAAGATAAACAAATAGGGTCTTCTGCTATGCCTTATAAAAGAAACCCTATGAGATGCGAGCGTATGTCGGCTTTAGCTAGATACGCTATTGTAAATAGCTTAAATCCGGCTTTAACCTCTGCTACACAATGGTTTGAAAGAACGCTTGATGATTCTGCTAATAAAAGAATATCTACTTCTGAAAGTTTTTTGGCTGTAGATTCTATTTTAAATATTTATATTAATGTAACATCTAATTTAGTTGTGTATGAAAAAGTGATAAATAGGCGTGTTATGGAAAAATTGCCTTTTATGGCGACAGAAAATATTATGATGCGTGCTGTAAAAAAGGGGGGCAATAGGCAGCAACTTCATGAGAAATTGCGAGAATATTCTCATATGGCTATAAAAAAAGTAAAGCTAGAAGGGGGAGAAAATGACCTTATAGAAAAAATTGCAAATGATAAAGATTTTAACCTTTCTTTAGAGGAAATAAAAGCACTTTTAGAGCCTAGCTTATATATAGGGCGAAGCGAAACGCAGGTGGAAGAATTTATTGAAAAAGAGGTACTTCCTATAATTGAAAATGCTAGAGAAGATATTATATTTGAATTAAATATATAAAAGGAGCTAATAATGAAAGAAATTAAATTAAAATACGGTTGTAACCCTAACCAGCAAAATGCAAAAATCTTTATGCAAGATGGAGAGGATATACCGTTAGAAATATTAAACGGAAACATAGGGTATATTAACCTATTAGATGCATTAAACGGTTGGCAACTGGTAAAAGAATTAAAAGAGGCAACATCTTTACCAGCAGCAACATCATTTAAACATTTAAGCCCGACTTCAGCTGCTGTTTATACCCCTATAAGCGAAGATTTTAAAAAAATGTATTTTGTAGATGATATACAAAATATAGATACTTCTCATATAGCTATTGCTTATGCTAAAGCAAGGGGTACAGATAGGCTATGCTCTTTTGGCGACTTTATAGCACTTAGCGATATATGCGACGATATTACAGCCAAAATTATTGAGAGAGAGGTATCAGACGGTATTATAGCACCTGGTTATACAGAAAATGCTTTAAAAATACTTAAAAATAAAAGAAAAGGGAGCTATAATATTATAAAAATTGACCCTGATTTTATCCCAAAACAAATAGAACAGAGAGAAGTTTTTGGTATTGTTTTTGCTCAAGATAGAAATAATGCTAAAATAGATGAAAATTTGCTTAATAATGTAGTATCAAAAAATACTTATTTAGATAAAAATGCAAAAATAGATTTGCTAACAGCTCTTGTAACATTAAAATATACTCAATCAAACTCTGTATGCTATGCATATAAAGGTCAAGCTATAGGGGTTGGAGCAGGGCAACAATCAAGGATACATTGTACAAAGCTAGCTGGAGAAAAGGCAGACAAATGGCATTTAAGGCAGCACCCAAAAACGCTATCACTTTCTTTTTTGCCTAATATTAGTAGACCAGAAAAAGATAACGCTATAGATACATATATTTCAGATTATAATAATGATATTTTAAAAGATGGTATATGGCAAAATTTGTTTTATGAAAAGCCTAAAGATTTTACAAAAAAGGAAAAAGAAGAATATCTTACCAAAATAACTGGAGTTAGCTTAGGGAGCGACGCATTTTTTCCTTTTGCGGATAATATAGATAGAGCTTTTAAAAGTGGCGTTTCTTATATAGCAGCACCTAGAGGGTCTATTAGAGATAATGATATTATAAAAGCATGTGATGGTTATAATATGACATTAATTTTTACAGACTTGAGATTATTTCATCATTAAAATTATTTATAAAAATGTGAGGTATAAATATGAATATTATAGTTATTGGGAGCGGAGGGCGAGAGCACGCTATTATCAAAAAGATTAAGCATAATCCAAAAATTTCTAAAATTTATGCTATACCAGGTAATACTGGTATGGAGGGCGACGCAATTTGCATAGATATAAAAGTAACAGATATAGAAAATGTTGTTAAATTTGCTATTTCAAATAAAATAGATTTTGCTATAGTAACCCCAGACGATCCTCTTGTTTTAGGTATGGTTGATAGATTAGAAGAAAAGGGCATAAAATGTTTTGGCCCTATAAAAAAAGCTGCTATTATAGAAGGAAGCAAAATATTTGCAAAAAATTTAATGAAAAAATATAATATACCAACAGCAGAATATGAGGTTTTTACAGATTATGATTTAGCCATTAAATATTTAGAAAATGCGACTTTTCCTATTGTTATAAAGGCAGATGGACTAGCATTAGGCAAGGGGGTTATTATAGCAGAAAATAAAGAAGAGGGCAAAAAAGCAATTTATGAAATGATGCAAGACAAAATTTTTGGGGATAGTGGGCTTTCTATAGTGATAGAGCAGTTTTTAGAAGGAGTAGAAGTTTCTGTACTTACTTTTACAGACGGCAAAACTATTGTACCTATGATATCTTCCATGGACCATAAAAAAGTATTAGACGGAGATTTTGGGCTTAATACAGGCGGTATGGGGACTATTGCTCCAAGCCCTTTTTATACAAAAGAAATAGAAGAAAAATGTATGCAAACTATATTTATACCTACTATTAAAGCGATGGAAAAAGAAGAAAGAAAGTTTAAAGGCTGCTTGTATTTTGGCTTAATGCTTACAAAAGATGGGGCTAAAGTGATAGAATACAATTGTAGATTTGGAGACCCAGAAACACAAGCTATATTACCTCTTTTAGATACTGACCTTTTTGAAATAATGCTTATGGTGCGTGAAGAACAACTAGATAAAGCAGAGATTAAATTTTTAGATAAACACTGTGCATGTGTTGTTATGGCATCTAAAGGATACCCTAAACAATATGAAACAGGATATGAAATCAGCTTGCCCAAAAATATAGAAGATAATATATATTTTGCTGGAGTTAAAGCTAAAGATGGTAAGCTTATAACAGCAGGAGGGCGAGTACTTGGGGTTAGCTATGCAGAAAGAACGCTAAAAGAAGCTATAGATAAATGCTATAAAGCTGTATCTAAAATAGCATTTGAAAATAGCTATTATCGCTTAGATATAGGTAAAAAAGCTTTAAATAAGGAGGCGTAAATATGGTATATAGAGTGTATGTTCAAAAAAAGAGAGCCTTTTCTTATGAAGCACAGTCTTTAAAAAAAGAAATAACAGAAGTTTTGCAAATAAAAAATTTACAAGATTTGCAAATAATTAATAGATATGATATAGAAAATATAAATAAAGATACTTTTGAATATACTAAAAAATATATTTTTTCTGAACCACAAGTGGATAATATTTTGGAAGATTTGCATACAGATTGCGATTATATATTTGCTATAGAGAGCCTGCCGGGACAATTTGACCAGAGGGCAAATTCTGCTATGCAGTGTATCCAGCTTATATCACAAAAAGAAATGCCCCTTGTAAGATATGCCAAAATATTTAAGCTTTACGGCAATTTGGCAAAAGAAGATATAGAATATATAAAAAGCTATATAATTAACCCTATAGAAACAAGAGAAGCTAGCCTAGAAAAGTACAAAACATTAAAGCAAACTTACAAACAAGCAGAAGATATAAAATATATAGACAATTTTTTAGATTTTAATCAAGATGATTTGCTAGATTTTTTAAAGCAAAACTATCTTGCTATGGATATAGAAGATTTGAAATTTTGCCAAAAATATTTTATAAAAGAAAATAGAGTGCCTAATATTGCAGAAATAAAAATAATAGATACATATTGGTCAGACCATTGTAGACATACCACTTTTTTAACTAATATAGATAATGTTACATTTGAAGATGAATATTTAAATCACATTTATGAAGAATATTTAAGTATGAGAAAAGATTTGAACATAACAAGCCCTATAAATTTGATGGATATAGCAACTATTATGACAAAAAGCTTAAAAAAAGCAGGCAAATTAAAAAAGCTTGATAGTTCAAAAGAAATTAATGCATGCACTGTTAAAATAGATGTAAATGTAGAGGGGCAAATACAAAAATGGCTACTTCTTTTTAAAAATGAAACACATAACCACCCTACAGAAATAGAGCCTTTTGGGGGTGCATCTACATGTATAGGGGGTGCTATAAGAGATCCTCTTTCAGGAAGAGGGTATGTTTACGCTGGTATGAGGATAACAGGGAGCGCAAGCCCTCTTATGGCTATAAAAGATACGCTAAAAGGCAAATTGCCCCAACGCAAAATAGCTAGCGCATCTTCTGATGGATATAGCTCTTATGGTAATCAAATAGGGGTATGTACTGGTATTGTTGATGAAATATATCATGATGGTTATATAGCAAAACATATGGAGCTTGGGGCTGTTTTGGGCGCAGTACTAGAAGAAAATGTGGTAAGAAAAGAGCCTATACCAACGGATATTATTATTTTGCTGGGGGGCAAAACAGGGCGTGATGGCTTAGGGGGGGCGACTGGGTCTTCTAAAGCACATAGCGAAGATTCTCTTTATGATTGCGGAGCAGAGGTACAAAAAGGTAATGCACCAGAAGAACGAAAAATACAACGTCTTTTCAGAAATAAAGATGCACTAGCTCTTATTAAAAAATGCAATGATTTTGGGGCTGGAGGTGCTTCTGTCGCTATATCTGAACTTGCTGATGGAGTAGAAATAAATTTGAACAATATACCAAAAAAATATGAGGGGCTAAATAGCTTAGAGCTTGCTATTAGCGAATCGCAAGAGAGGATGGCTGTTGTTGTAGCTAAAGATGATGCAGAAAAGTTTATAAAATTAGCTTATAATGAAAATATAGAGGCTAGCATTGTTGCTGTTGTTACAGAAGAAAAAAGGCTTATCATGAAATATAATAACAAAATAGTTGTAAATTTGTCACGTGAGTTTTTAAATTCTAACGGTGCTACAAAACATATAAATATTAAGACAACTAAATTTGAAAATTATGAAAAACAAAAAGTAAATAATTTTATAGATGGCTATAAAAATTTAGCAGAAGATTTAAACATTTGTTCTAAAAGAGGGCTTTTAGAAAAATTTGATTCTACAATTGGGGCTAATACAGTCTTAATGCCTGTTGGGGGTAAATACCAGCTTACCCCTATACAAGCTATGGTACATAAAATACCTGTTTTAAATAACAATACAACTACTTGTTCTGTTATGTCTTGGGGGTATAATCCTTTTATATTTGAAAAAAATCAATTTACAGGGGCTTACCTTGCTGTTGTGGAGTCTGTTTCAAAACTAATTGCTACTGGGGCTATGTTTAAAGACATTTATTTAACATTTCAAGAATATTTTGAAAAGCTGGGTAAAGATAGCAAAAAATGGAGTAAGCCTTTTTCGGCTTTGCTAGGGGCATTTTTGGCACAAAAAGATTTAGAAATAGCGGCTATCGGCGGTAAAGATTCTATGAGCGGAAGCTTTGAAAATATTAATGTACCACCAACTCTTGTTTCTTTTGCTGTTACGACCGAAGAAGTGGATAATATTATTTCTCCAGAATTTAAAAATATAAATAGTAATGTTATTTTGTTAAAGCCTATTTATAAAGAAAATGGCTTGCCTTGCCCAAAATCTTTAAAAGATAATTTTAATCTAGTTAATAAATTTATTAAAGAAAAGGTAGTTATAGCTGCTTATACCCCTACTTATGGTGGAATAGCCGACGCTATTATGAAAATGTGTTTTGGTAACAAAATAGGCTTTGTATATGATAAAAATATATCTTTAGAAGATATGTTTAGCTATATGTACGGTGCTTTTATATTAGAAGTAGATAATAATAACAGCAATAACATAGATTTTGGTATATCGCTTGGAAAAACTACTAATGCAGAAAGTATTTCATACAAAAATGATACAATATTGATAAAAGATATATTGCGTAAATACGAAGAAAAGCTAGAGCCAGTGTATAAAACAAAAATAGATTTAAAAGAAGAAGTAGATTTGATTAGCTATAATACAAAAGATAGATTTACATGCAGGTTTAAAAATACAAATCCTAATGTTTTGATACCGGTATTTTTTGGCACTAATTGTGAATACGATATTGCTAAAGCTTATGCTAAAACAAATGCAAAAGTAGAAATTTTTGTTATAAACAATTTAACTCCATCTTCTCTTTCAAAATCAATAGAAGATTTTGCCAAAACATTGGCTAAAAGTCAAATATTGTTTATACCGGGGGGCTTTTCTGGAGGGGATGAGCCGGACGGTTCGGCAAAATTTATAACATCATTTTTTAGAAATTTTCAAATAAAAGAAGAAATAACAAATTTGCTAGAAAAAAGAGAAGGGCTTATAGGAGGTATTTGTAACGGCTTTCAAGCTTTAATAAAGTTAGGGCTTGTACCTTATGGCAAAATAATAGATATAGATGAAAATTGCCCAACGCTTACTTTTAATAAAATTAAAAGACATCAATCAAAACTTGTTAATACAATAATTTGTTCTAATAAATCGCCGTGGCTAGCTAATACTAAAGTAGGAGAAGTTTATACAGTGCCTATTTCTCATGGAGAAGGAAGATTTGTAGCAAAAGAAGATGTTATTAAAGAATTAGCATTAAAAGGGCAAATAGCAACACAATATGTAGATTTAGCTGGTAAGCCAACTTATAACATAGATTTTAACCCTAATAGCTCTATGTACGCTATAGAGGGAATAACATCGCCTGACGGCAGAGTTTTTGGCAAGATGGGGCATTCTGAAAGAATAGGATATGGACTATATAAAAATTATATAGGAAAATATGACATGAAAATGTTTGAATCAAGCGTTGATTATTTTAAATAAAAAAGGAGGTTTTTATTTGCAAACAGATATAGAAATTGCACAAAATAATAAAATGTTACATATTAATGAAATAGCAAAAAAAGCTGAAATAGATTTAAAATATATCGAACAATACGGCAATTATAAAGCAAAAGTAGATTTATCTATTTTAAAAGAAAATAAAGATAAAAAAGGAAAGCTAATTTTGGTTACTGCTATTAACCCAACGCCAGCTGGAGAGGGTAAAACAACAACGACAGTTGGGCTTGGCGATGCATTTACTAACCTTAACAAAAAGGCTATTATAGCGCTTAGAGAGCCATCACTTGGCCCTGTTTTTGGTATTAAAGGTGGGGCAACTGGTGGGGGCTATTCTCAAGCTGTGCCTATGGAGGATATAAATTTGCATTTTACAGGCGACTTTCATGCTATAGGGGCGGCAAATAATCTTTTGTCTGCGGTAATAGATAATCATATACATCAAGGAAATAGCCTAAATATAGACCCTAAAAAAATTGTCTGGAAACGTGCTATAGATATGAACGATAGAGAGCTTAGAAATATTGTAATAGGGCTTGGGGGAAAGGGTAACGGTATTATTAGAGAAGAAGGCTATGATATTACAGCGGCATCTGAAATAATGGCTATTATTTGTCTTTCTTCTTCTGTTGAAGATTTAAAAGAAAGGCTATCTAAAATAATAATAGGTTATACTTATGATGATAAGCCTGTTACAGCTAGCCAGCTTAAAGTAGTGGGGGCGATAGGGGCTTTATTAAAAGATGCAATAAAGCCAAATTTAGTACAGACTTTAGGCAAAACTCCAGTTTTTATACATGGAGGTCCTTTTGCTAATATTGCCCACGGTTGTAATTCTATTATAGCGACAAAAATGGCTATGCATCTTAGCGATTATACAATTACAGAGGCTGGTTTTGGGGCTGATTTAGGAGCGGAAAAGTTTTTTGATATTAAATGCAGATATTTAAAAGAATATCCAGATGTTGTTGTTATAGTTGCGACTATACGTGCTATAAAAATGCATGGTGGGCTAGATAAAGATAATCTTAATTTTGAAAATTTAGATGCTTTAGAAAAAGGTATTTGTAATTTGAAAAAGCATATTTATAATATAAAAAATATTTATAATTTGCCTATTGTTGTAGCGATTAATAAATTTGATACAGATACAGAAAAAGAAATAGCTTTTGTTAAAGACGCATGTTTTAAATTAGGGGTAAAGGCGTTTTTATCAGATGTTTGGGCAAAAGGTGGAGAAGGAGCTTTAGATATAGCTAATGAAATAATAAATATATGTGAAAATAATACGGAAAGCAACTTTGAATTTGCTTATAATTTAGATAGTGATATAGAAACAAAAATTAATACCATTGCTAAAAAAATTTATGGGGCGAAAGAAGTTTTATTTAGTATTAAGGCAAAAGAAGAAATAAAAAAGATAGAAAATTTAGGCTTTAAAAATCTTCCAATATGTATAGCAAAAACACAATATAGCTTTTCAGATAACCCTAAACTATTAGGAGCACCTAAAGAATTTGATATAAACGTAAAAGAAGTAAAAATATGCGCTGGGGCAGGCTTTATAATAGCCTTGACAGGGGATATAATGACGATGCCGGGGCTTCCTAAAGTGCCTTCTGCAGAAAATATAGATATAGATGAAAATTTAGCTATAAAAGGGTTGTTTTAATGACAACCCTTTTTAATTTATTATGAGAAGATAAAAAATTTGATATAAATATAAAAGAGGTAAAAATATGTAGTAGCATTGACTAAGATTAATGATAAAAGTCATGCCTTCTAGCCGAAAATACACTTATAATTAGATTGTTTTAAGAAATACAATATCTATAATATATATGTATAATATATGTATAAAAATTGTACTTGAATAAATATTTTTTGCATGTTAAAATTAAAACAAAGTTATAAAATATAAATATAGTGGTATTTTTAATAAATTATTTTTATTGCTTTATTATAAATATAGAAATATAAAAAGTTTTGATTAAACTATGCACTACAATGTTTTTTATTTGTTAAAAATAATATTTTAAAAGTTTTATTGCGATATTTTATTTATATACAGCTAATCGAGCACCTTAGGATTTAGCCATATTAATACATAATAAATTATAAATTTTAGGAGGGTTATATTATGAGAAAAATTTATAATTTTAATACAAAATGGTCTTTTTCAAAAGAGCCAACTAAGCCGCCAATATCTATGCCAGAAAAGTGGTACATAGTTAATTTGCCCCACACATGGAACGATATAGATGGGCAAGATGGAGGAAACGATTTATACAGAGGTAAGGCTTATTATGCCAAAGAGCTAGAAAAGAATAGCTTACCAAAAGCAGAGCAATATTTTTTGGAATTTTTAGGCGTAAATTCTTCTGCTATTTTGTATGTAAATGGTAAACAGTTAGCAAGCCATGATGGGGGATATTCTACATGGAAAGTAAATATTACAGATGAATTAAAAGAAAAAAATCTAATTGTTGTAGAAGTTGATAACGCTAGAAACAATACAGTTTATCCACAACATGCAGATTTTACATTTTATGGAGGTATTTATCGCAGTGTAAATATTATATGCACTGCTAGTTCGCATTTTGATTTAGAATATTATGGTGCGCCAGGGCTTAAAGTTACCCCACAAATAGAAGGCGAAAATGCTAATGTATGTGTAGAAGTGTTTACAAAAAATGTTAAAGAAAATCAAGCTTTAACATATATATTAAAAAATGCAAAAGGAACATTAATAGAAGAAAAGCTGGCAAAAGCATCAGAAACAAAAGTTTATTTTAATATAGAAAATGTCCATCTATGGCATGGTAAAAAAGATCCTTATCTATACACAATAGAAGTATATTTAAAACAAAATGAAGAAATACTAGATAATATAAGCACAAAATTTGGTTGTCGCACTTTTGAAATACACCCAGAAAACGGCTTTATATTAAACGGAGAAGAATATCCTTTAAGAGGGGTATCAAGACATCAGGATAGGTGGGGTATAGGTAATGCTCTCCTTTTAGAGCATCATATAGAAGATATGGATATTATATGTGAAATAGGGGCTAATACTATACGCCTTGCTCATTATCAACATGACCAAGCTTTTTATGATTTATGCGATGAGCGTGGTATTATTGTATGGGCAGAAATACCTTATATTTCTACACATATGAAAGAAGGAAGAGAAAATACTATTTCTCAAATGAAAGAATTAATAGCACAAAATTATAACCATCCATCTATTGTTGTATGGGGTATATCTAATGAAATTACTATGAGTATTAATACTTCTACTGAAGATTTAAGAGAAAATCATGTTATATTAAACAATTTAGCTCATGAAATGGACAAAACACGTAAGACTACTATAGCTTGTGTTTCTATGTGTAGTATTGACGACCCTTATATAAAAATTCCGGATACAATAGCTTACAACCATTATTTTGGTTGGTATAGTGGCGATGTTTCTCAAAATGGTACATGGTTTGATAACTTTCATGCAAAGTACCCTAACATACCTATAGGTTGTAGCGAATACGGCTGTGAAGCGCTAAATTGGCATACTTCAAGCCCCGAAGCAGGCGATTATACAGAAGAATATCAAGCATATTATCACGAAGAATTAATAAAGCAATTATTTAAAAGAAAGTATTTATGGGCAACATATGTATGGAATATGTTTGATTTTGGTGCGGATTCACGCAATGAAGGAGGAGAAAATGGACAAAATCATAAAGGGCTTGTAACTTTTGATCGTAAATACAAAAAAGATTCTTTTTATGCTTATAAAGCTTGGTTATCTGATGAGCCTTTTGTCCATATTTGTGGTAAAAGATATGTAGATAGGGTAGAAGAGGTTACAAAAGTTACTGTATATTCTAATCTTCCAGAAGTGGAGCTATTTGCTAACGGTAAAAGCCTTGGTAAACAAACTTCTAAAGAACACTTTTTTTACTATGAAGTGCCTAATAAATTAGAAACACATTTGCTAGCTTTAGCAGGTGACTGTATGGACAAAAGCTTTATACGTAAAGTAGGTACATTTAATGAAGAATACAGGCTAAAAGAACAAGGAGCAATATTAAATTGGTTTGATATAACAACAAAAGAGGGCTATTATTCTCTTAATAGTAAAATATCACATATTATGAAATCAAAAGAAGCAGCTAGTTTGCTTGCAGACTTTATAGCTCCTTTCATATCAGGTACAGGAGAAAAAAAGGATTTTTCTGAAATGGAAAGTCTTTTAAATAATATAAATGGCTTTTCTATTATTAGAGCCGTAAACATACTTCCATCAAATGGAGAAAAGGTAACAAAAGAACAATTGCTAGAGTTTAATGCAAAATTAAATGAAATTAAAATATTTTAATTTTTAGGAGAAATTTTAGATGGATACAGATTTAATTACATTTGGAGAATCTATGATTGTATTTATAGCAGAAAATGAGGGGTCTTTTACAGATATTAAAAATTTTTCAAAAGGTATAGCAGGAGCAGAGCTTAATGTTAGTATAGGGCTTGCAAGGCTTGGACATAAAGTGGGCTATATAACAAGATTAGGAGATGACATATTTGGCACATATATACAAGATATAATAGATAAAGAGGGCATTTTTAGCAATATATCAAGAGAGAGTAATCATTCTACAGGATTTTATTTTAAAACGAAGGTTAAAAATGGCGATCCAGAAGTGCATTATTTTAGAAAAAATTCTGCCGCAAGCCAGCTAAATTATAAAGATATAGAAGATACAGATTTTAAAAATGCTAAAATATTGCATATAACAGGTATAACGCCAGCACTTTCTGAAACTGCTTTAGATGCTACTTATCATGCTATAGATAAAGCTAAAGAACATAATATGTTAATTACTTTTGATCCTAATATACGTACAAAATTATGGATAAGGCAAAATAAGATGCGAAGAGTTTTAAATGATATAGCTAGCAGATGTGACATAATACTTCCTGGTATTAAAGAAGGGCGTATTTTAACAAAAAAAGATACAAAAGAAGAAATAGCAGATTTTTATTTAAAAAATGGTTCAAAAGCTGTTATAATAAAAGATGGTGCTAAAGGGGCTTATTTAAAAACATTAGATGAAGAAAAGGAAATATCGGGCTTTAATGTATCAAATATTGTGGATACTGTTGGGGCTGGAGATGGCTTTGCAACTGGCATTTTAAGCGGTTTATTAGAGGGCAATAGCTATGAAGATGCTATTATAAGAGGTAATGCTATAGGGGCTATTATGGTTACATCAAAACAAGATAATAAAGCTTTGCCAACTCAAGAAGAATTAGATAACTTTATTAATACACATACAAGAAATTAGGGGGGATAAAGCCTACTCTTTTATATTGGAAAAGCCGTTTTTTGCAAGTAAAATAAGGCAAGGAGAAGTGGGAAAACTTATAAGCAAAATAAAAACTCCTTTTTGGGGAGTTTTATATTTTATTTTTAATCATTTTTATAAAATATTCATGGACAAAAGTATCTTTAGTAAGCTCTGGGTGAAAAGATGTAGCAAGTTGATTTTTTTGCCTAACGGCAACGATATTACCATCTACAATAGATAAAATATCTACTCCATCATACACATTTTCTATATAAGGCGCTCTTATAAAACGCATTTCTATTTTTTTATTATCAAAATTTTGAAAAGTAGTAAAACTGCCTAATTGCCTACCATAAGCATTTCTTTTAACTGATACATTTAATGTTTTAAAATAACTTTTTTCAAAATTAGAAATATCTTTTGCAAGCAAAATAAGCCCAGCACAGGTGCCAAAAGTTGGCATATCGTTTTCTATCAAGTGCTTTAAAGGGGTTAAAAGCTGTAGCTCATCTAAAAGCTTTCCCATTGCTGTACTTTCTCCGCCAGGCAAAATAAGTGCATCAAAAGATTTATCTATATCTTTTTTTTGTCTTATTTCAAACGTTTGTATATTAAGGCTATTTAGCATATTTATATGCTCTATAAAAGCCCCTTGTAAAGCTAAAACTCCAACTTTCATTTATTTACCTCTTTCAGACATTAAAAGCTCTATTTCATCTTTATTAATACCAACCATAGCCTCTCCTAAATCTTCAGATAATTTTGCTATTAAATCATAGTCTTTATAGTTTGTGACTGCTTTAACAATGGCAGTAGCTCTTTTTATAGGGTCGCCAGATTTAAATATGCCAGAGCCAACAAAAACACCTTCAGCACCAAGGTTCATCATTAAAGATGCGTCTGCTGGAGTTGCTATACCACCAGCTGCAAAATTAACTACAGGCAATTTGCCCTTTTCTTTAACGTAAGATAAAAGCTCTATGCTAACCCCTAAATCTTTAGCGTTAGATGCAAGCTCATCTTCTCTTAAAGACTGGATACGTCTTATTTCAGAGCTTATAAGCCGCATATGCCTAACCGCTTGCACAATATCGCCAGTGCCTGGTTCTCCTTTTGTCCTAATCATGGATGCACCTTCAGAAATACGCCTTAAAGCCTCACCTAAATTTTTAGCTCCACAAACAAAAGGTACTTTAAATTTAGACTTATCTATATGATATATATCATCAGCAGGAGTTAAAACTTCGCTTTCATCTATGTAGTCTATTTCTATAGCCTCTAAAATAGATGCCTCTACAAAATGTCCTATCCTAACTTTTGCCATAACTGGTATAGTAACAGCTTTTTGTATTTCTTTAATCATTTTTGGATCACTCATTCTAGCAACCCCACCACACGCTCTAATATCTGCTGGTATCTTTTCTAAAGCCATAACAGCACATGCTCCGGCTTGCTCTGCTATTTTAGCTTGTTCTTTTGTTGTAACATCCATTATAACTCCACCTTTTAGCATTTGGGCAAGCTCACAGTTTAATTTATATCTATCCATAAAATTAGCTCCTTAAAAATAAATTTTATTACTTATATTTTAATTGCTATCTTTTATAATTTCAATAAAAATTTTAAATTTTTGTAAATATTTATATTAGTTATAGACTTGTGCATAGTTTTTGTGGTATAATCTTAAAGTTAGTTAAATTAATTTGCAATATTTCTTGTATATAATAAAATAATATGATATACTTTATTATAATTGTTTAATTTTATGCTATTTTTTGGCTTTTTATGGGGTGTTTTATGACAAGCTTATTAATCAAAATTTTTATTAAAGATTATAAAAATATAAAAAATCAAAATGTAAGAAAGCATTATGGTATGCTTGCTAGCTTTGTTGGTATATTTACAAATACATTTCTTTTTTTAATAAAGTTTGCTTTTGGGCTTTTTTCTAATAGTATCGTAATAATTATTGATGCTTTTAACAACCTTTCTGATTTTTTATCTTCTATTATATCTTTAATAGGGTTTAAGCTTGCCTTAAAGCCCCCAGATAAAGCCCATCCTTTTGGTCATGGTAGGATAGAATATGTTACAGGGCTTATTATTGCTTTCATCATATTATTAGCAGGCATAGAATTTTTAAAATCGACTATCTATAAAATTTTTAACCCAAGCCCCCTTTATTTTAGCATTTTAACAATAACTATATTATTAATAACTATTTTAATCAAATTATGGCTATACCTTTTTAATAAAAAATTAAGCAAAATTGTAAATTCTAAAGCACTTTTTGCTGCTGCTATCGACTGTAAAAACGATATGCTAATAACATTTGTAACGGTTATATCCCTTCTTTTGTTCAAGTTTTTTGGGTTAAATTTAGATAGTTATTTAGGTATTATTTTATCTTTATTTTTATTATATTCTGGATATTTATTAGCAAAAGAAACATTGTCCCCTATATTAGGAGAAGCTGTAGATGGTGCACTTGCCCAAAAATTAAAAAATATTGCTTTAAGCTTTAAAGAAGTTTTGGGTGTGCATGATATAATTGTGCATAATTACGGTATTAATACAAATATGGCATCTCTTCACGCTGAAGTTTCTTCAAGCCTTGATTTAAACACAGCGCATGAAATAGCAGACAAAATAGAAAATAAAGTTAAAAATGACTTATCCATTTTTTTAACAGTTCATATAGACCCTATAGATATAAACGACAAACGCCTTAAAGCTCTTATAGATATTTTAAAAGGCATATTTTCAAGCTATGATTACAACATACAATCTCATGACCATCGCCTTGTAGATTCTGAAAACTATACAAACTTTATATTTGATTTAGTCTTACCTTTTGATTTTCCTAAAAATTCACAAAAAGAACTTTTAATAAAAATTAAGCAAAATATATCAAATTTAGATAAAAAATATAATTGTATAATAAATATTGAACAAAGTTTTATTGGCAAATAATTTTAACAAAAGAGAGGTTTTTGGATGGCAAAACAAACTAAAAAAAAGAAGAATAACCCAAAAACTGAAAAGCTTCGCTCTGTGCCTAGCGCTTTAAAGCTAGAGGTTACATGCATAGTTTTGATATGCATTAGCGTTATATTAATAGCTAGCGTATTTTTTAAAGCAGGGGGTAGCTTGGGAGGGTTTATAAGTGCTTTTTTAAAGGGCTTTTTAGGCATAGGCGCTTATATTTTGCCTTTAATTTCTATATGTTTTTGTGTATTTATATTCATTTCAAAAGATAAAAAAATTAATATTTTTAAATTTGTTGTATCTATCATAACATTTTCTGCTATTTTAGCGCTTTTTCATATATTAAGCAAAGATGAAAGTATTTCTTTTTCTTCATATATACAATATTTAGTAAATGAATATCAAACAGCAACTTTTTTTGACGGAGGGGTTTTGGGAGCTATTTTTGGCGACATTTTGCTTACAACATTAGGCTCTTTTACAGCTGTTTTACTTTTGATAGTTATAATTATAGCTTGCTTTATTTTGCTTGCAGAAAAGTCTTTTATAGATGCAACTAAAGCTTTTTTCAAAAAACTATCTACATACTTTTATTTTGAATATAAAGCACAAAACCAAAACAGCGATTACGATAAATCACAAGAAGATGAAGACGAAGAAGAACTATATATAGAAAATGAACAAGAAGAATACAGCAATTTTGAAGAAGATAACAAAATATCACTTTTTGAGATATTAAAGCTAAAGCTATTAGATACACTAAAAGAAGATACTAACGCTAAAAATAATAAAATGCAAATAAGAGAAGATGCTAACGCTAAAAATAATAAAATAGAAATAAAAGAAGATGATAACACTAAAAATAATAAAATAGAAATAAAAGATGATATAATATTTGATGGAAAAGATAAATATGTTAAAATACCAAACCCTACTTTTTTAAACATGAATAATATGCATACAAATAATGAAAATTATGACATAGAGCTTGCTATAAACGAAATTAAAAATTTTGAAAGCAAACATACAGAAAACTATAAAAAAATAGAAAGTATAGAATTTAATAAACCAAGGCGCCCTCCTATAGATTTTGATTATGAAGATGGACTAAATACAAAAAAAGACTACATACCTTTTAACTATAAATATAATAAAATTAAAAATAATTTATCTAATTCTAATGTATACAATACAAATAATAATACAAAATATACAGAAGGATACAATACAAATACCGATATAGAATATATAGAAGAACACGATATAAATAATAATACAGAATATGAAGAAGAACACGACATAAATAATAATACAGATATAGAAGAACATGATATAAATAATGATACAAAACATGAAGTAGAACACAATACAAATAATAACACACGATATACAAGTAATAATATAAAAATATTAAAAAAACAAGATTTTACAAGATATAATTTAGGGCAAACAGTCTATTCTATAGATTTTGATATTCCTTCGAGAAAAGAGATAGAAGATTTATTTGCTATACCACCAGAAGAAATATTGCCAGAAAATATAGATTTAGAATATTTAGATAGGCTAGAAGATTTTTATAATTTTGAAGAAAATGCATCTTTAGAACATAATATAGAACATAAGCTTGAATATAATCATGAATATAACCAAGACCATAAACAAGATTATAAAGATTATAAACAAGAATATAATCAAGCCCATAACCAGAATATTAATTTAAACAAAACAGAAAATAAAGTTTATAAGCCAGCAAGCAATATTCAAAATAATAATAAAGATAATGAACTGCTTAACAATGCTACCGACCCTATAATAATAAGGCCAGAAAAAGAAAAAATTTTAAACGAATCTATAATTAAACAAGAAAAAGAATACCAATTTCCAAAGCTTAGCTTTTTGAACAAAAACCTTAACAAAAATAACTTCCAAAATGATTTAGAGCTTAAAGAAAATTCTAAAATTTTGGTAAAAACATTAAAAAGCTTTAATGTAAATTCTCAAGTTATAAACATAAGCAAAGGCCCTTCGGTAACAAGATATGAGCTTTCTATAGAAGATGGTATAAAAGTTAGCAAAATACTTGGGCTTTCAGACAACCTAGCATTAAGCCTTGCGGCTAACTCTATAAGGATAGAAGCCCCTATACCAGGCAAATCAGCCGTTGGTATAGAAATACCTAATAAGGAGATAACAAGCGTATATTTAAGCGAGGTTATATGTTCTGAAAAATTTCAAAAATTTCCATCAAAGCTATCTTTTGGTATAGGAAAAGATATAACTGGTAATGTTATTGTAACAGATATAGCCAAAATGCCCCATATACTTATAGCTGGTTCTACAGGCTCTGGTAAAAGCGTTTGTGTAAATACGCTTATAACAAGCATAATTTATAAAGCAAGCCCAAAAGAGGTTAAGCTTATGATGATAGACCCAAAAGTTGTTGAATTAAGCGTATATAACGGTATACCGCATTTATTAACCCCGGTTGTTACAGAGCCAGAAAAGGCGGCTGGAGTATTGAATTGGGCTGTTTCTGAAATGATGGAAAGATATAATTTATTTGCGCAGACAAAAACAAGAAATTTAGAAGGCTATAACTTATTAAAAATAGAAAATAATGAACCAAAACTTCCACAAATAGTTATAATTATTGATGAATTAGCAGATTTAATGATGGTTGCGGCAAAAGAGGTTGAGGCATCTATATGTAGGCTTGCCCAGCTAGCAAGAGCAGCGGGCATACATTTGATAATAGCTACCCAGCGTCCATCTGTTGATGTTATAACAGGGCTTATAAAAGCTAATATACCATCCAGAATTGCTTTTGCTGTTTCTAGCGGGACAGATTCGAGAACAATTATTGATTCTGTTGGAGCAGAGAAGCTTTTGGGTAAAGGCGATATGCTATTTAAAGCTGTTGATATGAACAAGCCACTTAGGATACAAGGAGCTTTTATATCAGATAAGGAAGTAGAAACAATTGTAAACTTTATAAAAGAAACAAATCCAGCTGATTATGACGAAAATATTATAAATAAAATAGAAAAAGCATCAAAATTTGATAATTCTTCAAATGGAGAAGGGTCTGATGAGCTTACAGAAGATATAATAGGCTTTTTGGTGAATAAAGGCAAAGCATCTACATCTTTAATTCAGCGCCAATTTAGGATAGGATACAATAGGGCTGCAAGGATTATGGAAGAATTAGAAGATAGGGGTATTATATCTTCAGAAAATGGAAGTAAACAGAGAGAAGTTTTGATGGATAAATATCAATATGAAGAATATTTAAACAGAAATAAAAATTATTAAAATATAATTTAAAGGAGAAAAAAATGAAGAAAATTATTTTAACTTTAACTTTTTTAACACTTTTATTTACTCTAACTGCTTGTAGCAGTAGCTCTAAATTAAAATCTTTAAACGAATTTTTAGAATATGATTTAGTAGAAGGCTGGCAAAATATGGAGTCATCTACTTCAGCCGAATTAGCATTAGAAACAACCGACGGTAACGCAGGGCTGATGCTTGAATATATAGAAAAGAATTCTTTTTCTATGGAAGAATTTTTGGATGAACAAGATGAAGCTTTATTACAGACTGGTTGTGAGCTTATAGAAGAACAAACTGTAGGTAATATATACTACAGAGTTTATGAATATTCAGATGAATACTTAGGTACTTTTAGATTTTTATCTGGTACAATAGAAAATACTAAAGATGAAGATGTTTATGCAGGATTTGTTGCTACAATTTATGAAGAAAGTATAACAACAGATGATATATTAGAAGTATTGAACAATATTAGCTTTACAAATGTAAAATTAGAAGATACTAAAACAATAATACCGGATGATGAATATTTACAAATAACTATGCCTGGATACTGGAGAAGATATGATTCTACATTGCCTTTAGGTTTTTATAAATCATTAACAGATGGTATTTTATATAGCCACACTATGACAGAGCTAAAAGAATACGCAAGCCCAACAGAGGCATTTGATACATTATTAGAATCTTTTGAATATAGCTACCCAGATGCAACTGTTTATATAGATACAAATACACAAGAATTAGACGGAAAAACTATAATAAATAAAGTTTATGAATATACATTAGATGATGAAAGTATAGCTTATACATCTATAAACGTTATAGACTTTACAGATTCTGAAATGTACGCAATATCTAACTTTGATTTATGTGTAGAAGGAGGATATGAAAGCGTAAAAGACGAATTAGATTCTATTATTTTATCTATAAAAATAAAATCTGGTGGTGAAAAACAGCTTTCAGAAGATTTACAAGCATATGAAGAAAGCTTACAACAACTTCAAGAAGCAGAAACAGAAACAGACGGAATAGAATTTGAAATAGAAAGTATAGAAAGCGATACAGAAGAAGAAATATTAGAAGAAACATCAGAAGAGCTTATAGAAGAGCTATCAGAAGAAATGCAAGAAGATACATCAGATACAATAGAAGATACTTCAGATATAGCATCTTAAATAAAAAGCCTACCTCAAGAGTCAAGAGAGGTGGGCTTTTTTGTATAAAATTGTATTTGAATAAAGATTTTTTGTATGTTAAAATAAAGTTGAATCTTATATGTATAAATTTAATTGATTAGTACTATTTTAGTATTTTATTTATCTGTTTTTTTATCACAATTACAACCTTTAGGGCAACTCATGCAACCTCCATTTTGCTTACTTTTTTTAATTTTTATTACAGCAAAAATCAAAATTATTAAAATTATTCCTATTACTATTAAATCACCCATATTAACACTCCTTAATTTTATCTTGTTTTACCATTAAATACAAAGCTATAAGTATTATAACAATACTAATGATTATGCCGACTATGCTTACTTGCCCAAAAACAATAAGATTGCCTACATTATATATTATAAATGAAACTAAATAAGCAAGAAGAGTTTGATATCCTATAGCTATTAAAGTCCATTTCCAGCCACCCATTTCTCTTTTTATAGCACCTATAGCAGCAAAACAAGGGGCACACAGCATATTAAATGCGACAAATGAATAAGCGCTAACTGTTGTAAACATTGTTGCTATTTGTGTAGTTAGATTAATATCTGTTTCTCCTACTTCTCCTAAGCCAAATAGTATACCAAATGCAGATACAAGTTGTTCTTTAGCTATAAGTCCGTTTATTGCAGCTACAGTTGCTTGCCAATTATTAAACCCTAAAGGAGCAAATAATGGAGCGATTAAGCTACCTATTTTGGCTAAAATGCTTTCTTCTACATCTACCATTTGAAAAGTAAAATTAAATCTGCTTAAAAACCATAATACAATAGATACAGAAAAAATAATTGTACCAGCTTTAATAATAAATGATTTAACCCTATTCCACATATGTCTTAAAACAGTTTTATCTGAAGGCAAATGGTAATTAGGTAATTCCATAATAAATGGAGAATCTTCAGAAATAAATACTTTTCTTTTTTTTAGTATTAAGCCAGATACTATTATCATTAATATGCCTAAAAAATATATAGATGGAGCAATAAATGAATTTTTGGGAAATAATGCTGCTGCAAATAACGCTATAATAGGTATTTTAGCTCCACAAGGTATAAATGTCGTAACCATTATAGTTATTTTTCTTTCTCTTTCATTTTCTATAGTCCTAGATGCCATAATCCCCGGTACACCGCATCCAGAGCTTATAAGCATAGGTATAAAAGATTTGCCAGATAAGCCTATCTTTTTAAATATTCTATCCATTATAAATGCTACTCTAGCCATGTAGCCACAATCTTCTAATAAAGATAAAAAGAAAAATAAAATAAACATTTGCGGTACAAAGCCAAGCACAGCCCCAACACCACTTACTATACCATCTATAACAAGGCTATATAACCCAGTCGGATACATTTAAACTTGTTAAAATTTTGCTAAAAAAATTTGTTACATATTTTCCAAAAAGTACATCATTTGTCCAGTCAGTAACTATAGAACCTAAAGAGGTTACAGATATGTAATATATTAAATATATAATAATAAAAAATATAGGTAAGCCTAAATATTTATTAGTTAAAATTTTATCTATTTTTGCTGATATATCTTCTTTTGTTTTATTGTTTTTATTTAAAACTTTTGATACTATATTAGATATATAGGTATATCTTTCATTTATTATAATACTTTCGCTTTTATCATCAAATATTTTTTCTATTTTATATATAATATCATTTATTTTTTGTTTTTGTTCTGCAGTTAAGTGTATTTTATTTAAAACTTTTTCATCTTTTTCAAGTATTTTTATGCTATACCATCTTTTTGGATATATATTTATAATTTCTTCTATTTTAGATAAAGCATTTTTCACTTCATTAGAAAATATGTCAAGAGAGTTATATGTATATTCTTGATTTGATAATTCTAAAGCCTTTTCTATAAGTATATTTAATCCATCGCCTTTTAATGCTGAAGTTTCTACTATCGGGCATCCAAAAATTTTTGATAATTTAGAAACATTAATACTTTCTCCTCTTTTTTTAACAACATCCATCATATTAAGTGCTATTATTGTAGGTATACCCATTTCAATAATTTGTGTGGTAAGGTACAAATTTCTTTCTATATTAGATGCATCTACAATATTTATTATAATATCTGGTTTTTCATCTATAATATAATCTCTTGTTATAACCTCTTCTAACGTATAAGCAGATAAAGAATAAATACCTGGTAAATCTATTAAGGTTACATCTTTTTTATTTTTTATAGCTCCTTCCTTTTTTTCTACCGTAACGCCCGGCCAATTACCTACATATTGTAAACTATCAGTAAGCTTATTAAACATTGTAGTTTTACCGCAGTTAGGGTTGCCAACTAATCCAATTTTTATGGGCATTTTATTCACACTCCTCAACTAATATTATTTTTGCATCTGCTTTTCTTATAACTAGTTCATATCCTCTTATAGATATTTCTAGAGGGTCGCCTAAGGGGGCTGCTTTTCTTACAAATATTTTAGTACCTTTTGTTATTCCCATATCCATAATACGTCTTTTAAGAGCTCCTTCTCCAACAACTTTTACAACTTTTACATTTGTACAAACTTTAATTTTGCTTAATTCTTTCATATTTTTACTCCTTACTAAATGCATTTGGTTAGTCTAAACTAACTTAATTTTACACTTGCTAACATTATTTGTCAACTTTAAAATAATAAAAATAAATTTTATTATAATATATAAATATTTTTTAAAAATATTACATATTGTAAAGTTAAATTATTTTGCTTGCATATGTTAAAAATAGTTTGTATAATATATTTATTTTTTAGGCTTTAAAATATATTTAAAAAGATAGTTAAAATTAATACTCTATTTTAAAATAACTTTAACAAAAATATAAAAACAAGAATAATATTTTTAATAAAGTTAATAATAAAAATGGAGGTGCAATTAATGGATAATAATAATAATTTAAAAAATTTTTTTAAAAAAAATATCTTTCCTATTTCAATTATTTCTACAGTTGTAATATTATTAGCAGGAAGTTTATATTTTTCTTATGTCGATTTAAAATCTTATGAAAACAATTTAGTGCAAGAAGAAGAGTTATACCAAGCAGTTGATAAAACAGATGTAAAAAGCTTTACAGAAACAACAACATTAAGCATGTCTGAAACAAAAGAGGAGGAAACAGAAACAACAACAGAAAAAATAGTACAAAATACAGAAACAACAGAAATAAGTACAGAAACAACAACTAATATAGATGAAAATACAGAAACAAATACAGATGATGCGACAAGTTTTAACATGTTTGACGATTCTAGCCAGATGATTTGGCCAGTTGAGGGGCAGATTGTTATGGATTATAGCATTGAAACAGGTATTTTTGATAAAACACTTCAGCTTTATAGAACAAACGATTCTATAAGCATATCAGCAGAAGAAGGTACTAATGTTTTGGCAGCTTTTGCAGGTATTGTAGAAGATATATATACAGATAATGAAAAAGGAAATACAATAGTTATAAATCATGGTAACGGCTGGAAGTCTACATACAGTCAACTACAAGAAGATATAAATGTGACTGTTGGACAAGTTGTTAAAGAGGGTGATGTGATAGGTACAGTTGCCTTGCCTACAAATTATAGCGTTTATTTAGGCCCACATCTAGATTTTAAAGTTACAAAAGACGATGTTTCAAAAGATCCGAAATTGCTTTTAGCACAGATAGAATAATATAATTTCCTAAAAAATTAGTCAAGTATTCTAATTTTTTAGGATTTTTTGTTATGTTTATTTTAAATTTTATTTAATTTTCCAAAGTTGAC
>CBCPNA010000072.1:0-40960 GCA_965120415.1 uncultured Bacillota bacterium | reverse complement strand
TTAGTTTTAAATTTAGAATCTAATGCATTTTTTTCTTTTTGTAATTCAGAATCTAATTTATTTTTTTCTTTTTGTAATTCAGAATCTAATATAGTTTTTTCTTTTTGTAATTCAGAATCTAATTTATTTTTTTCTTTTTGTAATTCAGAATCTAATTTATTTTTTTCTTTTTCTAATTTAGAATCTAATTCATTTATAAATTTATATTTTTTATTTATAAATTCAGTTGTTAATTTAGATATTTCATTTGTAAATTTGGAAGTTAAGTCTTTATGGGTAGATTCATATTTAGCTTCTATGTGAATTATTGCAAAAGGAGTAATTATAATCATCATTATTATTACTGCTATTATTAATATTGGCATATAGTTATCTCCTAGCTTAATATTTTTACTAAAATATTATACTAAAACTCTAAATTTGTCAATAAATTTGTATTTCTTATTTGATATAAAATAGTTTTTTATTCTAATTTCACATACAAAAATAGGTAAAGTATTTTAAATATTTTTATTAATTATCTATAAAATAATCATTGTTATTATCTAATTTTTTTTATATAATATTATTATCAATTTATTAATTTTTAGGCAGGGGTTAAATGAATAAAAAACAATCTACACTTTACAAAAATTTACTAATAAATTATAGTATTGCTACTTTAGTTTTCATATTAATTTTAAATTTTATTTTCATTTTTTTTATTAGCAATTTTTTACATAATGATATAAATTTCAAAAAAAAGACAATGTTAAATCAAATAGAAAAAGAAATAAGCAGTTTTGAAGAAGTATCTAGCTTTTTTATAAACAGCATATGCCAAAATCAATTTTTTTTAGAGCAGGCTACATTTTTATTAAATAATTCTTACAGTACTTATACAAAATATAAGCTAGATACTTTTTCTGCTACATCTTTTCCTTATTATTTTTGGCTTGAAGATTTTATACAAGAAGTTTTACAAAATGATACAATAAAAAGTATTAATTTTATATCATATATCGATAAAACAAATATCGCTTTTTATCCTAATAATAAAATTTATACAAAAACATTATCAGAAAGTGATATAAAAAACATACAAGATTTAAACAATATTAGCTATAAAGAAGATGATTTTATATATATAGCTCCAATAAAAGACCAAAATACACTATATCTACAAGGCTTTATATTGCTAGAATTTGATTTTGATTTAATACATACAATTTATGAACAATATTCTCCATTTTTAACATTATCCATAGCAGATTTTAACACAAATGATATTTTATATACAACAGCTGAAGATATAAATATAGATACAAATAATAATTTTAATATTTTAAAATTAAATTCAGATATTTTTTTATATACAGCTGCTAATACATTAAGCATTATTAAAGATAATTATTTATATTTAATTTATATTATCTTATTTAATATTTTATTTTTTATTATATTAGAGGTTTTTATTATTAAAAAAATATCTAAAATTACTTTTAGATTAAATAATATTATAGATTATATGCAAAATATAGATAAAGGTAAAACAGCTAAAATACCTATACAGGCAGAAAATGACGAAATAACAACAATTTCTAAAACATTTAATGATATATGCGATAAGCTAGAAGATTCTATAAAAAAACAATATATAGCAGAAATTAATCAAAAAAATGCAGAAATGAACGCCTTACAAAATAGCATTAACCCTCATTTTTTATACAATACATTAGAAGCTATAAGGATGAAAGCGGTTATAAATAAAGATAAAGAAATAGGTAAAATGATATATCTTTTGGCTTATCTTTATAGAAAACAGCTTAAAGAAAAAGAAATTATTACAATAAAAAGCGAAATAGACTATTGCGAAAAGTTTTTGCAAATACATGAATTTAGATACCAAGGGCAATTTTCTTATTCTATACATTGTGAAGAAATACTTTTAAATAAAAAAACTATAAAATTTATTTTGCAACCTTTAATAGAAAACTATTTTATACACGGCATAAGGCTTGAAAACGATGATAATCAAGTGACTATAGCTATAAAGTTAGTTGAAGAAAAAATAAAAATTACTATACAAGATAATGGCTTGGGTATAGATAAAGAAAGGTTACAAAATGTTTTAAACAATATTAAAAAAGAACAAAATGATACACACAATTTTGGTATATATAATGTAAATAAAAGGATTATTACAAAATATGGTAATGAATATGGTGTTTTTATTGAAAGTGAGCTAAATAAAGGTACAACAATTATCGTTACATTACCATATGTATAAGGAGTTTTTGTATGTATAAAGTAATGCTTGTTGATGATGAATCGCTTATTTTAAGAGGGCTTACAAGCCTTATAGAATGGGAAAAATTAGGGCTTAAAGTGTTTGAAACAGCAAAAAATGGTAAAGAAGCTTTTGATAAATTTTTATTAAATCCGGTAGATGTTGTTATAACAGATATAAATATGCCCCTTATTTCTGGGCTGGAGCTTATAGAAAAAATAGCTGCTATAAATAAAAATACAAAATTTATTATATTAAGCGGCTATGAAGATTTTAGCTATGCAAAATGTGCTATAAAAAACGGAGTGTTTAATTATATTTTAAAACCGATAGATGAAGATGAGCTTATAAACACACTTTTGGATATAGTAAAATTGCTAAAAAAATCAGAAAATGAGCAGAATAACCATATTATAAAAAATAATATTATTAAAAATTTTGTTACAGAAAAGATAGATTTTAACACATTTGAAAATAGTTTAAATGAATTTGAATTTTTTGATAAATACAAATATTTTTCTGTTTCTACCATTATTTTAGAATCAAAGGAGTTTAATATAAATATAAAAGAGCTTATTTATAACAAGCCGTTTTATTTTTTTTATGACGATTTTTCAAACATTATTTTAATTAATTTTTGGGAAGTTTATGATGAAAATTTAGTATTAAAATATTTTCAAAATATTTTAAAAAAATGTAAAATAAACTGCTTTATAGCAGTTGGCAAAATTGTTTCTAAATATGAAGATTTACCAAAAAGCTATAACAATAGCGTTAGCAAAAAAAAGTATATTTTAAAATACGGCTTTAATAACGTTATTATGAAATGTGATATAGAAAATAGCGTTAATATTTCTTTTGGTACACAAATTAGTGAATTAAATAGGCTTATTATTGAAAAAAATTTACAGCAAATAAAAATGTTTTTATTAAGAAATATTAATATAAATAGCTTTAGCTCTAAATATATATATGATTTATCTATAGATATATTAATATTGATAGATAATATAAAAAAATATTATAAAATAGAAGAAGACTATTATTTAGGTAATGAAATAAATAATTTAATCAATTTATTCACAACTGCATCTATTATAGATTTTTTGTTTGAAAAAATCACTTTTTTAATAAAGAGCATAGATAAAGAACAAATTAAATACAGCCCTATTATAAAAAGGGTTATAGAATGTGTAGAAAGGCGATATTTCGAAGATTTAAACCTTAAAATGCTAGGTAGTGAATATAATATAAATAGCTCCTATTTAGGGCAAGTTTTTAGCAAAGAGGTTGGGTGCTCTTTTTCAGAATATTTAAATAAAATTAGAAATAATATTGCAAAAAATCTTGTGTTAAATTCTAATAAAAAAATAACAGATATTGCTAAAGAGGTTGGATATGTAGATACAAGCTATTTTTACAAAAAGTTCAAAAAGTATTATGGTATTACCCCTTCAGCTCTTAGAGAATTAAAAAAATATTAAAATTTTGGAGGAAAATAAATGGAAAATTATTTAGATAAAATAAAAACGCCTTGCTATATTGTAGATGAACAGCTACTTATCAAAAATTTAGAAATTTTAAAGCATGTACAAGATAAAACAGGGGCAAAAATTCTTTTGGCAACAAAAGCTTTTTCTATGTTTTCTACATTTAATACAATAGGTAAATATTTAAAAGGTGTTACATCTAGCTCTCTTTTTGAAGCAAGGCTAGGCTATGAAGAAATGCAAAAAGAGGTGCATATATATGCACCAGCTTATAAAGAAGAAGATTTTGATGAAATAATGGAATATAGCGACCATATAGTTTTTAACAGCTTTAGTCAGATAAATTTATATAAAAATAAAATAAAAGCTTTTAATAAAAAAATTGATATAGGGCTAAGGGTTAATCCAGAATATTCTGAAATAGAAACGGCTATTTATAACCCTTGTGCTAAATATTCTAGGATGGGGGTAACTATTGATAATTTTGAACAAAATTTAGATTTTATAAAAGATATAGATGGATTGCATTTTCATACTATGTGTGAACAAAATTCTGATACTTTAAAAAGAACATTAGACATTTTTGAACAAAAATTTGGAAAATATATAAAAGATATGAAATGGATAAATTTTGGGGGAGGGCATCATATAACAAGAGAAGATTATGATTTACAAACACTAATAGATTGCATATTATATATAAAAGATAAATATAATGTAGAAGTATATTTAGAACCTGGAGAGGCGATTGCATTAAACGCTGGCTTTTTGGTTGCAAAAGTTTTAGATATTATAAATAATGATATGGATATTGCTATATTAGATACATCAGCGACATGTCATATGCCCGATGTTATAGAAATGCCTTATACACCTAAAATTATCGGTGCTTTAGGGGCAAATGAGCTAAAATACACATATAGATTAGCAGCCCCAACATGCTTATCTGGAGATATTATTGGGGACTATTCTTTTAAAAATCCACTACAAATAGGGGATAAAGTTATATTTTGTGATATGGCTATATATACTATGGTAAAAAACAATACATTTAATGGTATAAATTTGCCTTCTATTTATTTAAAAACAAATGAAGATATGAAGCTTATAAAAGAATTTGATTATTTTGATTTTAAAAATAGACTTTCTTAATTTGTATAAAAATTATTTTCTTAGAAGAAATTTTTGGAAAGTAGTTTTATAAAAAATATTACTTTTTTAAAAATATAATTGTAAAAAATAGTGCAATTGACATGTAATTTGTGTTGACAATGTTGAAAAATATTATATAATAAAAATATGAGAAGGAAATTAGCTAGAGTTGCTTGCCTTTTATGATTGATTTAAAATGTAGACAACTTTAATTAGGTTTGTTTTTTTATTTCATTGAGTTAAGATTAGTATACATTTATTATTTTTATATATTAAAAAAGCCCTATTTATTAATAAGGCTTTTTTGATGTTAAACTATTTGCATATTTTTTATTAAATCTTCATTAGGGGTTATATAAGCAGTTTTGTTTTTTTCATATATAACCATGCCTGCTTTTGCACCGTTAGGCTTTTTTACAAATTTTTTAGGGGTATAATCAACGGGCACAAGACTAGAGTTTTTTGCCTTGCTATAATATGCGGCTAAATTAGCTGCTTCATTTAATGCCGTATTTGTCAATTGTTTGCCCTCTAAAACTATAATAACATGTGAACCGGGTATTTCTTTTGTGTGTAGCCAAATATCGTTTGCTTTAGCAAATTTTAGGGTAAGATAATCATTTTGTGTATTATTTTTGCCTACATAAATGTGAAAGCCGTCTGAAGATATATAGTGCATAGGGGTTGATTTTTGTTCATTTTTTTTATTATTTTTGCTTGTTTGCTTTTTCAAAAAGCCTTCTGTGTAAAGCTCTTGCCTTATTTCTTTTATATCTTGTTCTTCTTTACAATTTTCTATAAAATTTAAAACACTTTCTAAATATTTTAATTTATCTTCATTTTGTTTTATTTGTATTTGTGTTGCTTCAAAAGTTCTTTTAGCTTTATTATATTTTTTAAAATATTTTTGTGCATTTTCTGCTGGGGTTAGATTTGTATCTAGCTTTATTTCTATTTCTTCAAAATTTTCGGCGTAAAAGTTGTTTAGCTTTATTTTATCCATACCTTTTTTTATAGCGTAAATATTAGCTGTTATAAGCTCGCCGTATAGCTTTAAAGTATTTCTATCTTCTATATCTTTTAATATTTTTTGTTGCAGGGTTTTCTTTTTAATACAGCGTTCTATATTTTGCATAACAATTTTTTTTAAATCTTGAGTTTTTTGATTTAATCTATATTTTAAATCTCTATTTTTATAAAAAAATTCTAAAAGCTCGCTAAAATTATTAAAAAATTGTTTTTTATAATCTTTAAATATAGAAAATTCAAAAGAGGTAAATTCAAAAATATTATCATTTTTATCCAAAATTAATTGTGGGGCAAAATTATTTTGCTTTACAAAATTAAATACATATTCAAACTTTTCAAACAAAATATTAATATCAGCATCATTTAAAGACATAGCGCTTAAGCCTGGGTCAAGGCTAGCAAGGTTACAAATTTCTGTAGCCAAAATAGGGCTTATACCAGTATAATTTTTATAAATTGCTTTTTGCAAATCTATGTTTTCAAATATTGTTAAAAACTCTTGCTTAGTTGTATTTAAAGGATTTTTTTTATTTTGATTAGGGGGCAAACAATACTCTCTTGTAGGCAAAACTTCTCTTATAGAGCTTTTGTCTTTTGATATATGTTTTATACTTTCCAAAATTATGTTATGTTCGTTTAAAAGTATTATATTACTATGTTTGCCCATTATTTCAAAAACAAGCGTTTTGATAGAATAGTCACCAAGTTCATTTATAGATTCTATTTGTATATTAACAATTCTTTCAAAATTAGGCTGAATAATATCAATTATTTTGCCATTTGCTAAATACTTTCTTAAAACCATACAAAAAAGGGGAGCGGTTAGAGGGTTTTGCTTTTGTATATTTGTAAAATGTATACGTGGGTTAGATGCATTTGCAGTTAAAAGCAGCTTGTATGAAAGCCCTTTATTTCTTATTTGTAATATACACTCATCTTTTTCTGGTTGATAAATTTTATCAACTTTGCCTCCTATCAAATTATCTTTTAGCTCGCTTATTATATTAGCGATAGAAAGTCCGTCAAAAGCCATATAATACCTCCTATCAATTGTTTAGCATTTTTTGCCTTAAAACTTCATATAAGATTATAGAAGTAGCGATAGATGCATTTATAGATTCTATATCCATACACATAGGTATTTTTATAATATCATCACATAAGCTTACATATTTATCTAAAACACCATTTGCCTCATTGCCTATAATTATTGCAGTTTTGGATAAAAAATTAATATTATAGCAATCTTTTTGGGCGTTTAAATGAGAACAAAATATGTTAAAATTAAGGCTTTTCAAATTATCAAATATTTCTATTAAATCACAGTTTGTTAATATAGGTATGCTAAATAAAGCACCAGCGCTACTCCTTAGAACTTTTGGATTGTACAAATCGACGCACCCTTTAGATAAAATTATAGCACATGCCCCCAAAGCACAGGCTGTTCTTATAATTGTGCCTAAGTTGCCTGGATCTGTAATTCTATCTAATATAAGTATTAAGCTATCATTTTTTATATTTATGTCTTTAAATAAAAATTTTTTTGGCTTACATATAGCTGCGATACCTTGTGGGGTTACTGTATCGCTTATTTTTTTAAATATATTATCTTCTACAATGTAAAATTTTTTATAATCTTTTATATTATTAATTTTAGAATAAAATGTTTTAGAAAAAATATAAAAAACTATTTCAGCATTATCTTTAATTTGCTCTATAAAGCGTTCTCCTTCTATTATAGCAAGCCCTGTTTTATCTCTTTCTTTTTTATTTTTTAATTTAATTGCTTGTTTTACAAATTTATTATTTGTCAATAAAATCACCTTTTTTAATTTTGTGTATATGGAGCTTCTCCAACAGCAATTAGTATATCGTCTTCTCTTATTACTTCTGTAGGATAAGGAGAAACAATAATATCTTCATTTCTTTTTATAGCAACGACATTAATACCGACTTTTGCCCTTATGTTGCTTTCTGCTATAGTTTTATTTATCCAAGATTTTTCTGGTGCTACTTCTAAAATAGCAAATTTTTCAGAAAGGCTAATATAATCTATAATATTTTTAGATGCAAGGGTGCTTGCTATTCTTTTGCCCATATCCATTTCAGGCAGGACAACACGATCTGCTCCGACTTTTTCTAATATAGTTTTTTGCAATTTGTTTTTTGCTTTAGATATAACAAATTTTGCCCCAAGCTCTTTTGTAAGCATAGTTGCCAAAATACTAGATTCCATATTTTCTCCTATTGCAATAATAACAAAATCAAAATTGTTAATACCAAATTCTTGTAAAACATGAATATCTGTTATATCAGCTTGTACCGCATGACAACCATATTTGCTCATTTCATTTACAATTTCTATATCTCTATCACAGCATAAAACTTGACAGCCACTTTCTAAAAGGCTCGTTGCTATGCTTTGCCCAAATCTTCCAAGCCCTAAAATAGCAAATTGTTTACTTTTCATAAATACCTCCTAAATTTATTCAATCATAAATATATACTAAATTTATCCAACGATTATTTTTTCTTCTGGATAGCGTATTCCGCTTTTATTATTATTTCTAAATGAAAGGGCAATAACGATGGATACAGGGCCAATGCGCCCTATAAACATGCAAATTATTATTAATATTTTGCCGTATAAAGATAAATGAGGCGTTATACCGGTTGTACTACCGACTGTACCTAAAGCCGAAGTAGCCTCATATAATAAATCTATAAAATTATATTGATAAGAGTTATCTTTTTCTATTATAGCAAGCAAAATGGTTGATATAAATATAAAAGATAACATCATAATAAAAACAGTTAAAGCTTTTTGTATTGTATCAAAGCTAATAGATTTTTTAAAAGCAACAACATAATTTTGCCCTTTTATAACAGATATTATTGTAAAAATTAAAACACTTATCGTAACAGTTTTAATACCTCCTGCAACTCCTCCGGGAGAACCACCTATAGCCATTAATATAACAGAAAAGAATTTTGTTTCGTTATATAAATCTGCTTGATTTATTGTAAAAAAGCCAGCAGTACGGACAGAAATAGACTGGAACAAAGATGCTATTAGCTTTTGTGTAAAGCTTAAACCAGCTAGTGTTTTTGTGTTATTAAATTCTAAAATTAATGTGACAAAAAAGCCTAAAATAATAAGAAATATTGTTGCTGTGAGAGATATTTTGGAATGGAGCGACATACTTATCCTAGATTTAGTCTTTTTTTTAAGCCTAAGATATAAATGCTTTATATATCTAGCGCAATCCATCCAAACAGCAAAACCAAGCCCCCCAAGCACAATTAATACTAAAACTACTATATTAAAAAGATAGTTTGTTTTATACGGCATAAGGCTATCTTGCCCTATAAGATCAAAGCCAGCGTTACAAAAGCTGGAAATGGAATGAAAAACTCCATAAAATACACTTTCAAAAAAGCTATGATCTTTTAAAAAAAATAAAGTTAATATTAATGCCCCTATACCTTCTACAATAAAGATAGAGGTTATTATTTTTTTTAAAAAGTTAACTGTACCTTTAAAGCTTGTTAAATTAAAAGATTCTTGTATTAAAATGCGTTCTTTTAATGTTATTTTGCGCCCTAAAAAAACTAATACTAAAATAAATAAACTCATAAAGCCTATAGCCCCTATTTGTATAAGAATTAGTATAACAACTTTACCGAATAAAGTCCAGTGCTCTAATGTGTTTACAACACTAAGCCCTGTAACGCATACAGCCGAGCTTGCTGTAAAAAGAGCATCTATAAAGCTTGTACTTTTGCCATAACTATTAGCAACAGGTAGCATTAAAGCAAATGTGCCTATTAATATAATGCTTAAAAAGCTAAAGATTATAACATGTACAGGGTTTGACATAGCCTTTTTTTTATTATAATTATACAAAAGAAATCTCTCCTTAACTTATTACATTTAAAGATTATAGCATATTTAATTACTATTTTTCAATACATAAAATAGCAAAAACAAATTAAACTAATAAAAAAAATACTCAAAAATACAAAAAATGAGCTAAATTCCAATAATTAGTGGGAGTAAAAAGATATTATTAATTTTAAAGGTAAAAATTTATTTTATTTTAAATAAAAAATTGCGTTTATGCTAAATTTATGTTATAATTAAAACGCTGTAAATTTTATTTAGTAGGTGAAAAAATGTCCACGTTTAATAGCTTTTTAGAAAAGATTAATTTATCAAATTTTAGCATACCAAGCATGAAGATTACAGATATTATAGACATATTAATAGTTGCGATATTTATTTACATAATCGTAAATTGGATAAGAGAAACAAGGGCGTGGTCTTTATTTAAAGGGTTAGCGGTTGTTTTAATATTAAATTTATTATCGCTTAAGCTAAACTTATATACAACAGCATGGTTAATAGGAGAAACATTATCTGTTGGTATTATAGCTATAATTGTATTGTTCCAGCCAGAATTTAGAAAGGGGCTTGAGCAAATAGGCAAAAGCACATTAACAAAAACGCTTTTTTTAAGCCCTAGTAATGAATCACATATTATAAGCCCTTTTATTTTAAATGAAATTATTAAAGCTTGCTTTAAATTATCAGAAAAAAAGACTGGAGCTTTAATTGTTGTAGAGCAAAAAGTGCCTTTAGGAGATTTAGAAGAAAACGGTATACAAATAGATGCCGTTGTTTCAAGTGAGCTTTTAATAAACATTTTTGAAAATAAGACTCCTCTCCATGATGGTGCTGTTACTATACGTAATGATAGGATATCTTGTGCAACATGTATTTTACCCCTTAGCTCTTTAGAAATGGCAAAAGAGCTAGGTACAAGGCATAGAGCAGGGCTTGGGGCAAGCGAGGTATCGGATGCTTATGTTTTTATTGTATCTGAAGAAACAGGGGCTGTATCTATAGCTAATAATGGCAAGCTTTCAAGAAATCTTTCAAAAGAAGTTATTTTAAAGAGATTTTTGAGAGAAAATAAAGAAAAAGATAAAATTAATATTTGGAAAGGAAGGGGTAAATAATGTATCAAAAAATTAAAAATCTTTTTGTAAGAAATCTTCCATGGAAAGCCCTTTCAGTATTAATTGCTTTTATCTTATGGCTTGTTTACATGAATATTAATAATCCATCAGAAATTAAGACTTTTTCTTTAACAATAAATACAGAAAATGTAGAGGAGCTTGCAAAACAAAATTTAACTATATTAAATTTAAATGAAATAGAAGAAACTAAAATAGAATTAAAAATAAGTGCAACAAGAAAAGTTTTGGATGAGCTTACAAAAATGTTTGCAAATTCAGAAATAAAGGCTTATTTAGATATATCGACAATACAAAGTATGGAAAATGTAACATACGCTTTTGATACAATTTTACAAATAAAAACAACTTTAACAAATCTAGCATATCCTAACAATAATTTTGAGATATTAAGCTTTACCCCTACATCTATTAATGTTAAAATCGATACTACAGAAACAGCACCTAAGAAGGTATATGTTAAAACAGTCGGTGAGGTAAGCCAAGGCTACCAAGATTTAACCCCAGAAATATCTGCCGAATATGTAAATGTTTATGGTGCTAAAACAATTATTGATAGTATAGCCGCAGTTTATGTAGAAGTTAATATTTCAGATAAATCAGAAACAACAACATATGAAGTTACCCCAAAAGCTTACGATGAAGAAGGAAATATACTAACAGATGTAACATTTGATTTAGAAACAATTAGCGTTACTATACCTATAACAAAAAAAGGTACAATAAAAATAAATGAGCCTAGTCTAACAGGAGAATTAAATCAGGGCTATTTTATCGAAAATATAACATATTCTCCAACTACTATAGATGTTATAGGCGAAGATTTAGAAAATCTTTCTAGCATTAGTATACCTTCGATAGATATATCTAATTTAACAGAATCTAAAAGCTATAGTTTTAGCATTAGTGATATTTTAAAAGGTTATGACTTAACACTTTTAAATTCTAATGAAGATACGATAAATGTTTATATAGAAGTTGGCACATATGCAAGCAAAACATTAACATTTAATTCTTCTAATTTAAATATAGTTGGAGCAAATGATAAATATATAGAAGTGCCAGAAACTTTTGATATTATAGTAAGTGGAAAAGAAGAAGATTTAGAAAGCCTTGATACAAGCAAAATAACAGCAACAATTAATCTAAACGATATAGAAGTTGGTACAAATACGATAGAAGTTTTGATAGACTTACCTTTAAACATAACTTTAAAAGAAAAGGTGTATGTAGAGATTGAGGTAAATGAATTTGATATTGCAGAAACAGAATCTATTACAGAAGATATTTTGCAAGAAACAGAATCATAGATTAAATAGACAATAGAAGAAACAACTTAAATAATTGTTTATTATATTAAAAAAATATGTTATAATATTATGAAATAATTTTTATAATAATTTTTATAATAATATAAAATAAATTTTGAAAGGGTGTTTATTTATGCTTAATAAAAAATCTATAAATGATTTAAATGTAAAAGGTAAAAAAGTTTTAGTTAGATGTGATTTTAACGTACCTTTGCAAGATGGTAAAATAACAGATGAAAACAGAATTATAGCAGCACTTCCTACCATAAAAAAGCTTATAGAAGACGGAGCAAAAGTTATATTATGTTCGCATTTAGGCAAGCCAAAAGAGCCCGATAAGGCATTTTCTTTAGCTCCAGTTGCTAAAAGCCTTTCAGAAAAGCTAGGGCAAAATGTTACTTTTTTAGCAGACGATAATGTTATATCTGAAAGTGTGAAAAAAGCTATTTCAGACATGCAAGATGGAGATGTTGTTTTGCTTGAAAATACAAGATTTAGAAAAGAAGAAACAAAAAATATAGAAGATTTTAGCAAAGATTTAGCAAGCATTTGCGATATATATGTAAATGATGCTTTTGGCTCTTCTCATAGGGCGCATTGTTCTACAGTTGGGGTTACAAAATTTGTTTCTGAAAATGCTGTTGGATATCTAATGGATAAAGAAATAACATATTTAGGCAATGCTGTTAACAACCCTGTTAGGCCTTTTGTTGCTATATTAGGTGGGGCAAAAGTTTCAGACAAAATTAATGTTATAAATAATTTGCTTGAAAAGGTAGATACTTTAATAATAGGTGGCGGTATGGCTTATACATTTATGAAAGCAAAAGGGCTAGAAGTTGGCGATTCTCTCCTTGAAGAAGACAAGGTATCTTACGCTAAAGAAATGATGGAAAAGGCAAAAGAAAAGGGTGTTAAGTTTTTAATACCAATAGATACAGTTATAGCAAAAGAATTTAAAAACGATACAGAATTTAAAACTATTGAAGGTAGTATACCGGACGGCTTTCAAGGGCTTGATATAGGAGAAAAAACAAGAGAGCTTTTTAAAGACGCTTTAAAAGATGCAAAAACTGTTGTATGGAACGGACCTATGGGTGTTTTTGAATTTGCAAATTTTGCAAAAGGCACTATTGCTGTTGCTAATGCGCTAGCTAATATAGATGCAACAACAATAATAGGAGGGGGCGATTCTGCCGCTGCTGTAAATCAGCTTGGATTTGCTAGCAAAATGAGCCATATATCAACTGGTGGAGGAGCATCTTTAGAATTTTTAGAAGGAAAAGAATTGCCTGGGGTTGCCTGTGCCGACAATAAATAATATAGTCAGTCGCTAATATTTCTAGTATACAGTATGGAGGGTTATTTTATGAGAAAAAAGATTATTGCTGGAAATTGGAAAATGAATAAAAATCATACAGAGGCGCTTGATTTTGTAAATAAAATAAAAGATAATATTAATACAGATAAAGTAGATGTTGTTATTTCTGCTCCTTTTATATGCCTTACAAGCCTTAAAGATGCTTTGAAAAATACAAATATAAAGCTTGCATCGCAAAATATGCATTATGAAGAAAGCGGTGCATTTACTGGAGAAATATCTGCAAATATGCTAAAAGAGGCAGGGGTTAGCTATGTTTTAATAGGACATTCAGAAAGAAGAATTTATTTTAAAGAAACAGATGAAATTATTAATAAAAAACTAATAAAAGCTTTATCTTATGATATTACTCCTATATTGTGTGTTGGAGAAACGCTAGAAGAAAGAGAATTAGATATTACTATAGAAATTATAAAAATACAAATAAAAAAAGGACTTTATAATGTTTTGCCAAAAGATGCAAAAAATGTTGTTATAGCTTATGAGCCAGTGTGGGCCATAGGTACAGGTAAAGTGGCGACAAAAGAACAAGCACAAGAAGTATGCAAAGAAATTAGAGATACGCTAAAAGAAATGTATGGCGAAGATATATCAAAAGATATAAGGATACAATACGGTGGAAGTGTCACAAAAGATACGGCAAGAGAGCTTTTTAATATGCCAGATATAGATGGGGGGCTAGTTGGAGGTGCAAGCCTTAAAGAAGAATTTATAAGTATTGTAAATTATGATATGTAAATTATAAATAATTATCAATATTATAAAGTATGCTATGAGCTAAAAAATTATCAAAATTAAATCATGAAGTAAAGGGGGAATAATATGACAAAAAATACTACTGTTTTAATGATACTAGATGGATTTGGGCTTACTGAAAAAGAAGAGGGTAACGCTATAAAGATTGCTAATACACCTAATATAGATAAAATAATAAAAGAATATCCTTTTACAGAGGGCAACGCCAGCGGGTTATTTGTTGGCTTGCCTGACGGACAAATGGGTAATTCTGAAGTAGGGCATTTAAACATGGGGGCTGGACGCATAGTTTATCAAGAATTAACAAGAATTACAAAATCTATTCAAGATGGAGATTTTTTTGAAAACAATGTTTTAAAAAATGCAATAGAAAATTGTAAAGAAAGAGATTCTTCTTTACATATTATGGGGCTTTTATCAAATGGAGGAGTACATAGTCATAATGAACATTTGTACGCACTTTTAAAAATGGCTAAAATGAACAGTATTACAAAAGTTTATATACATGCCTTTTTAGATGGAAGAGATACGCCCCCTACATCAGGCAAAAATTTTTTAATCGAGCTTATAAACAAAACAAAAGAGCATGGAGTAGGCAAAATAGCAACAGTTAGTGGGCGCTATTATGCAATGGATAGGGACAATAGATGGGAAAGAATTTCTCATGCTTATAACGCAATGGTTATGGGCAAAGGTGATAGCACCAGCGATATAATTTCTTATATAGAAAACTCTTATTCTAAAGATATAAACGATGAATTTGTTTTGCCAACAGTTGTTTTAGAAAATGATATGCCAGTTGCAACAATTAATGAAAATGATTCAGTCATATTTTTTAATTATCGTCCAGATAGAGCAAGAGAAATGACAAGGGCATTTTGCGACAAAGATTTTAAAGAATTTGAAAGAGAAAAAGGGTTTTTTAATATAAAATTTGTAACTTTTACAGATTATGATTCTTCTTTAAAAAATAAAGAAGTTGTATTTTTAAAAGAAAGCTTAAATAACACTTTTGGAGAATATATTTCTAATTTAGGCTTAAAACAGCTAAGGATGGCAGAAACAGAAAAATATGCTCATGTAACTTTCTTTTTTAACGGAGGGATAGAAGAGCCTTACAAAAATGAAGAAAGAATACTTATACCATCACCAAAAGTTGCAACATATGATTTAAAACCAGAAATGAGCGCTAAAGAGGTTACAGAACATCTTATAGATAGCATTAATTCAGAAAAGTACGATGTTATAATAGTAAATTATGCAAACCCAGATATGGTTGGGCATACTGGTATTTTAGATGCTGCTATAAAGGCTATAGAATTTATCGATAAATGTGTAGGAGAAGTAGTTGAAACGGTAATAAAAAAGGATGCTCAAATGTTTATTTGTGCAGATCACGGCAATAGCGATAAACTTATAGATTATGATACAAAAGAGCCTTTTACAGCTCATACAACAAACCCTGTGCCTTTTATCCTTATTAATTGTAAAAAGGCGAAAGGGCTTAAAAAAGATGGAAAGCTTGCTGATATAGCACCAACTCTTCTTGATATGATGGATTTAGAAAAGCCAGAAGAAATGACTGGAGAATCACTTCTTATAAAATAATAAACTAAATATACAAAAAGTGCAATAAGCTTACTTTTGAATACGACTTTATATTATTTTAAAATTGTACTTGAATAAAGTTTTTTTGTATGCTAAAATAAAACAATAAAATAAGGTTAAACATGGGCTTAATGCTACTTCCATTAGCTTGGAGTGTCATGTTATAAATATTTAAAGTTATTAGTATTATCTATATTTTATTAAAATGCTTAGAGCATTTTTTGAAAGGAGTTTTTTGCCTATGAAAGGTTATGTTGAAATTGTTGATTTAATTGCTAGAGAGGTGCTTGATTCTAGAGCTAACCCAACTGTTGAGGTTGAGGTAATAGCAGAAGATTTATTAGGCAATTTAGTTATGGGAAGGGCTGCTGTGCCTTCAGGTGCATCAACAGGAGAACACGAGGCAGTAGAATTAAGGGACGGTAATGAAAGGTATGTTGGAGCCGGCGTTTTGCAAGCAGTTAATAATGTAAATGAAATTATAGCAGAAGAAATTATCGGTATGAACGCTTTAGATCAAGTTGCTATAGATAGAGCTATGATAGCCCTAGACGGTACCCCTAATAAAGCAAAATTAGGTGCAAACGCTATATTAGCGGTATCTATGGCGGTTGCAAGGGCAGCAGCCGAGGCTTTGAATATATCTTTATATCAATATTTAGGTGGCTTTAATGCCAAAACTTTACCAGTACCTATGATGAATATTTTAAACGGAGGTAAACACGCAGATAATACAGTAGACCTTCAAGAATTTATGATTATGCCAGTTGGGGCGACTTCTTTTAAAGAGGCTTTAAGAATGTGTTCAGAAATTTACCATAATTTGAAAAAAGTTTTAAAATCAAGAGGGCTTTCTACTGCTGTTGGGGACGAAGGTGGCTTTGCACCAGACCTTGCTACATCAGATGAAGTTATAGATTTAATTATCGAGGCGACTGAAAAGGCAGGTTACAAACCAGGTGAAGAGATTAAAATAGCGCTAGATGTAGCATCTTCAGAGCTTTACGATAAAAATACAGGCAAATATTATTTTGAAGGCGAAAGCAAAATGAAAGGCGAAGAAGTATACAGAACTTCAGAAGAAATGGTTGCATATTATGAAGCACTTGTTAATAAATATCCTATAATATCTATAGAAGATGGACTTGATGAAAATGACTGGACAGGCTGGAAATTATTAACAGACAGATTAGGAAGTAGAATACAATTAGTAGGCGATGACTTATTTGTTACAAATACAGAAAGGTTACAAAAAGGTATCGAGCTTGGGGTAGCAAATTCTATATTAATAAAAGTTAATCAAATAGGTACTTTAACAGAAACATTTGATGCTATACAATTAGCTAACAGAAATAACATGACTGCAGTTGTTTCTCACAGATCAGGAGAAACAGAAGATTCTACAATAGCAGATATAGCAGTTGCAGTTAATGCAGGGCAAATTAAAACAGGAGCACCTTGCCGTTCTGATAGGGTTGCTAAATACAACCAATTATTAAGAATAGAAGAAGAATTAGAAAATGTTTCAGAATATTTAGGTATAAATACATTTTTTAATTTAAAAAAATAATAAAAAATAAAATTATATAAAGCTTTTTTGTTTATAAAAAAGCCTAAAAAGTCTACCTTTAAAGGGTAGGCTTTTTTAATTTATCTTAACAAATATATTTTTTTGTGCTATAATATTAAATAATTAAATAGTATTCATATTTATCACTGGAATATTTTTTATAATTAAATATATATTTAATATAAAATAAAAAGGAGATTAATATGAAGATTATCAAAATTTTGTTTATTGCTTTTTTTACTATCATTTTAACTGCTTGTGGTAAAAATACAAAAGATGAATATAAAACTATACAAGAAAAATTAATGGCTATGGAGTCTTACTATGCTAAGGCAACGATTACATATATTTCTAACAAAAGTGAATCTACATACACTATAGAGCAAAAAGTGCTAAAAGATGGTAGGTATTTGATAAAAGTACTTGAGCCAGAAGAAGTTTTGGGCAGTATTATTTTATTTGATGGTAATATTGTATGGAGCTATAACCCTAATCTAGATAGCAAAATTTCTGTAATAGAAAAGGATAGCCTAGAAAGGACAGAAATATCTTTATTTTCCTTTTTAGAGCATTATGTAAAAAGCCAAGATACCGCTGTAGAAACATCTAAAATGGATAATAATATATACACAATATTAGATGCTGAAATACCAGGGCAAAATGACTTTTTCAGTACAGAAAAATTATGGATTAATAACGAAACAAAAGAGCCAGAAAAGCTTGTTATATACGATAATGACGAAAAAGAAAGGATAATACTTACAATAACAGATTTTGAATATAATGCTAAATTAGATGAAGATTTATTTAATATAAAAAATATTTCAAATGAAAAATAATTATAAAAGGAGATTTTTATGCTTAAAGATTATAGAGTTTTTGCTGAAATAAATTTAGATAATATAGCCAAAAATGTTAAAAATATAAAAAATAGTTTGCATAAAAACACAAGCCTTATGGCAGTTATAAAAGCAGATGCTTATGGTCATGGCTTTTTAGAAATAGCTAAAGCTTGCCTTTATAGCGGAGCGACATGGCTTGCTGTAGCTACAGCAGAAGAGGGGCTTTTAATAAGGCAAAACAATATATTTGAGCCTTTATTAATTTTGGGTTATATTCCTTTTAATAAAATAGAAGATTTGATAAAAAATGATATTCAGCTGACTGTATTTTCTTTTGAAATGGCTGAAAATATATCAAAAATAGCTAAGAAAATTAAAAAAATAGCTTTAATACATATAAAAATAGAAACAGGTATGCAACGCATAGGATTTTTTACAGATAATAAATCTTTAAAAGAAATTTTAAATATTAATAAATTAGATAATATAAAAATAATTGGAGTATTTTCTCATTTTGCTAATTCAGATGATAAAGATAAAACGTTTGCCAAAAAGCAATTTGAATTATTTATAAATTTTACTAAACAATTAGAAAAAAAGGGGTTAACATTTTTAAAGCATATTTCAAATAGTGGGGCTATTTTAGATTTAAAAGATTTTAATCTAGATATTGTAAGAGCAGGTATTTTAATTTATGGTTTATATCCGTCAGAAAATGTTAAAAAAGATTTAAAGCTATATAAAGCTATGAGCTTAAAATCGACTGTTAGTTTTATTAAAGAAATAGATAAAGATACCAGCATAGGATACGGCAGAACATATTTTACAAATAAAAAAACTAAAATAGCAACTATTCCTGTTGGGTATGCTGATGGTTACGCTAGAGCCTTTAGCAATAAAGGCTATGTAATAATAAATAACCAGCTTGCAAAAATAGTTGGCAATATATGCATGGATCAATTTATGGTAGATGTAAGCCATATAAAAAATGTAAAAGCTGGAGATAGCGTAATATTAATGGGTGATAGTGAGGATTTTTCTATATCTGCTGAAGATTTAGCAAAATTGCAAAATACAATTAATTATGAAATAATTTGTACAATAGGCAAAAGGGTACCACGTGCTTTTATAAAAAACAATAAAATTATTAAGATAAATCAAAATTTTTAAACACATTAGCTTTTAATATTAAAAATTTTAAAAAATAAGTATAAATTTTTAAAAAGCGTTGATAATATAATTAAATAATTATTAAGTATAAATAAAATATTATTAAAAGCGGAGTGTTGATATGATAATTAAAAGAGGTGATATATTTTATGCTGATTTAAGCCCGGTTGTTGGCTCAGAGCAAGGGGGGGTTAGGCCTATTTTAGTTATACAAAATGATATAGGTAATAGATACAGCCCAACTATTATATGTGCTGCTATAACTTCTCAAATAAATAAGGCAAAGCTCCCAACACATATAGAAATAGAGTGTAGCAAATATCCTTTAATAAAAGATTCTGTCGTTTTGTTAGAACAAATAAGAACAATAGATAAAAAAAGACTTAAAGAAAAGATAGGGCATTTAGATGAAAATATTATGAAAAGAGTTGATAAAGGGCTAATTGTTAGCCTAAATCTTCATACATAATATATTAGTTGTTAGTAAAATTTAATAACATATACCTATCCCTTGTGTGTTAAATACATAAGGGGTATTTTTATAGGCTTTTTAATAATTTTTGTGGGTAAATGTTTTATTGTAAAATATACATATTGTTTTATAGAATTTATATATTTTTATTGAAAATAGATATGTAAAATTGCATTAAAAAAGCTACTCCAAAGAGTAGCTAAATTAATCAAGCTAGCCTTAATAAATATTATATTTTTCTAAATATTCTTTTGCTTTTTCTTCTGTTAAGCTATAATCTTCTATTTCATATAAGTTTTGCAAGTTGTTTTTTATATATAATAAATGTTTATATGTTTATATAATACACATATAAAAAAATATTTAATATAATTTGCAAAAAGTAAAAAAAAATGTTATAATATTATAAAAACTTTTTTAGGTGATACCATGTCTGGATTATTTATAACAATGGAAGGGCTAGATGGCTCCGGCAAAACAACACAAATAAATCTTATTAAAGAGTATTTACAAAATAAAGGTTTTGAGCTAACTTTTGTTAGAGAGCCAGGTAGCACTAAAATTGGAGAAGATATTAGAAATATTATTTTAAATAAACAAAATAAAGAAATGCACCGTATTACAGAGGCGTTTCTTTATGCAGCGTCAAGAGCTCAGCTTGTTAATGAGGTTATAGAGCCGGCGCTTAAAGAGGGGCATATTGTTTTATGCGATCGCTTTGTAGATTCTAGCATTGTTTATCAAGGTATAGCAAGAGGTATAGGAGAAAAGGAAGTCTTTGCAATAAACAAAATAGCAACAAAAGGGCTTACCCCAGATATAACCTTTTTTTTAAATCTAGCGCCAGATATAGCAATAAAAAGAAAAAAAGAACAAAAAATTTTGGACAGATTAGAGAATGAAAATGACTATTTTTATAAAAGTGTTTATTATGGATATTGTAAAATAGCAAAATATAATAAAAAAAGGATAAAAATTATAGATGCATCTTTAGATGAAAACGTTATCCATAAAACAATTGTAGAATATATTGAAAATTTATTTAATAAAGGAGTTATATTAAAATGAAATTAGTTTTATCTATAGTTAAAGACGACGATGTTTTTAACATAATGAATAAACTTAGCATAGCAGGGTACGGGGTTACAAAGCTTGCAAGCACAGGGGGCTTTTTGAAAGTTGGTAATACAACCCTTATATGTGGTGTTTCTGATGAAAAGGTAAACGATGTTATAGATATTATAAAAAATGAGGCACATTCTAAAAAGCAGTTTACAAACGGTGTTGGACAAGGGGCTATAACAGACTATATGCAGCCCCCTCTTGAGGTTACAATAAGCGGAGCTACTATATTTGTCTTAGATGTAGAAAATTTTATAAAAGTATAGCAAAATGGGGTTATTTTTATGTACGAATTTAACAAAATAGTTGGTAATAAAAATATTATAAACAATTTAAAAAATTCTATAAAAAATAATTTGATTTTCCATTGCTATATTATTGATGGGGCTAAAAAATCAGGAAAAAAGATGATAGCCAAAACATTTGCTAAGGCTTTATTATGCAAACAAAATAAGGGAGGTAACCCTTGCCTTAAATGCAATAGTTGCCTTGCATTTGAAAATAATAATAATCCAGATGTTATATATATATATTCAGAAAAAAAGTCTTTAGGTATACAAGAAATAAGAGAAAATGTTATAAAAAATATAGAAATAAAGCCTTTTGGGAAATATAAGATTTTTATTATTTATGATGCACATACTATGACAATTCAGGCGCAAAACGCTATTTTAAAAACTATAGAAGCCCCTCCAAAATTTGTTGTATTTTTATTAATTTCTCAAAATTATAACCAATTTTTGCAAACGATACTTTCAAGAGCGATATTATTAAAAATAAGACCCCTTCCTTTAAATTTAATACAAGATTATTTATATTCATTAAACATACCAAAAGATAATGTACCACTTTATACATCTTATTCTGAAGGGAGCATAGGTAGGGCTTTGGATATTTTGCAGTCTGAAAGTTTTTTAACCATGCGAGAAAGTATTATACAAGAAATAAAAGATTTTGAAAGCAAGAGCCTTTTAAATATTTATAAAATGATAACTTTTTTTGAAAATTATAAACAAAATATACAAGAAGTTTTGGATATACTTTTATTAATATACAGAGATTCTTTAATTTATAAACATACAAATGATAATAAAAATATTATACAAAAAGATATAGAACATATGATAAGAGACATTTCCAACATGTCTGTTAAAAATTTATCAAATAAAATAGATAATATATTAAATACAAAACTCTATTTAAAACAAAATGCTAATTTTAATTTAGCGTTAGAATCTTTATTTTTAAAATTAAAGGAGAAATATAATGATTGAGGTTGTTGGGGTTAAAATAAAGCCAAATTCTAAAATGCAATATTTTAAAACAAATAATTTAATTATAAAAAAAAATACAGACGTAATTGTTAAGACTATAAGAGGGATAGAATATGGTACTGTTGCATTAGAAAATATGAAAATACCAAAAGAAGAATTAAAAAATGAAGAACCAATAATAAGAATAGCAACAAAAGAAGACCAAAAAAAACAGCTTAAAAACAAACAAAAAGAAAAAGATGCATATGGAATATTTTTAAAAATTATGGAAAGAAACGATTTAGAAATGAAATTAATCGATATAGACTTAATTTTTGACCTTAATAAAATAATATTTTATTTTGTTGCAGATGGGCGCATTGATTTTAGAAATTTTGTAAAAGATTTAGCTGCTATATTTAAAATGCGTATAGAGCTTAGGCAAATAGGGGTTAGAGATAAAGCAAGGCATCTTAATGGTATAGGTATATGTGGGCGTACTTTATGTTGTGCAACCTTTTTAGATAATTTTCAGTCTGTTTCTATAAAAATGGCTAAAGATCAAAACTTATCTTTAAATCCAGCTAAAATATCTGGAGTTTGTGGAAGGCTTATGTGTTGTCTTAAATATGAACAAGATACGTATGAAGAATTAAGCGAGGGCTTTCCTAAAGAAGGGGATATTATAGCTACATCTTCAGGTGTTGGCGAAGTTTTGATGGTGGATGTTTTAAGGCAAATAATAAAAGCAGCAGTAAAAAAAGATGAAACAGATACGACATGTGTTGAATTTTTCAGTTCAGGGGAAGTTAGTATTATAAAAAGAGCAGAGGTTAATGAAATTAATGAAAAGGTAATAGAAGAAGACTTAAAAGGGCTAGAAGACTAATGGAAATTATATTAAAAGAAAATGAAAGAATAGATAATCTGCATAGAAATAACTATAAAATTATACAAAATGAAAAAAAGTTTTGTTTTGGTCTAGATGCGGTATTATTATCTCATTTTGCTAAAGCTAAAAAAGGTGATAAAGTATTTGATATAGGTACAGGCAACGCTATTATACCGATACTAATGGAGGCAAAAACAACAGGATGCAAATTTTTTGCTATAGATATTCAAGAAGATATTGTAGATATAGCTAGAAGGAGCGTTTTTTTAAATAAGCTTGAAGATAAAATATTTGTTGAACATTTAGATATTAAAAATGTTTTTGAAAAATTTAATAAAAATTCATTTAATGTAGTTGTAACAAACCCTCCTTATATGAAAAATGCCGGCTTTATAAATAATCTTTCGCCTAAAGCTATAGCAAGGCATGAGATATCTTGCACATTGCAAGATATTATACAATTTGCAAGCAGTTTATTAATTTCTCAAGGGGCATTTTATATGGTGCATAGGGCAGAAAGGCTAGCTGATATAATGCAATTTTTAAGAGAATTTAGGCTAGAACCAAAGCTTATCCAGTTTGTTCAGCCTTATGAGAATAAAGCGCCAAATCTTGTTTTGATTAAAGCGGTTAAAAATGGTAAAAATTTATTAAAAATTTTGCCTAATTTAATTATTTATAATAAAGATAATAAATATACTAAAAAAGTTTATGAAATATATTATAATTAAAATGGAGCAATAATTATGAGTGGTATTTTATACATTTGTTCAACACCTATAGGAAATTTAAAAGACATAACTTTAAGAACTTTAGAAATATTAAAAGAAGTCGATTTAATAGCATGCGAAGATACAAGACATACTATAAAATTATTAAATCATTACGATATAAAAACGCATTTAGAAAGCTATTATGAACATAATAAGCATTTTAAAGGGCAAAAAATTATAAATTTATTAAAAAAAGGCAAAAATATTGCGCTTGTTAGCGATGCAGGTACCCCTTGTATATCAGACCCAGGCGAAGATTTAATAAAGCTATGCTATGCAAACGATATAAAAGTAACCGTTTTGCCTGGGGCAACAGCAGCTATATCAGCCCTTGTTATTTCGGGCTTAAAAACAAGAAGCTATGTTTTTGAAGGCTTTTTGCCCTCTAACAAAAAGATAAGAAAGACTATTTTAGAAAATCTAAAAAATGAATACAGAACATCTATTATATATGAGGCACCACATAATTTAAAAAATACTTTAAAAGAGCTTTTTTTATATACAGGCGATAGGCAAATTGCTATAATAAAAGAAATTAGCAAAAAATATGAAAATGTTTTTAAAACAAGCTTAAATAATGCTATACAATATTTTGAAAAAAACGACCCAAAAGGAGAATATGTTATAGTGCTGGAGGGGCTTTCTTTAGAAGAATTAGAAAAGGGCAAAATAGACAATCTTTCTAATAATATTTCTATAGAGGAACAATTTAGCCTTTATACAGCTAACGGACAGGCCGAAAAAGACGCAATGAAAGCAATTGCTAAAGAAAGAGGTATATCTAAAAGAGAAGTTTATAGTATTTTAAAAAAATAATCAATAAATAATCAACAAATATGTTTTTTTGCATATAATATGATATAATTTAATTTAAGGGGTAGATTATGTATTATATAAAAAACAGTGATTATAATTTAAATAAAGATAACATATTTAAAGAATATAAAAAAACTCAACAAAAAGAAACAGAAATAAAAAGACCCTTTTTAGATAATGGGCAAAATTATTCTAAAAATAGAGAAATAGACTTAATGAGAAAATCTTATTCTGATTTAAACAAAACGTTATATCCATTTGTTTTAGAAACACTTAATGAATATGAGTTTATCGGTAGCCCTATTTATAACCCTATTGGGATAGATAGAGAAACGCTAGCACAAATGGTTGATAGAAGTATTAATCTGGCAGAAGTATCTTTAGATGAAATAGCCGAAATAAAAGACGAACGAGCAAAAAATATGACAGGGCAAATAGATAGATGGGTGATTTTGCGTTCTAATATGGAAAGCCTTATTTTAAACGATATATTTGCTATAAGACGCCCTAATTATTTTAAAATGTATGCCCCTAATATTTTTTAATTAAATAATTATATAAATAAAATTAATAACAGCTTAATGCATAATAAAAGACGCTTAAAAAAGCGTCTTTTAAATATATAAAATAAAAGAAAATATTTTGAAAATTGTAACAATTTATAATATGATTATATATTTTGTATATCTAAATATTGTTTAATCCATTTTTCATCTTTAAAAGCTAGGCTATATGTTTTTACAAAACTTTCTTTATATATCCCGTTTAAAAGAGTTAGCTCAAATATAACAAATTTTAGTTTTTTTAAAGTTTTTATTACGGTTTTTGTATAAACCTTTTCAAAGCTTTCAAAAATATGCTTAGAAGGCTCTGTAATTTCTTTAGCTATAGCATTAAATGTGATTTTTTTTATTGCAAATATATTTTTTGCTTTATTTTCATCTTCTGTAATAATAATATTTGCATTTTTAGTTATTTTTAAATTTTGATATATTTTAGTGGTATAATCTACAAATATATATATTTTGTTTTTATCCATTATGTATATAGAAAAATCAGACAATGGATAATTATTTTCATCTATTGTTGAAAAAATAATAGTTTTTTTAAAATCTAAAAGCTTTTGCATAGATATTCCTTTCTTAAAAGCAAAAAGCTATTTAAAAATAAATCTTAAATAGCTTTTTTATTATTCTGTTACGTGGGTTAAAATTCTAATCTTTTCTACACGATTTTTATCAATTTCTTCTATTATGAATTTAATTGAATCCTTTTTAAAAATTTCGCCTTTTTCGGGAAATTTGCCAATAGTTTCTACAATAAAGCCACCTATAGAGTCGCAATCTTCTGATGTAAAATTAGTGCCTAACATTTCATTAACATCATTTATTTTTGTAACCCCTTCGACTATATATTCATGATCTTTAACAAGCTTTATTTCTTGAGAAACTTCATCATATTCATCTGCTAAATCACCGACTATTTCTTCCAGCATATCCTCAAGGGTAACAATACCTGCTGTACCTCCGTATTCATCTGCTATAATAGCAATAGGTATTCTTTCTGTACGCATTTGTGTAAAAAGCTCCTTGAGAGGCTTAGATTCATAAGTAAAAAATGGTTCACGCATTATTTGTGTTAAATCAAAATCTTTATCATCTTCTATAAACAATAAATCTTTTAGTGTTATAATACCTACTATATTATCCAAACTTTCGTCATAAACAGGCATCCTAGAATAAGTTTCTTGTTTAAATATGTCTTTTATTTCTTCTAAAGAGGCGTTTATATTAACAGCAATAATATCAGTACGTGGTATCATAACATCTTTTGCATCGCTATTTGCAAAATCAAAAACATTTGTTATCATTTCTCTTTCGTTAATTTCTAAAACGCCTTCTTCATGCCCTACATTAACCATGGTGATAAGCTCATTTTCTGTTATAGTTAGCTGTTTTTCATCTTTTTTAATACCTAATAACCTAAGTAAAAAGCCGGTTATTAAATTTAATAAAAATATGACAGGAGTAAGAATAAGTATACAAAAACTAATAGGCTTTATAACAAATAAAGCGACTTTTTCACAATTTTTGGTTGCGAAAGTTTTAGGAGTTATTTCTCCGAATACAAGGATGACAAATGTTAAAATAAAGGTAACTATAGTTGCGCCAGAATTACCCATTTTATTAACCGCCATGGATGTAGCTAAAGAAGATGCACCGATATTAACAAGGTTATTACCTATTAAGATAGCTGTTAAAAGCTTGTCTGGATTCTCTGTAACTTTTTTTATTAAAGTGGCATTTTTAACATTTTCATCAAGCATTGTCCTAAGCCTGATTTTGCTTAAAGATATAAGCGCCGTTTCAGACATAGAAAAATAAGCAGACAAAATAATGAATATAATTAATATTAAAAACTGCAGACTGGCAGGATCCAAATAAAATCACACTCCCTATAAAACATAATTTAATATGTATTATACTAATAAAAAAAATATTTTGCAATGTCCAAAATAGCTTGTTTTAGGTTATTAAAACTAATTTTAATTAAAAATAAAATTTTATATAAAAGATTTTTTTATTATAGTTGGCTTTATTAAAGATAATTTTTTAATAAATTATTTATTAGCTAATATAATAAAAATTTTAAATAACTTTAAATAGCTTTAAATAGCTTTGAATAGCTTTAAATATTTTTAAAATAATAGCCCCAAAAAAATACTTGACATTGCTTTTTGTATATAGTATTATGTATAAGAAAATATTATTTTGTGTTTTACCCCAAGGCAAAGTTTGCTCTAATATCTTTATTAGGATACTTGCCTAAATATTATCAAAATATCAACTATGTTATTAAATACAAATAAAAGCTTTTTTATCAAAAGTGTTACCGGCAAGACAGGTTGCTTACGCTACCGTAACAAGCCTTGCTTTTTAGGCTGGGTATCAAAGCATAAAAAGGTTGCATTGGTATTATTGTTAAGTTAATAATTTAAGGAGTTTAACATGGCTTTTGAAAATTTATCAAGTAAATTACAAGAGGCTTTTAAGCATTTAACAGGTAAGGGGCGTCTTTCTGAAAAGGATGTAAAAGAGGCTTTAAGAGAGGTTAAGCTTGCGCTCCTTGAGGCTGATGTCAACTTTAAAGTGGTCAAGCAGTTTATATCAAATGTTACAGAAAAGGCAGTTGGCACAGATATTTTAGAAGGGCTTAACCCAGGGCAAAATGTTATAAAAATTGTTAAAGATGAGCTTACAGATTTGTTAGGTACCTCCCAGAGTATGCTTACCTTTTCTTCTAAAGCGCCGACTGTATATATGATGGTTGGGCTTCAGGGAGCTGGTAAAACAACAACAACAGGCAAGCTTGCAGGGCATTTAAGAAAGCAAGGCAAAAGACCACTTTTAGTAGCTTGTGATATTTATAGGCCAGCGGCTGTTAAGCAGCTGGAGGTTTTAGGCAAAAATTATAACATACCAGTTTTTTCTTTAGAAAGCCAAAACCCTATAGAAATTGCAAAATCTTCTATAGATTATGCAAAAGAAAATAGTAATGATGTTGTTATAATAGATACTGCTGGGCGCTTACACATAAATGAAGAATTAATGGAAGAACTATACAGCATTAAAAAAGAAGTAAGACCACAAGAAATAATACTTGTGATAGACGCTATGACGGGGCAAGATGCTATAAATGTTGCTAAAAGTTTTGATGAAAAGCTAGGTATAGACGCCACCATAATAACAAAGCTCGATGGCGATACAAGAGGGGGAGCAGCTTTATCTGTTAGAGCAATTACAAAAAAGCCTATCAAATATGTTGGGCTTGGAGAAAAGCTAGAAGATTTAGAGCCTTTCCACCCGGATCGCATGGCGTCACGCATACTTGGCATGGGTGATGTTTTATCTTTAATAGAAAAGGCGCAAAATCTTTATGATGAAAAAGAGGCGCTAGAAATAGAAAAAAAGATGCGTACTTTAGATTTTAACCTAGATGACTTTTTAAAGCAAATGCAACAGATTAAAAAAATGGGTTCTATTAAAGATATTATAAAAATGTTTCCTATACCAGGTAAGATTAATATAGATAGCTTAAATGTAGATGAAAAATCTATTTCTCATATAGAGGCAATTATAAAATCTATGACATACAAAGAAAGGGCAAACCCCTCTATTATAAACTCTTCAAGGAAAAGAAGAATTGCTACTGGTTCAGGCAGAAGTATACAAGAAGTTAATAAACTTCTTAAAGATTTTGAAAAAACAAGAGAAACAATGAAACTTTTTAACAATATGTCAAAGGTTAAAAAAGGCAAGTTTAATCTTCCATTTTTAAAATAATTTTTTAAGGAGGTGAAATAATGGTAAAAATAAGGTTAAAAAGATTAGGAGCTAAAAAGACTCCTTTTTACAGGATAGTTGTTGCTGATTCCAGGACAGCACGCAACGGCAAATCTATAGATGAGCTTGGCTATTATGACCCTTTAAAAGAGCCTTCTGTAATAAAGCTTGATATAGAAAAGGCAAAAAAATGGCTAGATAACGGAGCACAGCCAACAGATACTGCAAAAGCATTGTTAAAAAAAGCAGGGGCTATTTAGTTTTTTTATAGAAAGGTTAATTTTATGAAAGATTTATTAAAATTAATTGTTGAAAATTTAGTTGACGATGTAAGTAGTATTTCTATAAAAGAAACAACAAATGAAGACGATGGTATAACAATTTTTAATGTATCTGTATCTGAAGAAGATTTTGGCAAAGTTATTGGTAAAAAGGGCAAAATAGCCCACGCTATAAAGATTGTTGCTGGTACAGCTGCTTTATACCAAAATCAAAAAGTTGTGATAAAAATAGGGCAAGAATAGATTTATTTATAATTATGTATTATTTTGCTGGCTTTTAGCCAGCTTTTTGCCTATTTAGCTATTTTACTATGTAGCTTATAAAAATTTTAAAAATATTTTTTTTAATATTGTATTTATCCAAGTTTTAGTGTATATTATTATTATATTTTTATTATATAGAAGGAACGTATTTATGCAATATATAATTTTAGATTTAGAATTTAATCAAGGGTTTGATTTTAAAAACAATAAGACGCTAAATCTAATACCAGCTTGCCGTTTTGAAATTATTCAAATTGGCGCTGTTAAATTAGATGAAAATTATAATATCATAGGCAAAATTAGCTTATATATAAAGCCTAATCTTTATGAAGAGATTCATCCACATGTTGAAAAAATAACAGGGCTTACAAAAGAATTTTTAAAGGACAAGCCAAGCTTTAAGGAAGTTTTTTTACAATTTAACGATTTTATAGATTTTAAAGAGGACAGTGTTTTTGTAGTTTGGGGTGGAAGCGATTTAAGAGCTTTATACCGTAATTTGTCTTATTATAATATTTTGAAAGGCGATTTGATATTAAAATATATAGATATTCAAAAAATTGCGTCTGAACATTTGAAATTTAGAAAAGGGACGGCTGTTGGGCTTAAAACAGCAATAGAGCATTTTGATTTGCCAAGTTACGGCGAATTTCATGATGCTTTAAACGATGCTATGTATACAGCTCAAATTTTTAAAATGTTAATTTTAAAAGAAAAAAGCTTTAATCTTAAAATATTTAATTCTAAAAATATACCACAAAAAAAATAAAGGAGTTTTTTATGCGTTTAAGAAAAAAGCCATGGGGCTTAAATGAATTAAATACAAACAACCTTTTTATTAAAAATCCAGAAGAAAATAAAGGTAAATGGCAACTTTTTTTTAATAACAATAACCCTATTCATATAGAGGTTGGTGCTGGCAAGGGCGAATTTGCAAGCAAGATGTCTATTTTAACTCCTAACATAAATTATATAGCTATAGAAAGGCAGACAAATGTTATTGTTAGCGCCTTAAAAAAGGCAAGAGAACATAATTGTAAAGGTAATTTAGCCTTTTTTGTAGCTGATGCTAGCGACCTTTTAAAATATTTTAATAATGATAAAATAGAAAGAATATATATTAACTTTTGTGACCCTTGGCCTAATAAAAAAAAGTGGGCAAAAAGAAGGCTAACACACAAAAATTTTTTGGCTATATATGAAAGCATTTTTAATAAAAAAGGAGAATTATTTTTTAAAACAGACAATAAAGCTTTATTTGAATTTTCTTTAAATGAAATATCAGATAAAGGCTGGCGCTTACGTAACATATCTTTAGATTTACATAATTCTTTAAATAAAGATTATAAGGGTGATGTTAAGACAGAATATGAACAAAAATTTTTAGCCCAAAATATGCCTATTTATAGGCTTGAAGCTTATTATGAAAATAATTTATAAAATTATTGACAAATTATACTAAAATGAATATAATTTATTAAAAGAAAGCAGACGGTAACTTAAATGTTTGCACGTTTTTCCATTTATAGGAGGTTCACTATGAAATATAGCAAGAAAGAAATAAAGGAGCTTATAAAATCAAATGATATAAAATTTATAAGGTTACAGTTTACGGATGTTTTGGGCAAATTAAAAAATATCGCTGTAACATCTTCACAGATAGATAAAGTTTTGGAAGATGGTATGATGTTTGACGGTTCATCTATAGAAGGCTTTGCAAGAATAGAAGAATCGGATATGTATTTAAAGCCAGATTTAGATACATTTGTTACCTTTCCTTGAAGGCCACAGACAGGCAAAGTGGCACGTTTTATTTGCGATGTATATAAGCCGGACGGTAGCCCTTTTGCTGGATGTCCACGATATATTTTAAAAAAAATATTAAAAGAAACAAAAAGCTTAGGCTATGATTTTAATGTTGGTAATGAGCTTGAGTTTTTTTTATTTCAAGTTGATGAAAAGGGTAATCCAACAACAATAACAAATGATGAGGCAGGGTATTTTGATTTAGACCCTATAGATAGCGGTTCTAATGCTCGTCGTGAAATTTGCTTAACGCTTGAAGAAATGGGCTTTGAAATAGAGGCATCGCATCATGAGTGTGCAAGAGGGCAACATGAAATAGACTTTAAATACGATAGCGCTTTACAAACTGCTGATAATGTTGCGACATTTAAAATGGTTGTTAAAACTATTGCCCAAAAATATGGGTTACATGCAACTTTTATGCCAAAGCCTATATACGGAATAGCAGGTTCTGGTATGCATACAAACATGAGCTTATTTAAAGATGGCAAAAACATATTTTTTGATCAAAATGACAAAATAGGGCTTAGTAAAGAGGCTTATAGCTTTGTTGCTGGTATTTTGCATCATGTTAAAGGCTTTACTGCTATAACAAACCCTCTAGTTAATTCTTACAAAAGACTTGTGCCAGGATATGAGGCGCCTTGCTATATTGCATGGAGCGCATCTAACAGAACAGATATTATAAGGATACCAGCAAGTAGAGGTAACGGTACAAGGGTAGAGCTAAGAAGCCCAGACCCAGCAACCAATCCTTATTTATGCCTTGCTGTTTGCCTTGCAGCTGGTATAGACGGTATTAAAAATAATATAAAATGCCCAGAAAGTGTGGATGAAAACTTATTTGCTATGCCTTATGAAGAAATTAAAAAAAGAGGTATAGAAAATATACCTGAAACATTAAATGAGGCGCTATATTTTATGCAAAAAGATGAATTAATAAAAAATGTTTTGGGTGAACATGCATTTAAAGCTTTTATGGCTTGTAAGCAAAAAGAATGGGACGGATATAGAAAATATGTTTCTAATTGGGAATTAGAAAATTATATGACTACTTATTAAAATAAAAAAGCACTTATTTTATAAATGGGGGTAGATAAAGTCTACGCCCTTTCACCTTGTATTTATAGCTTAAAAATTTGTTTTTTATGCAAGGGCTAAAGACTTTAAAATTTAGCTTTTTATATATATGAAGCAAAGCTTTGTATTAAAAATTAAAAGCTACTTTTTATTTTGTTTTTAGCTTTAAAGTGTTTATTTTTATAAGTGTTTTTTTATTTATATAAAAATATAATATTTTTTTAAAAAATTAGTATACTATTAATATATTACTATAGATTTTTTAAAAAATATGTAGTATAATATAAGCTAGCTAATCTATTTTAAGGAGTGTTTTTATGGATTTACCTAAAGATCCTAATATGCTTTTAAGTTTTGTTAATACAAAGCTTAGAGATGATTTTGCAAATATAGATAAATTTTGCACAAATTATAACATATCTAAAGATGAATTAAACAACAAGCTAAATACTTTAGGCTACTTTTATAATGCTAAAGAAAATCAGTTTAAATAAAAAGATATTTATCATTTATTATTAAGCATAATGTCCCCTATTTTTATGCTTATTATTGGCTAATTTTTTACTATTTATAAATACCTATATTGCTTTTATTTAACTATGTTTGCACATTAATAGCTTTTACTATAAGGTATTTCGCCTCTTTAATTTTATAGTGCTTAGTATTGTTTTATTTTGCTTTCAGCTTACAATAATTACATAAATACAAAAATTATTTATTAATTTTAACTACATTAGGAGGATTAATGTTGATTAGTTTTATAAAAGGTGTTGCTAAAATTTTTAGTCCTAATACTATCTTAATTATAAATAATGGTATAGGGTATAAAGTTTTTGTTACGGACAAAGTTTTAGAACACATTTCTAAAACTTCATTAGAAATAGAAGTATATACCTACATGAACATTAAACAAGATGAAATATCTTTATTTGGCTTTTTATTAAAAGAGGAGCTAGACATATTTGAAAAGCTTATTTTAGTGTCCGGTGTTGGACCAAAAAGCGCTATATCTCTTTTAAATGCTATGTCTTTTGATGAGCTTATGACAGCTATTATGTATTCAGATACCAAAAAGCTTGCAAAAGGGGTTGGTATAGGGAGCAAAACAGCCCAAAGGATAGTGCTTGAATTAAAAGACAAAATTTTTGATAAAGCTTATGAAAATACATTAAATTATATTAATAATAATGAAACAGATATTAAAAAAGATGCTATAGAGGCTTTATTAGAACTTGGCTTTTCAAAAAGTGAAGTTATACTTGCTATAGATAAAATACAAGAAGATTTACCATTGGATAAAATTATAAGTAAAGCACTTAAATTACTTTCTAAATAGGTGGTGATTAAAATAGAAGATAGGATTATTACAGGAGATTTTAGGCAAGAAGATTATGAAATAGAAAAAAAGTTACGTCCGCACTCTATAGATACATATATAGGGCAAGAAAAGGTTAAAGAAATGCTAAAAATATATATACAAGCAGCCAAAATGAGAAAAGAGCCTTTAGATCATGTCTTGCTATATGGCCCTCCTGGGCTTGGCAAAACAACTCTTGCTAATATAATAGCTCATGAAATGGAAAGCAGTATAAAAATAACATCAGGCCCTGCTATAGAAAAAACAGGCGATATGGCTGCTATTTTAAATAATTTAAATGAAGGCGATATTTTATTTATAGATGAAATACATAGACTAAATAGAATAGTAGAAGAGCTTTTATATTCTGCTATGGAGGATTTTTTTCTTGATATTGTTATAGGTAAAGGACCTTCTAGCAAAAGTATTAGGATAGAATTACCTAAATTTACTCTTATAGGTGCGACAACAAGGATAGGGCTTTTAACAAACCCTTTAAGAGATAGATTTGGGGTTATTAGCCGTTTAGAAATGTATTCAAATGAAGAGCTGGCGCAGATTGTGGAGCGTTCTGCTAATGTGCTAGAAATAGAAATAGATAAAAAAGGTGCTTTTGAAATAGCAAAAAGGTCAAGAGGTACACCACGTATCGCAAATAGGCTTTTAAAAAGGGTTAGAGATTTTGCACAAGTTAAATATTTTGGCAAGATAACAGAAACTGTAGCAAATGAAACATTAAACTTATTAGATGTAGATAAATTAGGTCTTGATTTGATAGACAACAAAATTTTAAAAACTATTATAGAAAAATTTGCTGGAGGGCCTGTTGGGGTAGAAAATTTAGCAGTATCTATAGGAGAAGAAACAGATACAATAGAAGAAGTATATGAACCTTATCTTATAAGGCTTGGCTTTATAAAAAGAACCCCTCGTGGTAGAGAGGTAACAAAACTTGGATATAAACATTTTGGTATTGAAATTTAGGAGGAATTTAAAATGCAAAAATCCAAAAAAACTATAACTATAACAGTAATTGTTATAATAGTTATTTTGATAATTATATTTATTTCAAGAAAGATGGTGCTTTTAGGGCAAGATGCAGATGCAGCTGTTGAGGTAAGTACATATGAGGTTGCTAAACAAACTGTAATAAGCACTGTAGAAGCAGATGGCGAAGTTGTATTTAAAGATACAATTTCTGTATATTCAGAAAGTACAGGCAAAATACAAACTTTGTCTATTAAAGAAGGTGATAGTGTTACATCAGATAGCACGATACTTACATACAGCAGTGACTCTTTAGATTCTTTAAAAAGGCAATTAGAAGAGGCCAAACTTTCTTTACAATCTGCTAAACTTTCTTTAGAAAGCTTATATATACCGACCGAAACTGTACAAATAACCCAGCTAGAAACACAAATTTTACAAACAGAAACAAGTATAGCAGAATATGAAACAAATTTAAATTCTGTAGAAGATAAAATTATAAAAGCTACAACAGATTATGAAAATGCTAAAAAGCTTTATGACCAAGGAGCTATTTCTTTAAAAGAATTAGAAAGCTATGAAGATAGCTTAACAAGCTTAGAAGAACAAGCGCAAAGTATAGAAAATTCTATTACAGTTGCTAAAAATCAGTTAGAATATAATAAACAACAGTTAGAATCAGCTCAAAATAGCGTTACAGAGGCGTCTAACCAAAATAGAATAGAAACACAAAAAGTTGCAGTACAACAAGCAGAATTAAAAATTAGCCAATTACAAGAAGATATAAATAAATTTAAAACAGAAATAACTTCTCCAGCTAGTGGTATTGTAACAAATGTTTATGTAACAGAAGGTTCTACTGTACAAGAAGGCACCTTAATAGCAGAAATAGGGACAGATGAGCTTATTATAGAGGCTTATGTTCCAGAATATGATATGCAAAATGTAGCGCTTAATCAAGAGGTTAATATAACTTTTGAAGCATTTGATGAAACATATAAAGGTACTATTACAAAAATTTATCCTACAGCAGAAACAAGCTCTAGCAGTAGTACAAATGTTGTAAAAATAGAAGTTTCTGTACCAGAAAATGTCGATATAAAAGCAGGTTATACAGCAGATTTAGAAATAATAACAGATATTGATGAAGATGCAACTGTAATACCTATTGTATCTTACATGACAGAAACAGATAGCGACCCTTATGTTTTTGTTATAAATGATAAGGATATTTTAGAAAAAAGAAATATAACAATTAAAACTTTTGAAAACTCTTTAGTATCTGTAGAAGGGCTTTTAGAAGGAGAGATTATTGTATCTTCTCCAGATGATAGCTTAACAGAAGGTACTAAAGTTACAAAAACCTCCACAGTATAAAGTTAATAAGGAGGGCTTAATATGCAAAATGATAATCATATATTAAAAATTGAAAATGTAAGAAAAGTTTATAGAAACGGCAAAATAGAAGTCGAGGCTTTAAAAGGGGCTAATTTTTCTGTTTCTCCAGGCGAGTTTGTTTCTATCATGGGTTCTTCTGGTTGTGGTAAATCTACAATGATGAATATTTTGGGTTGCCTTGATACACTAACAAGCGGAAAATATATTTTGGATGGAGAAGATGTTAGCAAAATTTCTGGTAAAAGATTAGCCTTTGTTAGAAATAAAAAAATAGGTTTTGTTTTTCAATCGTTCAACCTTTTGCCAAAATTTTCTGCTTTACGAAATGTAGAATTACCTATGGTATATGCAGGCGTTTCTATCAAAAAAAGAAGAGAAAAGGCAAAAGCAGCTCTAGCTAGCGTTGGGCTTTCTGGGCGTGAGCATCATAAGCCTAATGAAATGTCTGGGGGGCAAAGGCAACGTGTTGCTATAGCAAGGAGCCTTGTTAATGACCCCGCTATATTATTAGCAGATGAGCCAACAGGTAATTTAGATTCTAAATCTACTTTTGAGATAATAGAAATTTTTCAAAAATTAAATAATACCGGCGTAACTATCGTTATGGTTACGCATGAGCCAGATGTAGCAGAATATACAAAAAGGATAATAAGATTTAAAGATGGGCTTGTTTTGGAAGATTATTTTAACGATAATCAGAAGATTGTGGGTGAAGAATAATGAGTTTTTTTGAAAATTTTAAAACAGCTTTTTTTAACATTTTTTCAAGTAAAATGAGAACATTTCTTACAACCCTTGGTATTATAATAGGTATAACAAGTGTTATGGTAATAACAGCTATAGGCGACGGTTTTCAGGAGCAGATAGATAGCAACTTTTCTTCCTTCAACGCCGATACGGTAAGTATATCAACAAGCTATAAAGAAACAATTAGAGATAGCGATGAATTAAAATTAAAAGATGTTGAAAGCTTAAAAAATCTTGTTAATATAAATTATGTAACACCTATATATAGCACAAACGTTGAAGTAAAATTAAAAAACCCAAAAGAAACAGATACCGCTAGCTTATATGGAGTTAATGAACAAGCAGGTAATATAGAAAAGCTAACTATACTATACGGTAGATTTTTGCAAGAACAAGAAGTTACAAATTCTTCTAACGTTTGTGTTATAGATAACAATTTTGCTAACGATGTTTTTGGGCGAACAGATGTAACAGGAGAAACAATAGATGTAACCGTTCTTTCAAATGATAAAACATTAAAGCTTACTGTTGTTGGAGTTTATGAAACAGAAGAGCAAGGGCTTTTTAGCACCTCAACCATTTATGCTCCTATAGAGCTTGTCATGGATGCTGGAGATGCAGATGATAAAATATCAAGCATTAATTTAATCCTTAAAAATACAAATTTACTAAACCAGACAAAAATAGAGGCGCTAAGGGTAATATCTGCTAATCATAATAATAGCCCGGTAAAATATAGCTTTACTGGTAATTTTGAAATTTTAGAAATAATGCAATCTACAATACAGATTTTTACCATATTTATAGGCTTTGTTGCGTCTATATCTTTATTAGTAGGGGGTATAGGTGTTATGAATATTATGCTTGTTACCGTAACAGAAAGAACAAGAGAAATAGGTATAAGAAAGTCTTTAGGAGCAACCAATAATAATATAAAAATGCAATTTTTAATAGAGTCGCTTTCTATATCTCTATTTGGTGGTATTATGGGTATATTATTCGGGTATTTTGGCACATATTTGAGCGCTAAGGTTTTAAAGCTTATAGGCAATTCTATTGTACCTAGTGTATCTTTAGTTGTTGTATTTTTTGCTGTTGTTGTATCAAGCTTTATAGGTATTGTATTTGGAGTATATCCAGCATCTAAGGCGGCTAAGCTAGACCCAATAGAAGCACTTAGGTATGAATAGGAGGAAAATATATGAAAATTTTTGAGGCTATAAAGGCTGCATTTTTTAATGTATTTTCAAACAAAATGCGTACTTTTCTAACAACAGTTGGTATAATAATAGGTATTGCATCTGTTATTACGATAACATCTATAGGTAATTCTTTTGAAAATACTATATCTAGTGCTTTTGACTCCTTCAATTCTCAAGCGATACAGATTATGCCTAATTTTTTCAATTCTTCATCAAAGCTACCAGAGCTAAATTTGCAAGATATAGAAAATTTAGAAGATAATCAAAATGTCAACTATGTTTCTGGATATTATATAGCACAAGGTAGTGTAACTCTAAAAAACCCAGATGAAGAAGAAGTATACAATATTTTGGGTTGTAATCCATCTTTTAGTATGATGGAAAAAAGCTATTTTGATTTTAAATACGGACGTATTTTTACAGAAAAAGAAGATGAGCTTGCAAGCAAAGTTATTATTATAGATGAAGATACAGCATTTTCTATTTTTGGCAGAAAAGATGTAGTAGGAGAAACAATTAACCTATATATGAACGGAAAAGATTATACTTTTGAGGTTATAGGGGTTACAAATGTTAATGAAAGCTCTTTTATATCGTCTATGCTTATTATACCTTTAAACACAATATTAGATATTTTTGATGAAGATACTTTTACTATGCTTTATATAGAAGTAAATGATATAAATAATGTTACAAATATACAAAAAGAATTATTAAGAATTATTGCTGCGAATCATGATGTGTCGGAAGATAGCTATTTAAGCATGGCAAATTTTCAACAAGTTGAAATGATAGAAACAGTGATGAGTATGTTTACTTTATTTATTACATTTGTTGCTGGTATATCTTTAGTAGTTGCGGGCATAGGTGTTATGAATATTATGCTTGTTACCGTAACAGAAAGAACAAGAGAAATAGGTATAAGAAAGTCTTTAGGAGCGACAGAATTTAATATAAAATTTCAATTTTTATTAGAATCTATAATAATCTGCTTATTAGGAGGTATTTTAGGTATAATATTTGGCTATATAGGAAGTTATTTTATAGGGGGCTTTTTAGCAGAGTTTATAGCTAGTATGATGGGTACAGAAGTAAGCGAGCCTGTTTTATCTTTATCTGTTTCTATAATAGCTATGTTAGCATCTAGCATTGTAGGTATAATATTTGGAGTATATCCAGCATCTAAAGCGGCTAAGCTAGACCCAATAGAAGCCCTAAGATACGAATAGGAGGAATTATGAAGTATTTAAAAAAAATTAAATACAATTCTCCTGTTATTTTAACTTATACTTTTTTATCTTTAATTGTCTTAATATTAGGGCAAATGACTAATCATTATACAACAAGGCTTTTATTTTCTGTATATCATTCATCACTTTTTGATCCTTTATTTTATATAAGAATATTTGCACATATTTTTGGTCATATAGATTTTGAACATTATTTTAGCAATTTTTTTATTATTTTGCTTATAGGACCTATGCTAGAAGAAAAATACGGCTCCAGAAATATGCTTGTATTAATTTTTATAACGGCTATTATTTTAGGTATTTTTCAAACAATTATTTCAAAAGATATACTTTTGGGGGCTAGCGGTATTGCTTTTATGCTAATTGTATTAAGCTCTTTTGCTAATTTTGAAAGTGGCAAAATTTCTTTAACAACTGTAATTATTGTATTTCTGTATTTAGGAAAAGAAATTTACTATGGTATTACAATACAAGATGATATTTCGCAGTTTACACATATTTTAGGGGGTATTTGTGGCTTATTTTTAGGTATTTTTATCAATAAATTTTTAAAACAAAAAGAATAGAGGAAAGGTTTATGATAAAATTAGAAATAGAAGAATTTTTATTTGAAATAAAAGACGAAATTTTAAGCTATGAAGAATTAGGAGAAGAAAAGGCTTTAGAATGGGAAGATAATTTTAAAAAATGGCTTAATAACAAAAATTTAAAAAAAGATAATATAAAATATCAAAAAGATAAAATTTTTTATTTATTGGAAGATGAAACACAAATATTTGATATAGCTTATGCTTATTATATCGCAGTAACAGAAAATAAAGAAAAAGATTATTGGCAAAATTTTAAATAAAGATAAATGATTTATTAAGATAAACAATTTATCATATTTTAAAATAAATATTAAAAAATCATAAAAAAATAAATAAAGATTATTGACATAAAAAGATAATAATGGTAATATATGTATGTTGGTTATTAACTAACATTTTATATTAGCTTTAAGTATATTATAAAATTATTATCGCTAAAAAATAAGAGGCATAATTAAATAATAACAACTTAATTAAAAAAAGGAGGAATGGTAATATGCCTAAAGATAAAAAAGTACTTACAACTGAAGTATACGAAGATATGAAAAAAGCTGTATCAGACGTGCTAGATGTTTTTCTAGATGCTTCAAAAATGGATGATTTAGAAAAAAGGTTAGTAAATTTTTTAAAATTAAGAGAGGATTTATCTATAGAAGAACAACAAAGCATGATAGATGATTTACAATCACAACCAGCTTACAGAAATTACA
>CBCPNA010000071.1:0-6302 GCA_965120415.1 uncultured Bacillota bacterium | reverse complement strand
CTAAAGATAAAGCTGAAAAAGAAAAATTAGAAAAAAAATTAAGTTCATTAAAATTAGAAAAAGTTTTTAGCTTATGGTATTTTGTATCAAATTCATCAAAAGCACGTATTGCAGGAAGCAAAGGCTAAAACTTAAAACAAAGCTCCTTTTAAACAGTATACATATTTTTATAAAAGGAGCTTTGTTTTTCATTAATTTTTATCTATATAATTAAAACTTATGGATTTAGTTAATTATTCATTAAAAGTAAAAAATAGAATTTTACTACAAAATGTAAATATTAAATTTGAAAAAGGCATTATTAACCATCTATTAGGCAAAAACGGTATCGGGAAAAGTTGTTTTGCAAAATCTATAATAAACGCTTTTCCTTATACTGGTAAAATTAATACAGATACTGAAAAAATCACATTAATAGGTAGTTATACAAATATACCTTTAGATTTAAACGGAAATGATATTATAGCTTTACTAAAAAAAATATGCAAAATAGATGTTATACAATCTTTAATAGAACATTTAAATATTAAAGAGATGCCTTTAAAAAACAAAATTAAAAATTTAAGTGATGGACAAAAGCAAAAATTAAAGCTTTTATTTTTTTTGGCACAAGAGCCTGAATTAATTATATTAGATGAATTTACAAACGGTTTAGATAAAAAGACTAGTATTGAAATTTATAAATTTTTAAATAACTATACAAATAAAGGGCATGTTACTTTAATTAATATTACACATAATCTAGCAGATTTAGAATATATGGAAGGTAATTATTATTTGCTCCAAAATGAAGATATTAATCAAGTAAATTCTAAAGAAATGGCAATAGATAGCTATATTAAGGGGTGATTATGTGGTTTTTGAATTAAAATTAAATTTTAAAAACAACTTTTTATTATGGATATTATTAATTAATTTATTTTGTGCTTTAGCGGGATTTGTATTGCTTGTTGCGGTTGATAAAGTGGCTGTAGCTAATGTTACTTTTGGAGAATTAGTAGGCAGTGTATACACTGTTTATACACAAATTGGCAATTTTGTTTTAGTGCCTATTTTAATTAGTCAATTTTATAAAGATTATAAAGATAAAAATATAATATTTTATAAATCGCTTAATTACAACTTTTTGGCATACTATTTAACTAAACTTACTATAAGTTGTATAATATCCGTATTAGGTATTTTATTGACTACACTATTGGTATGCATACCATATAGAGAATTTGGGGCAAATTTTGCTATTGTTTTTATGAAATTTAGTGCTGTTATGATTTTTTATAATATTACAACATTTGTTCTTGTATTTATTATCCCTAATGTGCTTATAGTTTTTTCTCTTAGGTTTGTATTATGGATTTTTGGTATAATTATAGGAGAAATATCGCCGGTTTTTAGGGTGTTTTCATATTATGATTCTTCATTTCTTGATTATCAAAAATTTATGAAATTTATGGATTATACATATAACTCTTTTGAAGATTTTGCATATAACATTAGCACACAAGATATGCTTATTATTATAGGTCAAGATTATTTATACAATGTATTTTTAGTTATTTTATCTGTATTATTAATATATCTTTTTAGGAAAAAATGGCTTGTAAATGGAGTTAAATAATTAAGGAGATTTTTATGTTACTTGAAATAAAAAGAAGTTTGAAAAATAACTTTTTTATTACTATATTATTAGCAAATATACTTTGTGTTGTTATAGCCTTTTGTATGTTAGTAGTTTTAAGCAAAATGCCAATGTCTGAAGTTGATTTTGGGCTGTTTGCTGGAGGTGTATACACAGTATATTTATTATTAGGTGGTTTTATTTTTTCTAGTATTTTGATTTATCAATTTAATTCTGATTATAAAGATAAAAATATATTATTTTATAAAGCACTTAAATATAACCATATAACATACTGCTTAACAAAACTTAGCATAGCTTGCTTAATTTCTATATTAGGGGCATTATTTTCTACATTGATTGTATGCTTAATATATAATCAATTTGGAATATATTTTGTTGTAATTTTTTTGAAATTTGTGGCTGTTTTAATTTTTTATAATATTTTAAGCTATTTTTTAGCATTTATATTTACAAATGTACTAGCCGCTATATCTATTAACCTTATATTATGGATTTTAGGTTTATTCATGTCTTTAATATCTCCAATTTTTGCGTTTTTTGCTCATTATAGTTACTTAAGCTCACAATATCAAAAATTTTCAAATTTTTTAGGATGTTATATTTCTTATTTCGACGGTACCTATTATAATAGTGTAGTCACTGTGCAAGAAATGTTTAAGCTTGTTCTAGAAGATTATTTATATAATATTATTTTGTTAATTATATGCTTATTAGTGATAAGTATTTTAAAAACGAGGTGGATTAAAAACGGAATTTAAAAAGCTAATATTATTAATTACAGAAATTCTTTCATATTTAATTTTTGAATAGTATTTTTGATAGTATTATATTATGTATTTCTCATTATTCATAGTTAATTGTCATTTTTCTATATAAGCTATTATCAAGTAAATTTTTCACAAAATCATTTTTTGATTTTTGAATAATATTTTTGGGAGTATCATATTGTTGTATTTCTCCTTTATCAATTACTAAAACCTTTGTTCCTAAATATAGAGCTTCTGCTATATCATGAGTAACAAAAACAATCGTAACACCTGTTTTATTATGAATCTCTTTAATTTCTGTCTGCAGTTGATTTCTCGTAATACTATCCACTGCTCCAAATGGTTCGTCCATTAAAATAATTTCTGGTGATGCAGCTAATGCTCTTGCTATACCCACTCGCTGCTGTTGTCCACCAGAAAGTTCAGATGGATAACGATTGCGTAATTCATCACTCAGACCGACAATTTTCAACCATTTTGCAGTTGCTTCTTTTGTTTTCTGCTTATTACGTCTATTTAATAAATTGGGTACATACGCAATATTTTCTTCAACAGTCATATGGGGGAACAGGATACTTCCCTGTATACAGTATCCGATACTTCTTCGTAACGAAATTAAGTTACTTTCAGAAATATTCTTTTGATTTACAATTATATTTCCTTTATCTGGTTTTATAAGTCCATTTATCATTTTTAACAAAGTTGTTTTTCCACATCCAGAAGAACCTACGATTGTTAAAAATTCTCCTTTTTCAATATCGAGGTTTAGGCCTTGTATAATTGTGACATCATCATATTTTTTCTCTATATTCTTCATACTAATAATTGGTGCCATTATATACCTCCTATTCAAGCAACCCTTTTTGTTTTAAAAACTGCTCAGCTACATATCGTGGCTCAAGGTTATTATTTTCTACTTGATAATTTAATTCTGCCATTTCTTTATCTGATAAAATACCATTTAGCATATCAAATATCGCATTTAATTCAGGATATTGTTGCAATATTTCACTGCGAACAACATTTCCACATTGATATGACGGAAAAAATTGCTTATCATCATTTAAAACAACAATATCAGAAACACTGTATAGTCCATCAGTAGTAAATATTGGCATAACATCAATTTCTTTTTGATTGATTGCTTGATATTTCAATCCAATGTCTAAGTCAACAGTTTTTTTGAAATCTAGGTCATAATAATTACATAATGATGTATAACCGTCTTCACGTTCATAAAAATCATATTCTGCTCCGAATGTAAGTTCAGAAGCTATAGATTTTAAATCAGAAATATTTTCTAAACCATATTGTTCAGCAATTTCTTTTCGTACGGCTAATGCGTAACTATTTGAAAAACCATACATTCCAACCCATTCCATATTATATTTTTCTTGGTATTCAGACTGTAATTTATTGAACATATTTTCTGTGTACAACTCTTCATTCTTTAGAACCATACTCCAAGCTGTACCTGTGTACTCTGGATAAATATCAAATTCTCCTTTTTCCATAGCTGGTTGAATATTAGAAGTACCGCCTCCAACACCTTGTGTAACTTCAACATTTAAATCTGTGTTTTCTTCAATCAATATATCTAACATTTCTCCCAAAATATATTGTTCAGTCATAGGTTTTGTAGCAATATGAATCGTTTGATTTTTTTCTCTATTAAGGTAAGCATAAGATGATATAATCGCCACTATAGCCACTATCAAAGTGAACATACCAATATATAATACTTTATTTTGCTTTGTTTCTTTTTTATATCGTCTTTTTCTTTGTAATAATTTTTCTATTACATCAAATAAAAAATTTGATATAAGTGCTAATATTGCAATTAGTAAACTACCTGCAATTGTCATAGCTGAATTATTCGTTGTGATACCACGATAAATGGCTACGCCTAAACCACCAGCACCTATAAATGAAGCAATACCAGCCAAAGCTAAAGTCATAACTACCATATTTTTGATACCAGACATAATTACTGGTAAAGCTAATGGAAGTTTGATTTTCCAAAGTATTTGCTTTTTAGTGCTTCCCATACCTTTTGCTGCTTCGATTATTTTTGCATCAACGTTTATTATACCTATATATGTATTCCTTACCATAGGAAGTAAAGCATAAATAATTAGTGCAATAATAGCAGTAGTATTTCCTATACCAGATATGGGTATTAAAAATCCTAGCATAGATATTGATGGTATTGTATACAAGAAATTTATAATTGGTATTACTATTTTAGAAGAACCACGATATTCACTAATATAAATACCGATTAATCCACCTAAAAAAATTGATATTACAATAGCAAAAAAAGAAATCATTAAATGTTCTAAGCAAAGATTGATAAAAAAATTACTTCGTTCATATATAAGACTCAATACATCTGTAATCATTTTTCTTGCTCCTTTTATTGTTTTATAATTTAATTTTAATTATTTTAAAGAACTTAACAAGTAGGCACTTTTTTATTAGAATACGCACTTTTTGTAACTATTAAGAATTTATAAGGTTTTCAGAATAATAAAACTTGATTTATTTTTATTATTGCATTAAAATATAATGTAACGATAATATTTAATTGTTATATATAATCAATGATGTGGAGGTTACAAATGATAAGAAAAGAAGAATTACCAGCTTGCCCTGTAGCGACAACAATTCAGGTTATTGGTAGTAAATGGAAATTACTAATAATGCGAAATCTTTTAAGGCGTCCGTGTAGATTTACTGAACTTCAAAAGTCATTAGAAGGTATAAGCCAAAAAGTTTTAACAGATAGTTTACGTTCAATGGAAAAAGATGGTATAGTAATTAGAACCGTTTTTGCAGAAGTACCACCAAGGGTAGAATATTCTTTATCGGAATTAGGAGAATCAATGAAACCGATTATAGATTCTATGGAACAATGGGGAACTGCATATAAAAAGAGTTTTGAAAAATAATGAAAGTCAAAGCAGAAAATACGATTATATATCTGCTTTGACTTTTTAATTATTCTATAATCTTATAATTAGTATGTTTTTTCTGTAAGTATTATATTCTAGTGACTTTTTAATGTTTTTTTAACTTTTTTGCTCTTTTACTTTATATAAATCTGTAAAATTTTTAAAATTTAAAGTTAATATTATAAAATATTAGAAGGATAAGAGTAAATTATACAAAAATAAATGGGAGAAAATACAGAAAAAATAAAAATTATTGCAAAATAAAAAATGATGATTTATAATAAAATATATAATAAATTATTTCTAAAAAGTAGTTAAAACATATTTATTATATGGATATAAAATATCAATAAAACAAAGAATATATTATATTAAATTATTTTTTTAAAATAAAAGTTATATTTTATAACAAACATTTTGCAAGACATTACAAAAAGTATAATAAAATATACTGACTAAAAAATAAAAAAACAAAAAACTATTGTAAAATATAAAAATATGCTGTATAATGTAAAAGAAATTGGCGAAATAGTTAATTATAGGTTATGATAGGGGTTGAAATGCAATTATCGTTTTTGCTATACCAATAATAAAAATGTTGAAAGGGTGATTAAACAATAATTTGATGTATTAAAATGAAGATGTTAATATTTAATATTATGGAAGGAAAAATAATTATTCTAAGAACAAATTTATAAAAATTAAAAGGAAATTATCAAGAAAACAAACTATAAAGATTTATCGGTAGAAAATATATTAAATAGGATATTTAGAAAAATGTTAAAAGAGTTAGGATATGAGGCAAGAATAAAATATATAAAAAGATCAAAGGAAAAAAGCAATGTTGATAAACAGAGTAGATCACGATATAAAGCTCAGATGCATAGAGCTAGGGATAACTCAAAAGGAATTAGCAAGAAGAATGAATACTTCAAGCAA
>CBCPNA010000070.1:0-13620 GCA_965120415.1 uncultured Bacillota bacterium | reverse complement strand
GTAAAAGCAGTAGAAAAATTAGGATATGATGTTCAAATTGAATATATTGAAATAAATGATAAATCATAACTAATTGAAATAATTATTAGATTATTATGATTTTTTATAAACATATAAGAAAATAATTAAGAATTTAAAAAAACAATAAGCAAGATTGTAATTTTTAATTACATAATAAGTAATTTTTGGCGTCTTTTTATGTATTGAAAATACAAATGAATAAAAATATTATAAAAAAATATAGTATTATAAATATAGAAGATAGAAATAATTTCTATTTAAATGTAAATGTTAAAAAAAAGATAATATAAAATCATTATTTTTTGTATAAATAGGTATTATTACTAATATATTTTGTATGGTTATTCTTTAAAGGGAAAATATTATTTTATGAGATTTAGTAAATTTTAACGATAATATTTTTAATTAAGAGAAAAATCATTTTGATAAGAATAGAAAATTTTAAGAAAATAGGTTTTGTTGGGTATAAAAGGTAAATCACAAATATATTTCTTTTAACATATCAAATAGCTTAAACTATATAAATAATCCAAAAATGAATACTTTTAAAAATATTAATATTAAAAAAAAACATTTTTTACATTAATAAAATAATTAGTATAAAAAATGGTATATAATAGCTTTCTTATAATAAAAATTTTAAAATTGTGTCTTGATTAAATAAAATTTTGTATGTTATAATACTTAGGTTAGTAAAGTAAGCTTATCAATACTAAAGGAGCAAAATATAAAATAATAGCATGTATAAATAGATTAAGCAATAGTTTAGGTTTGAATATTAGGGGCTTATTTGCATATATTAAAACAATTATGTTGTTATGTGTTTATATTTTGAAATATAATAAAAATATTAAGAGAATTATTATGAGATATTTATATTTAAGATTAACGGAAATAATAGATTATTCTTCTAATTATTCTAGAGAAATACTAGAAGAAGTTTCAAATGTTGAAAAGATAATAACGAGCAAATATTTTCTTTTTGATGAAAAATCATCCATTGTGAAAGAATTTAATATTTTAAAAAATAATATTTATAATAGGGATAATAATATATTATTGCTTATTAGAGAAATTGAACTAAAAGCGATGAAAATGTATAATACAAATGATGAGATAGATATGGAAAGATTACAACAATATATAGTGTATTTAAAAAATATTGTAGATATTGTTAAAAGTAATGAAATTTTAAAAAAAATAGAGAATATAAGAGAAATTTTATTACTTTATGCAAAAGAAGATTTAGAACATATAGCAGAAACAATAAAAACTGCAGAACAAGACTACAAAAAGCGCTTTTTTATAGAATATTTAAAAAAACGCTTTAAAAAAGAAGGTCAAGAAGGGTATTTTGTAAAAAATAAAGAAGACTTGCAAATAATTACAAAACTTGAAGAAATTATTAAAGGATATGCTACTGAATATCAATTTGAAAATGTTATTAAAAAAAGTGAACATGACAGCTTGCAAATATTTGTAGACGTTTTTCAGCTTGAAGTAAATCTTGAAAAAACTTTTAATAAAATTTTTAAAGAAATTTTTGAAAATCTTGATAAAACTATTAATGAACTTAATAAACTGCATGAAGAATTTAAAGAAGAACCTACAAAAATACCAATTATGTATATTTATAAAATAGATAATACTAAAATTATTAAAAAAAATCTACAAACATATATAGAAATAAATAGTGTTTTGCAAGATGAAAATATTTTACTAAATAATTCTTTTGTAGGGAATATTTTACTAAAATTAAAATTTTTTGAACATGCGTATAATGAGCATTTAATAAAAGAATTAAACAGTGCGCTTGATGGTATTTTAGACTTTGAAGGGAGTATGTTATACATTAATGAAGAATTAAATGAACTACTTAAAGAATTAGAACAAGAAGAAGAAAAAAGACTTGATAATATATACAAAAAGAGAGCGCTAGATGAAAGATAAAATTAAATAAAAACCCACAATTTAGTGGGTTTTATTTATATAAAGCTTTTTTAATAAAACTTTTAAATATTTTTTGGCTATATATATCATTAAGGCTTTCTGGATGCCATTGTAGCCCTAAAAAATATTTTTTCTTATTTATAAATTCTATACCTTCTATGCATTTATCTTTTGCAATAGCGTTGCATTTAAAATAGCTAGCTATTTTGTTTATAGATTGATGATGGACAGAGTTTACTGCAATTTTATTTTTTTGTATTATGTTAAAAAAGTTAGAATTTTTATTTATAAATACAGTATGTGTTTTTATGCTTTTATCTTCTTTTTGCATATGATTTTTTATATTTTGATATATAGTACCTCCAAAAGCTATATTCATTATTTGCATACCACGGCATATAGCAAGCGTAGGTATATTTTTTAAAAAAGCGTGCTTTAATAAAGCAATTTCAAAATCATCTCTTTTTTGACATATACGTCTAGCTGTTTTATCTAACGGTTCTTTTAAATATTTTTGGCTTATATCACCACCACCTGTTAGCAAAATACCAGCAATATTTTTAATATTTTTAAATGCTAAATTATAATCACATATATAATATGGAAGGGTATTTAATTTTTTAAAATAATTAATATTTACTGTATATTTAAAATCTTCATAATTAGGGACTATTAAAATAAATTTATGCATAACTACAATAACCTTTTAAAGCAGTATACAAATTAAGCCTCCATTGCCTTCATTTATTATTTTTTGGAGTGTTTCTTGAAATTTTATTTGTGTATTTTCTTCTAGCCTATATATTTTTGTATTTAAGCCATCATTTACCAAATCAGACAAACTTTTGCCAAATATATTATAGTCCCATATTTTTTCTTTTTCATTTTCAAATTGATTTATCAAAAAATCGGCAAGCTCTTTGCTTTGTTCTTCATTACCTACAATAGGAGATACTTCTGTTTCTATATCTGCACGTATTAGATGAAAGCTTGGGGCAGTTGCCTTAATTTTTATGCCGTATCTTGAGCCTTGCTTATAAAGCTCGGGCTTTTCTAATATCATTTCTTCAAGGCTTGGGTTTACTATACCATAGCCTTTTCTTTTAACCTCTTCTAAAGCGTATTTAACTTTATCGTATTCTTTTTTTGCTTCAGAAAGTAATTTTATTGTTGAAATAAGCTCATATTCGCTATTTATATCCATAGATGTTGTTTCGCTTAAAACTTTATAAAATAGGTTATCGTTTAGTCCTATTTCTACAATACCACAACCTTCGCCTAAATTTATTTTATCTATATATGCTTTTTTTATATATTCATTATTTTCTAAAAAGCTTATATTTTCTTTTAAATTATGTAATTTGTCTATTTTATTTATTAATTCTTTACCTTCTTTTATAAGGCTTTGTTTTAGCCAATGATTTATATCTAGGCTTTCTGTCCATTTAGGAAAATTTAATTTTATTTGCTTTAAAGGAAATTCGTATAAAACTTTTTCTAAAATTAAGTTTAAATCTTCTTTTTTTAATTGTGATATATTAACAGATATTATAGGGGCTTTATACCTTTCTTTAAGCCTGTTATTTAGTTTTTCTGTTTCTTTTGAAAATGGTTTAGATGTATTTAATAAAACAACAAAAGGCTTAGAAAGGGCTTTTAGCTCTTTTACAACCTTTTCTTCGGCATCTACATAATGTTTTCTTTCTATACCTGTGACACTTCCGTCTGTTGTTACTAAAATGCCTATACTAGAGTGTTCTGTTATAACCTTTTTTGTACCTATTTCTGCTGCATCTATGAAAGGTATTTTTTCCTCTGACCAAGGAGTTGATACCATACGTGGTTTTTCATTATCCATATGCCCTGTAGCTGTTGGTATTAAATAACCAACACAATCTATCATCCTTACTTTAAATGATATATCATCTTTAAGCTTTATTTTGGTGGCGGTGCTTGGTATAAATTTTGGCTCGGTTGTCATTATTGTATTGCCAGCGGCGCTTTGCGGCAATTCATCTTTGGTGCGTTCTCTATCGTGTTCATTTTCTATATTAGGTATTACTAATAAATCCATAAACTTTTTTATAAAAGTCGATTTGCCTGTTCTTACAGGCCCTACAACCCCTATGTATATATCACCGTTTGTTCTTTCTGAAATATCTTTATAAATATTATATTGTTCCATAAAATCCTCCTTTATGATATATATTTTAATATATTAAATAAGATTTTATATTATGTATTAATTTTATATTTTAAACTAGTTTTAAAATAATATTTTATATTTATATACCTTATAAAACAATGTAATTTTTTATTTATCAAATAAGAGTGTTAAGTATATGAATATATACCAAAAGTAAAATAAATATATAGAAATGTAAAAAATTCAATCAAAAATATTAAAAAAAACGACAAAAAGTATTGACAGTTTACAAAAAGTATCATATACTTTCAGATGAAAGGAGTGATTAAAATGAAGATTTCTTTAAAAGCTGCTAGAGTTAATGCTAATTTAACACAACAAGAAGTTGCGGATAAAATAAAAGTTAGCAAACATACTATTATTAACTGGGAAAAGGGAAAAACAAGCGTAGGATATGCCCCTCTAAAAGTTTTAAGCGAAATTTATAACATAGAAATAGATGACATACTTTTAGGCTAATTTTAATTATAAAAGCAAGGGTTGATTTTATGAATAAACAAGATAAAATAAAAGGCGAAAATTTATTAAAAAAGTGGGCTGAAGCAAAACAACGTATAATTGATATCCAAAATGAAATTAATTTGCTTAAAAATAATATAAATCCTCTTTTTACAGAACAGTTTGAATCATATGATGAAATTTTATTTATTTATAACAAACTTTTAAAAGAACTTCTTTTTCAGATGCAAGACAAGATGATTACTTTGCAAAAGGTTGAATATGTTATTGATAAGCTTGATAAATTTGAGAGAAATATAATAATATTTAGATACCAAAAAAAATACTCTTGGGAAAGAATAGCTTTAGAAAATCATACAAGCAGGACAAATTGTTTTAATATAAGAAATAGAGTTATTAAAAAAATTATAGAAAGTTAATTTTTTTTGTATTTTATTTTACTAAAATTATATTACAATAAGTTTATCCTTTTAGATTTATTAAAATTGTATTTTTGGAGGGATAAAATGTCTTTAAATGAAAACCAAAAAAAATTTTGCGAATGTTATTTAAATTTTAAAGATATAAAGATAGCATCAGAAAAAGCTGGATATAGCAGAAGTACTGGTTATTACCTTATAAAAAAGCCTTGTATAAAAGATTATATCAAAAAAAAATCTAACAAAGGTATAGGTTCTGTTGCAAAGGAAGATGAAATTATGATATATCTTACAAAAATTATGAGAGGGCAAGACGATGATTTTAAAATATCTATTAAAGAAAGGTTAAAAGCTGCAGAGCTGCTTGGCAAAAGCTATTCTATATTTTCTAAAAGCCAAAAAGATAAAGAGGTACCACCAGTTATTATATATGGAGAAAATTATATTTTTGATTAATTTATGCAAGAAGATAAAAAAGAGATTTTTTTACCTGATTTAGTTGGAAAGGGCTATGCTAAATATTGGCATTTTAAAGGAAGATATAGAGTATGTAAAGGGTCTAGAGCATCCAAAAAATCTAAAACAACAGCTCTTAACTTTATAATAAGGCTTATGAGGTATGATCTTTCTAACTTGCTTGTTGTGAGAAAGACATATAGAACGCTTAAAGATAGCTGTTTTGCAGAGCTTTGTTGAGCTATAAAAACACTTGGGGTATCTAAATATTGGAGCTTAAAAAAAAGTCCTCTTGAAATGACATATTTACCTACAGGTCAAAAAATATTTTTTAGAGGGCTTGATAATCCATTAAAAATTACTTCTATAACAGTTAGTTACGGAGTTTTATGTTGGCTTTGGATAGAAGAAGCATTTGAAATAGAAAAAGAAGAAGATTTTGACATATTGCAAGAAAGTATAAGAGGAAAGATGCCAAAACATTTATTTAAACAAATAACTTTAACATTTAATCCATGGAACGAAAGACATTGGCTAAAAAAGAGATTTTTTGATAAGCAAGATGAAGATATTTTGGCTATAACAACTAATTATAAATGTAATGAATGGCTTGACTTTGAAGATGAAAAAATGTTTGAAGATATGAAAAAAAATAACCCTCAAAGGTATCAAGTTGCGGGGCTTGGCAAATGGGGCATTTGTGCTGGACTTGTATATGAAAATTTTGTTATAGAAGAATTTGACTTAAATAAAATAAAAAATGAAAATACAAAAGCTATTTTTGGGCTTGATTTTGGCTATACAAACGACCCAACGGCATTTTTTTGCGCTATAGTTGATTTAAATGGTAAGATTATATACGTTTTTGATGAAATTTATAAAAAAGCACTAACAAATTTGCAAATTTATAACATAATTTTAAAAAAAGGTTACGCTAAGGAAAAGATTAGAGCAGATAGTGCTGAGCCTAAAAGCATAGCCGAGCTTAGGGAGCTTGGGCTTTATAAAATAAAATCAGCCAAAAAAGGTAAAGATAGTGTTAATAACGGCATACAGTTTATCAAAAGTTTTAAAATTGTTATTAACCCTACTTGCCAAAATTTTATAAACGAAATATCAAACTATACATGGGCAAAAGATAAATATGGAGCTTTTACAAATAAGCCTATAGACGAACATAACCATTTGTTAGATGCAATGAGATACGCTATAGAAGATTTAAAAGCTACGGATTTATTTAGTTTTGATTAATAATTTGCTATAAAAAGGGGGCTTTTATGAACCTTGAATACGGATTTGAAACAAAAAAGATAAATGATATTTTAAATAATGATTTAAACTTTAATAACAAGTGTTTTTTAAATTTTGTAGAAGATAAAATAAACGATTTTTTGTTTTCTATAAAAAGAAAGGATATGCTTTTGGGCGAGGACTACTATGCGGGTAGACATAAAATATTAAAAAGAGAGCGTACTGTTATTGGCGAAGATGGTATGATAAAAAGTATTAAAAATTTGCCTAATAATAAAATTATAGATAATCAATACGCAAGGATGGTTGATCAAAAAAATAGCTATCTTCTTTCTAAACCTTTAACATTTTATTGTGAAAATGAAAAATTTTTATTTAAAATCAGGAATATTTTAGGTAAAGATTTTTTTAGGCTTATTAAAAATATAGGAGAAGATGCTTTAAATTGTGGTATTGCATGGCTTTATTTATACATAAACGAAGAGGGCAACCTAGATTTTAAAAGATTTAAGCCTTTTGAGGTACTACCTTTTTGGGAAGATGAAGAGCATTTTAAATTAAAAATGCTTGCAAGAATTTATAATATAGAAAAATTTGAAATTAACAAAAAGGCTATTTTAACAAGGGTAGAGATTTATACAAAACATGGTATTAATTATTACTTATTAAAAAATGGCAAGCTTTTTTTAGATTATGACAACCCTTTTATACCGTATATTATAGATTACAACAACACACCTATGCATTGGAACAAAATACCTATAATACCTTTTAAATATAATTCCAAAGAAATACCTCTTATAAAAAAGGTTAAACATTTACAAGACGCATTAAACACTGTAAGAAGTGATTTTATGAACAATATACAAGAAGATGCAAGAAATACTATTTTAGTGCTTAAAAATTACGATGGTACTAATCTTTCAGAATTTAGAAAAAACTTATCTGAATATGGGGTTGTAAAGGTTAAAACTGTTGATGGTATAGAAGGGGATATAAAAACATTAAAGGTAGAAATAGATAATAGCAATTATGAGCTTATTGCAAAAGCATTAAAAAAAGCTATTGTAGAAAATGCTAGAGGGTATGATTGTAAAGAAGAAAAAGCAAATGTAAGCCTTAATCAGATGAATATACAAAGCATATATCTTGATATAGATCTTGATGCATCTTTAATGGAAACAGAATTTCAGGCATCTTTTGAAATATTATTTTATTTTATAAAATTATTTATTAAAAATACTTTTGATGAAACATACACTTTTGAAAATGTAGAAGTTATTTTTAATAAAGATATTTTAATAAATGAAACAGAAGCTATTAATAATTGCCTTAATTCAAAAGACTTACTTTCTTTAGAAACAATAATTAGCCAGCATCCGTGGGTTAATCATGTTGATAAAGAATTAAAAAAAATAAAAAAACAAAATCAAAATATTTAAAAAAAGGGTTGGAAGAGGGATGGGGTAAATGAAATAAATTAAAAGGAGATTTTTTATGGATTTTAAAAATTTATTGCAAGACAAACTGGATGAAAATACAATAGCACAAATTTTAATTAAAATAGAAGAATATATTAAAAAAGAAGTTTGTAACAGAATATATAAAGAAAAGGCTAATTATGAAACAGAGCTTGATAAATTAAAAAAAATATCGCTTATAGAAACAGAGCTTATGCTTTTTGGGGCAAGAAATATAAAAGCAGCTTTAGCATTAATAGATTTAGAAAGCATTGATTTTAACAATTTTGATATTGAAAATATAAAACAGAAAATAAAAAAACTAAAAACAAATCAAAATACAGCATTTTTATTTAATAAAGAAGAAGATAAAGTATTACAAAAAGGCTTTAAACCTTTTGATAGCTATATGTATAGAGAAAAGCCTTTATCTAACATGAATTATGAAGAGCTTTGTAGATATTATGATGATGAATTAAGCATTTAATAGGGGGTTATTTATGAGTAATTTTAAAAGCTTTAATCAGATGGCTTTTGGGCGTTATATAGAAAATTTGCCAAAAGCTAAAAAAAATGAGCTTGTAAAATCAGAAGTTTTAAAAAGAAATTTTGAAATAAAAAGAGCATTTTCTTCTCAAGGGGGTACAGGCTATGCTATATTGCCTATGTACGGCAGGATAGAAGGCGATGCCTTAAACTACGATGGACTTAATGATATAGAGCCTAATGCAACAAAAACTTTTGAGCGTGGGGTAGTTGTTGTTGGGCGTGCTAATGCTTGGGTAGAAGACGACTTTTCAGAAGATATAACAGGTGGAGTTAGCTTTATGTCTAATGTTGCAAGACAAGTTGCCGATTATTTTGATGAAGTTGACCAAAATACTCTATTAAGCATTTTAAAAGGGGTATTTTCTATGACATCTAATAAAAATGCTGATTTTGTTGAACAGCATACCCTTGATATATCAGAAGAAGATGAAGAAAATATTGGTGTTACGACGCTTAATACAGCAATACAAAAAGCTTGCGGAGATAATAAAAGTAAATTTTCTATCGTTATTATGCATAGCATTGTTGCGACTAATTTAGAAAACTTGAATTTATTAAATTATGCTAAATATACAGACCCAAACGGTATACAGCGTGATTTAGGGCTTGCAACATTAAACGGAAAAGTTGTTTTAATAGACGATTCTATGCCGGTAGAAGAGGCAGAAGGCTATAATAAATATACAACATATGTACTAGGCAGGGGAGCTATAGATTATGAAGATATAGGGACAAAAGTGCCTTACGAGGTGCATAGAGACCCTAAAGCAAACGGAGGGCAAAGTACATTATATGTAAGAACAAGAAAATGTTTTGCACCTTTTGGATTATCTTATTTAAAAGCTAACCAAGCTACTTTATCACCAACAAATACAGAATTAGAAGATGGCAAAAACTGGAGCCTTGTTAAAGATGCAAGCGAAGGTAGCTATATAGACCACAAAACAATACCTATAGCAAGAATTATATCCAGAGGATAATTTATGGAAAATATAGAAAATTTGATATTAGAAAAGTTAAAAGATTTAAATCTTTTAAATATAAATGAAGAGCTTGCTTTAAGCATAATAGATAGAGCTATAGATGCGGTTAAAAGCTATATTAAATATGAAATAAACTCAAATCTTGATTTGAGCAAAATAGAAGATATTTTTATAGATATTGTTATAGGAGAATATTTATTTATTATTAAAAATTGTAACTTAGATGAAAGTTTGCAATTTGAGCAGGCTATAAAAACGATAACAGAGGGCGATGTTTCTATCACATATTTTGAAGATACTTCTGATAGTAAGCTAGAAAGGTTTAATAAGCTTATTAATTATTTTTTGGATAAAAGAAAGCTATTATCAAAATATAGAGCTATTAGGTGGTGATATTATTAAGCAAAATATAGAGCATATAAAAAGGCTTTTTAACGCCAGCTGTGATATATATAGATATATTAAAGCTAAAGACGAAATTTATAAAACAACATATTTTGAGCTAGAAAAGCAATTTGAAAATATACCTTGTAGGCTTTCTTATTATAGAAAAACTAACATTTCCTATATACAAGATAATGATATTAATTATTTTTCCAAACAATATATCAAATTAATTTTGGAAAATAATATTGATATTAAGCCAAATTCTGTAATAGTTGTTAAGCAAAATGATATAGAAACAAAATATAAAAATAGCAGTAAAGCAAATATATATTCTAGTCATCAAGAAATACTTTTAGAATTATTTGAAGATATAGCATAACATTATAATTTATTAGGAGGAATTAGTTTGCAAAAGCTTATTGATTATATTTCTTTAAATTTAGATGAACTTTTTGAAAGCGCTACTATTTACACATATCCTGTAAAGCAAAATTTTGAAAGCAATTCTTTTTATATTAATTTGTCTGAATATTCAGAAAAAGCTTGTCTTTCAAATAGATTTAAATTATTTAATAAAATAGAAATAATATATACTCCAGAAGATGATATAAATAGCTATAAAATTTTTAATGAAATTAAAGAAATATTGTTTAAAAATATGATAATGTTAAAATATGAAGATGGGTATATTTTTGGAGAAAATATGTCGGCTAAAATAATTGATGGGCGATTATATTTTTATGTAGATTATAACTTTTATGTATTTAAAATAGATGATGAAGAAGAAAAAATGCAAAAACTTTTTTCTTATGGAGGGTTAAATGAGCGATAAAAATTCATGTTATTTTAAGCAAGATTTTTTAAATAGCGATTTGTTTAAAAAATATAAAGATTTGCTAAATGCACTTCTTTTAGATGACGTTTTATATTCTAAAGCAGAGGTAGAAAAGATGATAAAAAAATATTTAGAGGGGGTTATTTAATGGCTGGAGGAGGGCTTTTTACTTCTTACAACAAAGTATTGCCGGGGGCTTATATTAACTTTATATCTAAAGCAAGGGCTAACACGCAGATATCTGAAAGAGGGGTTGTTGCTATTGCTTTTGCTAATAGCTGGGGCGAAGAAGGAAAGATAGTATCTATAACAGCAGAAGATTTTGAAACAGATGCTTTAAAAATTTTTGGCTATAGCTATTCTTCAGATGTGCTATTACCTATAAGAGAAATTTTTAAAAATGCAACCGAGCTTAAACTTTTTAGATTAGGGGGAGGAGAAAAGGCATCTATAGCTATAGAATCTTTAAATGTTTTGGCTAAATATGCTGGTATCAGAGGTAATGATATAAAAATAAAAGTATCTAAAGATGTATCAACAGAAGATTTCACTGTGTATACATATATAGAAGAAACATTAGTAGATGAACAAACTGTAGCTAATATAAATGAGCTTGTAGAAAATGATTTTGTAACATTTTCGGGCGAAGGTACATTAAGCTCCAACGCAGGGGTAAACCTTACAAACGGTACAGATACGACAGTTAAAAATGAACAATATTCTATATTTTTAAGCTTAATAGAAGCAGAAAGCTTTAATGTTTTAGCTTATGATGGAGAAGACGATACAACAAAAGGACTTTTTTGCAGCTTTACAAAAAGGCTAAGAGATGAAGAAGGGGTAAAATTTATATCTGTTTTATACGACTATACAAAAGCAGATTATGAAGGGGTTGTTAGCCTTAAAAATAGCAAAGAATTTATATATTGGCTTGCTGGTGCTTTAGCAGGAGCAGAAGTTAATGAAAGTATTACAAACAAAACTTATGATGGAGAATATGAATTAGAAGAAAAATATACAAATTCTGAATTAAAAGAAGCTATACAAAATGGAGAAATTGCATTTTATTATGATAATACAAATGTAAAAGTGCTAAAAGATATAAATACTTTTACAAGCTTTACAAGCGAAAAAAATTCGGACTTTTCTAACAATCAGGTTATAAGAATATTAGATACTACAGCAAACGATATAGCTGTTATATTTAATGATTATTATTTAGGTAAAATGCAAAACGATACTTTAGGGCGTGATATATTTAAATCAGAGGTTATAGAATATTTTAATTCTCTTCAGAGCATAAGAGCTATAGATAATTTTGAAGAAGACAATATTTCTGTAAGCAAAGGTAGCGAAAAAGGCGATGTTATTTTAGATGTCTTGATAGAACCAGCTGCTGCTATGGATAAATTATATATGAAATGTGTTATAGAATAGGGGGAGATTTTTTTGGCAACTCTTAAAGCGTGGGATGCTATAAACGGAGCACTTGGCACTTGTTATGCTAATATAGATGGTAGTAAAGAAGAGATGTTATATGTTAAAAATATTAATGCTAAAGTAAAAAAGAATAAAAGAGAAATAAAAGTTTTGGGGCAAACAGGGGTTAAGCATAAAGCAACAGGTTGGAGCGGCAGCGGGAGCATGAGCATTTATTATTCTACAAGCAAATTTAGGGAGCTTATGATAGATTATGTAAAAAATGGTACAGATATATATTTTGATATTGTGATAGAAAATAACGATACAACAAGCCAAATAGGAAGGCAAACTGTTATTTTAAAACAGGTTAATCTAGATGAGATGGTGATGGCAAAGCTGGATATAGATAGCACAGAGCTTGATGAAGAAATGACATTTACATTTAACGATGTAAGCATTTTAAATAGCTTTACAGACCCAGTTGGAGAATAAATGGAGGGATATATATGTCTAGTTTACAAGAAATATTAAACCTAAATGTTGTTGACCAAATTAGCACTTATGTTGAGATAACAGATAGGCTAAAAGATGAAGATGGAGAAAATTTTAAATTTAAAATAAGGCCTATTTTATTTGAAGAATTAAATAATCTTAAAAAAAGGGCTATGACATTAGACAAAGATGGCAAAACATATATAGACGAAGGCTATTTAAATATGCTATGTGTTATAGAAGCGACTATAGAGCCTAATTTTAAAGATAGTGAGAGTATAGAAGAAATAGGGGTTATAACCCCAGAGCAATATTTAAACAAAGTATTGCTTGCGGGAGAAATAGATAGGCTTATAAATGAGATTTTGAAAATAAGTGGATTTTTGGTTGATATAGAAGAAATGGTTGCTGATATAAAAAACTAATGCAAAAGGGTGATTTAGAGCTTAATTATGCTTATTTTGCCCTACTAAAATTTAATATAAAGCCAAAAGAATTTGCTAATATGGATATTAGAGAAAAAGCTTTAATTATTGCTTTTATAGAAAAATATATAAAAGATAAAGAAGAGCTTGAAAAAAGCCTTTTAGAGTAATTATTAGATTATTAAAGGAGGGGGGAATATGTATACATTTTTATTAAAAGATAAATTTAGCTATAATAAAAAAATTAATGCAAAAGGGTGATTTAGAGCTTAATTATGCTTATTTTGCCCTACTAAAATTTAATA
>CBCPNA010000069.1:0-5564 GCA_965120415.1 uncultured Bacillota bacterium | reverse complement strand
CGGAAGAGCTTTTGAAGGACTTCTTAAAAGATATTTTAATAACTAATTTTAAACATAGGCTTTTTGGCCTATGTTTTTTTATTTATTATTATTGACTAAAAAATAGCATAATGTTACAATAAAACTACAAACTCTCTTCCTTTAGGGGGTATAGATAGCGCAAAAATACATATTTTTAAATTGTACTTAAATAAATATATATTAATAAAACTTATAATAAGCCCTATTTCTACATCAAAATAAAAATATTTTAAACGGAGGAATTTATATGTATTTAAAAATTAAACATATTTGCTTAATTTCTATTTTTTCTGCCTTAATTTGCATTGGAGCTTTTATAAAAATTCCTCTTCCTTATATTCCTTTTACCCTACAAGTTTTATTTGTTAATCTAGCTGCTCTTATGCTTGGGGCAAAGCTTGGAGCTTTTAGCGTACTTATTTATATTATTTTAGGGCTTTTAGGACTACCTGTTTTTGCAAATGGTGGAGGGTTTAATTATATTTTAAATCCTACTTTTGGTTATATAATAGGCTTTTTGTTTGGTTGTTTTTTAGCTGGCTTTATTGCAGAGAAAGATAAAAATCTTTCTTATAAATTAATGCTTATTGCATCATTTGTTAATCTAACTGTAATATATTTTTTTGGCTTACTTTATTATTTTTTTATAAATAAATTTGTATTAAAAATAAATTTTGCTTTCTCTGCTATTTTGCTCCATGGTTTTGTTTTAACTCTCCCTGGAGATGTTATCTCTTGTATTGTTTCTTGTGTATTAACAAAAAAATTAAAAAAAATTTTATGATTTTTTAAAATGTGATATAATTTAATACACATATTTCATTTCACAAATCTTCAAAAGATACATAAACTTTTCTCTTTGATGGATTTTTATTATCTATATTTTTAAAATTAAAAAAAATTTCCATTTAATATAATATTTTGAAATAAATTAAACAAAATAACTAGCTATAAAACAAGCTTTATCTGCTGGAAATAATATAATACTAATATATAAATATATTTTTTAAAAAAGGTTATAATATAAATAATATAATATTAAAAAATATATTTTTTGTATAATTTATAATATTGTATTATTTATAACCATTAAGGAGTGATTTTAATGCAAAGCAAAGGTCTTGATATAACTGCTCTGACACTTGTTATTATAGGTGCTATAAACTGGGCTCTTATAGGCTTTTTTAAATTTGATCTTGTTGCAACACTTTTTGGAGGTATGGATTCTTTAATTAGTCGCATTATATATGCAATAATAGGATTAGCGGGCTTATATTCATTTACTTTATATAGCAAAATAAATATTGCTGATGATAAAGCCCTTAATAATAATTAATTTTATATAAGCCACGTATAATAAAATAGCGTGGCTTATTTAATTTAAAATTAATTAGCATATTTATTTTAAATAAATAATTAACATTATATAAGCTTTTATTGTATATAATTACTTTATTTTTCTTCTTTCTGGCTTGTCTCTTTGCAATGAGAATAATTTTTCATACTTTCTGGCGCTCATTTCATTGCATATGATGAAGAAAAATATTTAAAGCAGGTTGTATATAAATTGATTAGGTTCAATATAAATAGAAGTTTTAGGTCTTTCTTGTTAAGGCTGATTATTTTCTTCTTTAGAATAATCGTATAAAAAGTACATTTTATGGTAGAATTTATTTCTTTAAATTTTTACAACACTTTATAACTAGTTTTTTTATTTTTGCTATTTTAAAATAGCAACATCTTTTCTTTTAAAGATCGATTCTTTTTGTTATAAGTACCATTCACTTTCCAGTATTGCTTTTCCATCAGAAAAATATGTAGAATCACTTATATTTATATATTCTGCGTATTCTCTTAAAGCACCTCTCAATCCTTCTGGGTTTTCTTTTGGATTAAAAATACCCTTACGTTTATGAAATTTTAATTCATATAAGATATTATCTAATGCATACTCTTTAATTTTTTCTTTTAATTTTTCACCTCTTATCCAATCCATTATAATACAGTTTTTTGATATTTCATAAATCTTTTCATATACTTTAAAAAAGTAAGCACTAGTATTTGCTACATGTTCTTCTAAACTATTTGACTTTTCAAAACCTTTCTTTTCATAAGATAATAAATCTTTAAAAAAATCTACCAAAATTTCATAATATCCAGTTAAATTTTTTGCTAATTCATTAGGAGTAATTTGTTCATATAATTTAGCAAAATCGCCTTCCAGCATTGGCATCATTTCTTGATGAAGAGTATTAATTAATTCTCCGTATTGTTCTAAATTTTTACACCACAATATTTTTTCATTTTCGATAAATTTTTTTGCAAAAGGTTTAATCTTATCCATATAATCTAAATAATAAGTTAGTATTTCCCCAATTTTATTTGTTTGTTCTTCTAAAGCTCTAGGTTCTATAAATTTCTCAAAATACTCTTGAGCATAATTGACTAAATTTTTACATTTCTTCTCATACATTTGCATCACTCTGTATTCTATATGTGAAATATTATTCTTATTTTTTAATCGATTATGGAAATCTGATAACGTATTAGCTGTATCATTTATATCCTTTATAAAGGAATTAAACGTAATAATCATAGTTTCTTCTGACAAGAAGCCTTCTGTTGCATGTTTATTTATAATTAATTTTATTTCATTTAATCTTTCTCTAATCATTCGGCATGATTTTTCATACAGATCATTTTTTCTTACTATAGGTTGTCTATGTAGTAAAATCTCATCTATCTTTTTAACAGCGTTTTGCCCTAGTTCACTTTCATTTGTATGATTTAAATAATTTTTATAAGGGTCATTTTGCCTATAACTTATAATTTTTTGTATTATAGATAAGTTGGATCTTGACTCATAGATATTCATTTTATTAAATGCACTATATATTTCATCTAAGCTCCTATCAGCATTCACTAAATATCTTTCTGAGATTGTAGCATTTTTAAAATTACATTTTTGATAAGATGATACCTCACTTAAAAAATCTGCCAAAAATCCATGATATATAATTAAATATTCTGCTAATTCACATATTTCATATGATGCTATTAAACTAAAACCCTTTTCATTTGCAATTTCATCTAATTTTAAATTCTTAAATTGCATTATTGCGCAATCTAACTCTCCTATTAATTGTCCATATTGTTCTAGATTTTCATACCATAATCTTTTCACATTATTAATAAGCTCTGTCTCAATGGAATTAATATTCTCAATATATGCTAAGCAACAATCTATCATTTGCCTTTTTTTAATTATTTGCGCTTTTTCATACCTCTGTACTACTATTTCATTAAAATAAATATCCATAATTTGTTCTAAATTTTTACACTTATTTTTAATTATTATTAGTATTTTATAATCCATATATGAAGAATCATTATTTTTTATTATATTATATGAATCTGATAAATTTTCATATATTGATTTTCTATAATTTAAGAACGATTCAAATGTAGTATCCATTATTCCTTTTGATAAATCTTCTTCTTCTTTTTGTTCCATTATTACTGATATTATTTCCCTTAAATCTTTAACAGATAATTCATCTTGTTTAATATACTCATTATATTTTTTTATTATAGGCTCTCTAAATTTGTAAATATTACTTATTATTGTTTTGCATACTTCTTTTATTTCAATTTTTCTTTGATATTCTGAACTATTTATTATAGCTCTTTCATTATCTGTTTCGCTAGAAACTTTTGTATTAGTATAAGAGGATTCTAGTACTGCTTGTTCATTATTTATTGTATAACTTCTAATTTTTTCTACTAAATTTTCATCTTCTATATTACTCATTATTATATCATTTCTTGATATTTTATCAAGGTTGTTACGCACTTTATTTAAATATATATTAATACGTTCCAAATCTAGATTTAATGTTTTAATATTCTTAAAAACACTCTCATAATATGTATCTCATCTAAAAAATCTTTTGTAGTATATTCATCATATTTAATCAAATTATTTGCTAGCATGCTAAAATTAGCTCTTGGATTAAGTAGACAGTCACAATCTTTACCTATCACTGCTTCATATATATTTAATAATTGTTCTCCATATTTTTCTAAATCTCTTTGCCATAATTTCTTTTCATTAAGTATAGTATTTTTTCTAAAATAGCTAATGTTATCACTATATTCTAAATATTCATTTAATAGCTTCTTCATTTCATTTTTTTTATTTACTTCATAGTCTCTTGAATCTATAATGAGAAATTTATTAAAATAATCTTCGGCAAGTTCGCTTAAACGTATATACATCTCTTCATAGATACTCTTCATTCTATATACTATATAATTTAAATTATTATTTTCTTCTTGAGATTTTATGTGTCTTTCTAAATCTGATAATGATGTATTTACTTGTTCTAATTCATTTATTAATATTTTAAATGTTTGATCTATTATTTCTTCTGATAAATTTTTTTCTGCTCCTTGTTCATTTATTATTCTTATTATTTCTTTTATCTTTTCCTCAAAATTTTTTCTTTCTTCGATACATTTTTCTTTATCTTTTCTTAATAAATCTCTACCTATTATAAATATCTTCTATCCTTTGCCTGAGTTGTTGTTCTTTTTCATCTCCAGTTAAATATTGTTTCTTATCTGAATCCATATATATTTTCCTCTCTTACTATACTTAACATTAATTATTTTTAAATAGCTAATTTTTATAATATACTTTTATAAAAATTCAAATAAAATGTTATAGTATTATATGTCTTATTGTAAAGCTTTTTTAATCAAAACTTCTATTTTTGTTTAGTTTACCATATATTTCTTATTATGTCAATAATTCTATTATCATGTTAATTTTCCCATTCTATGATATATTTTTTTAATATTATATAATTATTTGTTTAATTCTTTATTATATAAAAAAATAGCAATAAAATAAATATTTGATTTCAGTTTAAAAATAAAATAAAAATTTAACATATGTCTCTTAATATATAATTAATTTTATATATTATTAATAAAAATAAATTTTAACAATATATTTATATAAACAAACAAGGAGTAACAAAATGAAAATTAAATATAAATATTGTTTAAAATTTAATAAAATACTAGGCATTATCTTAATATCTTTAGCAATAGGAATGCTAATTGGATGTTTAATACCTATAAGCTATGGAATTATTATATTATTAATTTTTTCTGTTTTGGGAGTATTGTTGATTAATAGCAAAAAAAAGTTTAAGCATTATAAAAATTAATTTTTATTAAAATATTTATGTATAAAAATCAATAATATACAAAAATAAAGTTTCATATATCTATAATATTACTTATAATATACAAAACTTTACAATAAAATAGCTATATAAGGTTTTAATAGCTTAGTGTATTCATATAAAAAATGGGTCCTCAGGGACTCGAACCCTGGACCGTCCGGTTATGAGCCGGATGCTCTAACCAACTGAGCTAAAGACCCCTAATGCAAGCTGATGAAGGGACTTGAACCCCCAACCTGCTGATTACAAGTCAGCTGCTCTGCCAATTGAGCCACATCAGCTTATTTA
>CBCPNA010000068.1:0-7276 GCA_965120415.1 uncultured Bacillota bacterium | reverse complement strand
AGTGCCTCAAAATCTTTATTTTCTATAATTGTATTTTTAAGCCTTTTGTTTGCTTCCCATATAAGACTAAAAGTTTTTCTTATATCCATAACATTGCTACCATAAGATTTCAAACTACTTCCGTAGCTATATCTTATTAGTTTGTAAAAAATAACTGCTTTTTTTACATCATTTAGTTTAAGTTCATTATCAAATATTTCAGCTATTTCTTCATAATTTTCTTCTGATAAATTTTCCTTTGCTATTTTTAATTGATTTTCTAAATGTTCATTTATAACCTCCTCTTTCTTTAGAAATTTTTTTAGATTATTAAAATCTTCCCTACTGTTAATTGGCAAAAAATTTAATTCTTTTAAAAACTCCAACGGCTTATTTTTAACGCAGTTAAACAAATTTACAAGGTTAGAGTTTAAGTCATTATAAACTTCAAATTTGTCTATTTTTTTGCCAAACAACACCCACTCACCACCACCAAAAACTTCTATATATCTTTCATATTTAGCTGGCATTCTTTTGTAAATTTCTTCTCTTAATAGCTTTTTTCCACCTATCCATGATATGAAACTGTTCAATTTATCACTCCTTAATTTTTGGTATAAAAAAAGCCGATATTTGTTAAAATATCGACTTGTATCAGGTATTTGTATACCACATGATTTTTATTCTTTTTTCATCTATATAATTATTTTTATAAGAAAATTTTTATTTTTTAAAATTTCCTTAAAAGCCTTGAATTTACTGGTGTTTTAGCTGTTTTGTTTTTGGCATCTATTTTGTATTTACACCAATGAATAATTGTGTCCAGTATCCGTCCACATAAGCAACTGCTATATGTGTATAAGAGCTAGATAATATATTTTGTCTATGTCCGTCTGAGTTCATCCACGCTGTAACAACAGCTTCTGCTGTTTTTTGTCCTTTTGCTATATTTTCTCCTGCTGCTTTATAGCTAATGTTAAATTGTTTTAACATATCAAAAGGGCTACCATATGTAGGTGATGTATGAGAAAAATAGTTATTATTTTTCATATCTTCAGATTTTAATTTTGCTACTTTATAAAGCTCTTCATCTATTTCTAGTGAGCTAAGCCCTTGTTTATTTCTTTCTATATTAACAAGACGAACAACCTCTTGCTCCATCGCAGATAAGCTACTGCTTGAGCTTGTTTGACTTTCTGTTGTTGCTTGTGTTGTAGTCTCTGTTGTACTTTCTGTTGTTGTTTGTGTTACTGCTTGTGTTGTAGTCTCTGTTGTACTTTCTGTCACTATTTGTGTTGTAGCTTGTGTTTGGCTTTCTGTTTGCGTTTGTGTTGTTACCTCTGTATTTGGCTTATTATTTTGGTTACAACCACTCCACTTAATGCTTGTTATAGGGACTTTATTAATTGTTAAAAACCTTATTATCCCCTGATTTTTGTTATTATTTGCAAATACTCCAACTGTCTGTGTTAAAGTTAAAGCAAAACAAATTGTTAAAAACTTTTTCATAATAATCATTCCTTTCAATGTATAGTTATAGCTGTTGTATCTAATGCTGTATCTTTTTTTGCTTTATCTATTAATTTTTTTTGTTGTAATATAGTTTTTTTATAAAATTATTAAAAATTAATTATAAACTAAATAATTAAATGTTTATGTAATTTTTTATTTTGTTTTTTGTTTCTGTAATAATTGTAATACATTTTTAATAAAATTTAAATAGTGGGTTACTGGTAATAGAGGTAAATATTACAAGCGAACAATATTTTTATTGTGTAGTTTATTTATATAGTAGTATCTATTGCTTAAATAGGCTTGTATTAATTAACTACATAATTTATAATAGAAAAATGAATAGATATATATTCTATTTAAATAAATATTAAGGAGAAAGTATAATGCAAGATGATATTATACCAAAAATTTTTATTTCCTATGCTTGGGGTAAAGATAGATGTGTTTTAGAATTAGCAGAACGATTACTTCATCATGGAGTTGATGTTATTTATGATAAATGGGAATTAAAAGAAGGGCAAGATAAATATAAATTTATGGAAAAATGTGTTAATGACCCTGAAATTAAAAAAGTCCTTATTATTTGCGATAAAACATATACTGAAAAAGCTAATACACGTATTGGTGGTGTAGGTGAAGAGACAGCAATTATTTCCCCAGAAATCTATAAAAATGTAACACAAGAAAAATTTATCCCTATTATTGCAGAAAAAGATGAAAATGGAGAACCTTATATGCCGGCTTACATAAAATCAAGGATATATATTGATCTTTCTGATTTAAACACATACGAAAAAGAATACAAAAAACTTCTTCGTAATATTTATGAAAAACCAGAATTTAGAAAACCAAAATTAGGAAAAAAACCAGAGTGGCTTGATGATAATACAACAGATTTTTTTCCTCTAAAAGATTTGATTAGGCAAATTAACCTAAGTCATACCGATAATAAAAGAAAAAACATTATATCTAAATTTAAAACTTCTTATATTGAAGCTTTAAAAGAATATTATAAGAAAAATATTACACCAGAACAAGCATATGAAACATTTTTGAATACTATAACAATAAGAGATATTTTTTAGATTTTGTAGAAACAATTTTTGAAACAGAGCTAAATTATACTGAAATGTTAATAGAGTGCTTTGAAACAATATATAATGATTTAAATTATAAATATAACACCGATTTAGATATATTTAAAAATTTTATTTGGGAATTATTTATTTGTGTTATTGCCTTTATGCGTTATAAAAAAGATTATAATGCATTAAATAAAATACTTACACATACATACTTTTTAAATAGCATTAATGGGCTAAACCCTACTAATTATGCCGCTTTTTATCATTATAGCCGTGTTATTGAGGATAATTATAAACCTAAATCTGAACTGAAAAATTATTTTACCCTTAGAGGGAACATAATTTATAATAAAAGAGAAAAACTTCCTATTTTTTCAAAAAATAATATTGCTGAAGCTGATTTATTTCTTTATCAAGTCTATAATGCTTATGATTTAGCAAAAGATAAGTATATTTACGGCTGGTTTCCAACTTTATATATTTATGTTAAAAATCAACATTTAGAATGGACAAAAATGCAATCTCGTGAATATTGTCAAAATATGATGGTACTGTTCGGTGCAAATAGCTTAGATAAACTGAAAACACTTATAAGTAAGTGTAAATGTACAGTGTAAATGTACATATGATAAAAAAGTAAAGTATCCTATGGCTTTTGATACTGCTCAATCAATATTAGATTGTATTAAAATTGAAGATATAGGCAAATTTAATTAAATTTGCCTAATAAAATTTAGTAGTACATGTCCAACATTTTTAACTATTTTTACTACTACTGATTATAATATGTTGTAAAAATGATTCTATTTTAAAAATTATATATTTTTTAGTAAATTATCAATAGCATCTTCAAATTCTTTTAATTTAAATTCTTTATTGAAAAATGGTAATCCAATTAATTTATATTCATTACCATCGCCAAATAAAGTGTCTATCTTAGCTTCTTTATTTATATTTAAAATAAACTCTTCTTTCCAAGCGTCATTTTCTAACAAGTGGTTCCCTTTAGGCTCTGCATATATTTGATTAATCGTAAAGTTGTCACTATTTTTCTTTCTAATAAACAATAAATAATCTGGTTCAAACCTTTCTCCATTTTCAAATGTGTATATTGCTAAATCGCTTATTCTTTCGTTACGTATAACATAAAATTCTAAATTTTTGTCTTTCAATTTAGGCACTACATCTGTTTTAAAATATTTAATAAATAATTTTTCTTCACTAGTTCCATAATTATCATTAAATACATACCAATCTTCTTTAGATAAATCTAGCTTAAAATCTTCATTTATACAATCATTTTGAGAATTGCCTTTACCACCATTATCATCTTTATGTGATATATAAATTTTTTTATCTTTTATAGTATCTTTTAACATTTTAGGAGAAAATTCTTTTGTACCTTCAAATTCTTGTTTAATTGAAATTATTTTATTAGCTATTTCATCAAATGCTTTAATACAAGCATTTCTAATATCTTTACCTGTTAGCTCTTGATAAAATCTTATTTCTATACGACAATTACCTAAATAATTTTCTGATATTAAAAATTCTCTCATTGTTTTAATATTAGGGTATTTATTTTTAATAACATCAAATTTAAGCTCATTATATCTTTCAGAAGCACCAAGCAAAATATTATAATCTATTTCTTTAAATTTTAAAACTTTTATTTCTTCTTTATAATTGTTGCCTATATTTTCATCTAAAAGGCTGTAAACATAGCCTTGATTGCTCTTTACTGTATGTATGAATGTTTTATTTTTAAATCTTTCTTCTATGCTCAAAACATGCTTTCTTGATTTAATTTTCCTTTTATTTGAATAAACATATGTTTTTTGATAAAAATCAGTATTTTTAAAATCTTCTTTTAATATATATGCTAGCTCTATTTTATTAAATTCTTCTAACCCACTTTCTATTAGTGCTTGTCTTAATTCTTGTATATATTTTGAATCATCTTTACTATGAAATAACATAGTTTCTAAAATGCGATAATCATTATCTAAATCATAATCATATTTTCTTTTAAATTTATCTTGTTCACTATCTATTATAAATGGACAATATCTAGCACCACGACCTATCAGCTGTGCCTCTTTTATAGTATAATCTTTATTTCCTGTATCATATAATCTAACTATATCAAAAAGATTTAATACATCCCAGCCTTCATTAAGCATATCAACAGCAAATATAGTTCTAATTTGATTATTTTTATCTTCAAGAGAATTAACTAATAATTGTTTTTCTTTATTATTATCAGCTGCACCATTTATAATAATGCTTGTTTCTCTTGTAAAAGAATTTTTTATGCTACTACATAATAAATTTAAACTTTCATCTTTAATTTTAAAATAATTCAATATTTTAGTCATAAGTTGTTTTGTATTTAATAGGTTATTTGTATTATCATCTTCCATATCTATGTTATAAAATTTATTAATTTCATCTATACTTAAATTCTCTATTTTATCAAAAAATAATTCATAAAATTTTTCTGAATCTTTTATAGTTTTAGATTTAAGCATAATAACAGGTTTTATATTAAGTTTTAAGTCTGAAAATAAATACTTTCTGTATTCACTAACTATTAATGCCATTAAAGCTCTATCCCATAATTCACTTTTCGTTGCAAAATTTTTAAAATCTTTTGTATATCCACTTTTTCTAAAATTTTTTAAAGGATAATCAAAAATAATTTTATCTTTATATTTTTGTTCTACATTGTTATCTTTTAAATTAGCCGTTGCTGTAAATTCTAGCATTATATTATCTTTATTACGAGCTAAAGCGTTTGTTACAGAATATTCCCAACTATTTCTTTCGCTTTCCTTTGCTTTAATTTCTTTTTTTGTAAGCGAATTTACATGATGACTTTCATCAGATATAAAAACAACTTTATTGTCTTCAAAATCACTATAAGTTAAACTATTTTCTTTAAATTCAAATAAATCGCTATGTAATTTCTGTGTTGTTGTAAAACATATTTCAATATCATTTTTTTGTGTATTTGTGCTAAAATTATCCACTATCTTTATTTTAATATTATCACCTAAATAATTTATATCATTAGCAAATAAATATTTACTTGATAAGCTATTAATAAAATTTTCTTTTGTTTTTTCAATTATATTTGTTTGATTAACAAAAAATAAAAATTTATTATATCCTTTTGTATATAAATATAATATAAGTCCTGCCATTATAATAGTTTTACCACTACCTGTAGCCATATGAAATAAAGTATGTACTTGCTTATTTTTCTTTAAATTTTCATTTTCAAAATATGTAATAAAATATTTAAAAGCTAATTTTTGATATTCTCTAAGCTCTATTTTATTTGATAACCCATTTTCTATAATTTTAGGTAACTCTTTTAATGTTCCTGCTTGTTCAAGAGATTCTAAAATTTCATACAAATATTTTTCTTTCATGTATTATACCCCTTTATAAAAAGAATTTGTAAATTTTCTTTCACTTTCAGTAACTTTATATTCTTCATCATCGATATCACTAAAGTTAACATACAATTTATTTTTATCTATTAAATTAATAAGTGCGTTTTTCTTCCCTTCTAATGAATTTTCTTCAAATTCTATATTAGCTTCTTCTAATTCTTTTTTTGTAATATATGGTATAATTCTATCATCATTATAAATTATCTCCTTAACTTCATTTATATTCTCTTCTGTTGCATTTTGTATAATTTCAATAAGATAGTAAGCATTTTCTTTTAATTCGCAGTATACAAAAGAACCTCCACCTTCCCAATTTACAGATTTAGATATTCCTCCTTGTTCTCCTTGTATTACTTTTTCCAATCTAGGAATAGTAATATCATTAATATAGTCCATCTGTTCTATACCTATATATTTTCTTCCCATTTTGTGAGCAACAGCACAAGTTGTCCCACTGCCAATAAAAAAATCAAGCACTAAATCATTTTCATTTGTAATAATTTCTAATAATCTTTCTATCAATATTTCTGGTTTCGGAGTATCAAATACACTTGTAGAAATATTTAATTGTTTTAATTCATTTTTTGCTTGTTTTAAAGAGCCTTGCTCTAAAAATAAGTTATTATATAGCTTACTTTCTCCCTTTATATAATCTTCAGGATATTTTTTTATTTTAAATTGCCCATCAACTATTTTATATTTTTTCTTATCAACTATTTCATTCATACCTTCTTCACCTATAGTCCATCTTTTCCCTTCTGGGGGGTAAAAAATACCCTCATCTGTTTTAATTGGGAATAACATAGAGTTTCTTTTATAAGCACCCTCATTTGTTTTAACGGGAAATTCTAAATTGAATATCTCTCCATTTTCTTCATAAGTATATTTTCTTTTAAAACTTTGTAAATTAATAGATAAATTTTCTATATCTTTAGCATACATTAATATACTTTCTGTTATAGTACCTATTCCATCTTTAGTATTACTTGCATTACCTTTTTTCTTCCAAGTAAAAAAGGTTATATAATTTCTTCTTTCAAAAATCTCATCCATAAGTACTTGTAAATATCCAAATTCTGGACTATTACCATTAGAAGGAGAATTATCAATTTGAACTAATATACCTCCATCTTTACTAAGTAATTTTTTTGCCAATTCTAACCTATTTTTCATAAATACAAGCCAAGTTGAATGATTAAATTTATCATTATATCCAAAACTATCATTTCCTGTATT
>CBCPNA010000067.1:0-17391 GCA_965120415.1 uncultured Bacillota bacterium | reverse complement strand
TATATTTTTGTCTTAAATTTTTTATGTAATTTTGACAACTATTTGTAAATGTAGGGCTTATTTCACTTCCTTTAAAAACAACAAAGCCCTCATTTGTGCGTTTCGCAGTAGCTTTTAAATTATTATATTTAATATAAAGTAACTCATCATTAGAATTATCATTTAAATCAGTACTATTATTAGCCAAGGGCTCAAGCAATTTATAACCTAATGTGCCTATAAGTATTTTAGCATTATCTATAAATTCTTCAAGTTCGCTTTCTTTTTCTTCTGTAACGTTGCCTTTAGTAGGGTTATTATTATTTTTTATAATATATCTATTTGCGATTAATGCTAAATTATATAATTTATTTTCAAGATAGCTAATTTCAGTTTGTCCGAACGAATTATTAGAAGTTGTAAAACAATTGCTTCAGTCCAGTAATATTTATCGTTATCTTTATGTTCTTGCAATCGTTTTAAAATACCATCGCCAGTCTTTCTTGCACCAGCTTGCCCTATATATACAATACTTTCATTAGTTTCATCTGCTCGCCCAAAAAGAAAATAAATACCGCTTTGGTTAAGGTCTTTTCTTTCTTTACATTTATTAATATCTGTTCGAGGTATTTTATAAACAACGCCAGTCCAGTTAGCAAGCGTGCATTTCATACGTCCATTTATATTGCCGTCCATAAGGAATAAGTTTATATTTTTGCCACGTTTCATTATATATAACTCCTTTGTAAATAATTTATTAATTATAACAAAATTAAATTGATTTATAATAATTATAACATTATTATGTCGTAATATCAATAAATTTAGCTTATGTATAAAATTATATTTCTGTATACAAAAATAAACATTTTAAATGTATTATAATCATTAATAATACCATATAAAAGTTTCTATTTAATTAAAACGATAGGAAAAAATAAGACTTTTGCTTTAAATTACAATATATAAATCAATTATAAATTCAATTATACTTTCATAAAAATACAAACCACTATCGTACCATCAGCACTACCGTTTCAACATGATAAGTCCTTGGGAACATATCGACTAATTTTATTTTATCTATTTTATATCCATTTTTGATAAATATTTTTAAATCTTTTGCAAGAGAAGATGCTTTACAGCTAATATAAATAATTTTTTTTGCATTAAAGCTTATTATTTTATGTATAGCTTTAGCGCTAACCCCTTCACGTGGAGGATCTAAAATTATCAAATCAGGTTTTAAATCTAAATTTTTAACAACTTTATAAACATCGCCAGCTATAAATTCTATATTATCTATATTATTTATTTTTGCATTTTCTTTTGCTTTTTCTACTGCCTCTTCTACAATTTCTATGCCGTAAATTTTATTTGCATTTTGTGATAAAATTTGAGCTATTGTGCCAGTGCCACAATATAAATCTAATATAATATTATTTTGGATACTACCAGCGAATTCTTTAACAATACTATATAAAACTTCAGCTCCAGTAGAGTTAGTTTGAAAAAATGAAAAAAGAGAAATTTTAAAAGTTAAGCCAAGCAACTTTTCATAAAAATAATCACGTCCAAATATTATATTCATCTTATCTGCTTTTATAATATCAGCAACGCTATCGTTTACAATATGCATTATACCTACTATTTTAGCGTCAAGATTCAAATTTAATAAAATATTAGCAAATTCATCAAGATTTGCTTTAAAGCTATTTGTTGTAACTAAAGCAACCATTATTTCATCTGTAAATTTAGTTTGCCTTATTAGCAAATGTCTTAATGAGCCAGTTTTTTTAATTCTATGATAAAATGTTTCTTTTAAATTTTTAAAATAATTTAATGTTTCTTGCAAAATAAGCCTTATATCTTTAGAAACAATTTTGCAATCTTTAGTATTAACAACTTCATAATAATTGCCTATTTTTTTAAGCCCAAGAGAAAGGCTACCTATTTTGCCGTCATCCCCAAAAGAAAATTCCATCTTATTTCTGTATTGTTCTAATAAGGGGCTTTTTTCTATGCCTAAAAATTTATAATTATTAATATTTGCTTCTTTTAGCAGGTTTAATACGTTATTTTGCTTAAATTCTAGCTCTTTTTCATAAGCTATATTTTGAAAGGTGCAACCGCCGCAATATTCAAAAACATCGCATAAAGGGGCAAATTCATAATCAGCTTTTTTTATTACTTTTTTTAGTCTTCCTTCAAATTTTTGTTTTTTCTTTTTTATATCAACAATAACTTTTTGTCTTGGTATAGCGTTTTTTATAAAAACTTCTTCTCCATTAAAGCGACCGACCCCTTTATTAGGAAATACAAAATCTGTAATTTCTATTTCTTGATTTAAATACACTTTTTTCATAAAAACCTCTAATTATCTAAATAATATTTCCTCTCTTTTAGCTCCAGTAGAAATTATAGAAATTTTTAAATTTAGCTCATCTTCTAAAAAATTTACATAATCTTTAGCTTCTTTTGGTAAATTTTCAAATGAATTAATATTTTTTATATCACAATACCAGCCTTTTAACTCTTTATAGACAGGGGTTACTTTATAAAGCTCTTCTGTTGTTAAAAAATCTTTATATATATTGCCGTTTAGCTCATATCCAACGCAAACTTTAATTGTCTCTAAATAATTTAAAACATCTAAGCATGTAAGGCAAACTTCTGTAGCACCTTGCATCATACAACCGTATCTTGTTGCGACAGCATCAAAATGCCCAACACGTCGTGGCCTACCGGTTGTTGCGCCGTATTCTCCTGCATCTCCACCTCTTTTCCTTAATTCTTCTGCCTCTTCACCGAACATTTCAGATACAAAAGGGCCTTCTCCAACAGCGCTAGAATAGGCTTTTGTTATAGCCAAAACGCTATTTATTTCTTTAGCTGGTATACCAGCGCCAACAGCAGCATATCCTGCAAGTGTGGAAGAGCTTGTAACATAAGGATAAATACCGTGGTCTGGATCTTTTAAAGCGCCTAGTTGACCTTCTAAAAGTATGTTTTTATTTTCTTTTATAGCAATTCTTAAATATTTAGAAGTATCTGTTATATTTTCTTTTATTATTTCAAAATATTTTATCAAATCTTCATATACATTTAAGTAATCTATTTCTGGTTTATTGTATAAATATTTTAGCTGGATATTTACTTTTTCATATATATTTTTAAGCCTATCTTTAAGCCTATCTTTTTCATAAAGTTCCCATAATTGTAGCCCAACTTTTGAAAATTTGTCGGCATAAAAGGGGGCAATACCGCTTTTTGTAGAGCCAAATTTTTTATCTCCTAGCCTTTCTTCTTCATAGATATCAAGCAAAATATGATGAGGGAGCAAAACTTGAGCTTTATTAGATATTAAAAGATTAAAATTTATATTTTTTTCTTTAATAGATTGTATTTCTTTTATCAAATATTCTATATTAAGAGCTACCCCATTAGCTATTATATTTGTAGTATTAGGGTTAAAAATACCAGAAGGGAGCTGGTGGAGTGCAAATTTGCCATATTCATTAATTATAGTATGCCCAGCGTTGCTACCACCCTGAAAACGCACAACTATATCACAATTTTTTGCAAAATAGTCTGTTATTTTGCCTTTCCCTTCATCGCCCCAGTTAGCCCCAACTATTGCCTTTATCATATTTTATCCTCCTTAATAGATATGTATTTAGATAGTTAATTTCACTAATATATTTATAAAAAGATTTTAACATTTTATATATTAAAATTGCAAGTATTTTGATTAAAAAAATAAAATAAAATAATATTTAATTATTAATACCTTTTTAAAAGTAGTATTATAAAATATTATAAGCTATAATTAATTAACAACAAAATAATAACAAAAAAGAAAAGAATTTTCAAATGATTTTTATAAAAATTTAGTCCACTTCTTGAAATAAATCAAAAAGTGGACTTTTTGGCTAAATAATCTTTATAATTGAGAGGTTTTTTGATTTTATATTTTATAATTAATATATCATATTTATTATAATAAAGTAAAAGTTTTAGTTTTGTATAAGATTAAATCAAGGAGCTATTTAATATAAAATAAGCTCATTTTTAATTGTATTTTCTGCCACAATATCATCTTCATCGTCGTCATCATCAATAGGCTTGCCGAATAAATCTGGTAAAGTAGTGGTAGTGGTGGAATTAAAATCTGGGTCATCAAAGTTTGGGCCATCAAAATTTGGACCATCAAATTTATTACGGACTGTTGTAGTAACTGTTTGTTCTTCTGTCGTTATTTCTGTTGTTTCTATATAGATATAATCAGAAGAAGAGTGTATGTCGCAAGTTTCACCGGATGTATTTATTTCATATATAGCGTCGTCTATTACTTCAGTACCGGTATAAGGTATAGGCCGTACTATACCAACTTTTGTTACGACAGAATCTTCTGGGCAATTGTCGGTTGCTATTTTACCACTATCTGTACATATTTTAACAGAGGCATGTACATCACATTCTTCTGTGGGGACATTATCTTTTGCAAAATATTCTGTATATGTTCTATCGCCCCTTGGGTCAAGATAGCATAATTCTGTTGGCAAAAGTCCAGAATCTTTGCATACAGTCATTTGTACAATATCCGAAGGCTTGTTAAAATCTACTACTTCTAAATCTTGATGCAATGCTTCCATTACTTGCCGCCATATTTCTACATGATAAGATTCAGAGCTTAAAATACCACTCATGCTAGGCACAAGAGAATCGTATCTATCGTATCCAGTCCATATACCAGCGACATAATAAGGGGTATATCCAATAAATGTTAAATCTTTTGAATCTTGAGAAGTACCAGTTTTGCCGGCAACAGGCATATTAATAGTTTTAAACTGGGCACGTGTACCTGTACCAGATGTTATAACATCTTTCATCATATCTGTTAATAAAAAGGCTGTACTTTCTTTAAGGACTTGTACTTCTTCACGGTCTTCTGTAGCATCTAATAAAACATTGCCTGAATGATCTAAAACGGTTGTATAAAATTTTGGCTCTATATATTTACCTTCATTTGCTATAGCGCCATATGCTGCTGTTACCTCTAATAGCGTAACACCGTTTGTAATACCTCCGAGCGCTGTAGCAAGATGGGCATCATCTTCTAGAGTGGTAAAACCAAAATTTAACAAATATTGGTAAGCAGTTTGTACTCCAGTCATATCCATAGCTTTTACAGCAACTATATTCATAGAATTTTTAATACCATCTCTAACAGTCGATAACCCTCTATAGCCCGAATACCAGTTGCTAGGGGCATAATCTGCCTTTTCGAAAGGTACATCGTCTATTACTGTAGCTGGGGTTAATACCCCAGTATCTATACCGGGAGCAAAAGCAGCCAAAACTTTAAATACAGAGCCTGGTTGCCTTACGGCATCTGTAGCCCGGTTAAAGCCTCTGTTAACAACCTTTTCATCCCTAGAGCCAGCGATGGCACGGACATATCCGTTTTCGTAATCTATAATAATCATAGAGGCCTGTGGTTGTATAGAAAAGGTGCTGCTTTCAGCTAATATACTTTCATTAGAGGCAAGGCTCTCTTCTATTTCTGCTCTTTTATTTGCTATAAATTCTTCTCCTTCTTCTTTTGTTTTAACAAATTGAGTATATTCAAAATGTTCTTGAGCTGAAGTATCGTTATTTATTATAGAAACATTGTATGTAACATCAATAGCATATGTAACATCAGGGAAAAGGTCTTCATTTGCAAAAGCTTCATCTACAATTGCTTGAGCGTTAGAATCAAGGGTTAGGTTAACCTCTAGCCCGCCACGATATAATAGATTGTTTGCTTGTTGGGCGCTTATTTTGTATTTATCTTGCAAATCTTGAGATATTTGTTCAAAAGCACTATCAGCAAAATATGAATGTATAACATTTCCTTCTACCACTTTTTGGTTAGAAGAAGTCTGAGATATTTTGGAATATACATCTTCTGCTATAGCTTCATCATATTCTTCTTGTGTTATCATTTTTTGTTCCAGCATTTTATTTAATATTTTTATTTGCCTATTTCTATTACCTTCTGGGTTAGTACGAGGGGAATATAAAGAAGGGTTGTTTGTTATAGCGGCTATAGCGGCGCTTTCTGCTAAAGTAAGCTCGCTAGCATTTTTATTAAAATAGCCAAGAGCTGCTGCTTGTACCCCGTTGTAGCCATGTCCAAAAGTAACTGTGTTTAAATATACTTCTAATATGTATTTTTTAGCAGCTTCTTTAGAGCCTAATTGCTCTTTTAGATAACTTTCATATTTTACAGCTAAATATTGTTCTTGTATTTTTGTTTCTAATGTATTTCTTGTAACTTTTGTAACATTATTTTTGATTAATTGTTGGGTTAATGTGCTAGCACCTTCTATACCACTTTGTCCTGTTATTTTATTTTTTATAGTTGTAAAAGCGGCTCTTAGAATACCTCTAAAATCTATACCGCAATGTTTATAAAAGCGTTCATCTTCTACAGCTATAATAGCATTTTGGAAATATTCTGGTATCTCGCTTAATTGCACATATTCTCTATTTTCATCACCATGATATCTTTCAACTTCTACTCCGTTCATATCTTTAAAAATAGTAGTATATTCTGTAGGTTCGATAGAAAGCATCTCAAGGTCTGGGGCATTTTTAATTATTTTTGCTATTACCCCAAGCCCAATTCCAACAGCTACAGAAAATATGACTATAAAAATAACTAATATACTTAAAAAAGTTCTTTTAATTGCTTTTCTACTTTTTTTATTACGATTTGATTTTTTATTAGAGTATTTACTCATTAAATCAACTCCCTTTCAAACATACATTATACCAAAATAAAATAAATTAATAAAGAGAAAATAAAAATTTTAATAAAAATTTAATAAAACGATAAATTTTAAAGGAGTGTAGTTTGATGAAAATAAGAAAAAGTAAAAAATCTAAACTTTATTTTTTTATAATTTTATTTATAGCAGTATTTATTATTTTTATATATTTATTTGAAAAGCATATTGTACCAGCGATTATTTCTATAGGAGAAAAATATGTTGTTAATTTAGTTAATGAAAAGCTAAATGAAAGTATTTCTGAAACGATAGAAGAAATGCAAATTTCTTCTAGTGATTTTTTTAATAAATCTTTTGATGGAGATGATATAAATTATATAGATGTAAATACTCTTGCTATAAATAATTTTTGCTTAAATATATCTAATAATTTATCTGAATTATTAAAAAAGGATAGCATAATGCAAATAGAGCTACCTTTGGGTATGATTTTTGGCTTTAATGCACTTTCAAATATACCCCCAAAAATAAAGCTAAACATTTTATATTCTGGAGAAAATACTATAGATTATGAAACTTCTTTTAAATCTGTCGGTATAAATCAAATAAATTTTCAAATATATATTAATGCAGTAATAAAAGTAGCTATAGTTAACCCTATGTATAAAAAAGATATAGAGGTTACAAGAAAGCTTATGATTATAAATACAGTGTTTAAAGGCGATGTACCTAATACATATTTTAATTATAGCAATTAAAATAGCCCCTAAGGGGGCTAAAAGTTTTTTATTATATTTAAAATATTAGCAAATTTTTTTTGTTCATGTTCAGGTATTTCTTGTATAACAGCTTTTATAATAGCTTCTCTTTCTGCTTGTGTAAGGCTTTTATCTTTTGGGATAGAATTAAAAAAAGTTACTATATCAAAAAATATTTCTTCTAAATTTTTGCCTTTTATGTTTTGGGCAAATTGTTTAAAAAGCTCTAATTTTTCCTTTTCTATACAATCAAAAGCGTTTTGCTTAAATAAATTATCAAAATCTATCAAAATTATTAACTCCTTTTAAATTAATTTTATTTTTTATTTCATTTATTTCTAAAAGTTTGATTATTAAATCCATAAGATGGGTATTATTTTGCATATGTTGCTTTATAGCTGATATAGCTTGTTTTTTTAATTCTGTTTTTTCTATATTTTCTTTTTTTAATGTATTATATTCTGCCCAAATATCGTTAAATAAAATAATATTAATAAAAGAATTTAAATTTTCTCTATATTTTAAATCTAAAAAGGGTATGATAGATTTTATTTTATTTATATTGTTATTTGAAAAGGCAGTAAAATGACTTTCTTTTAAAGCAGTATCTTTTTCTTCATTTGCTGGTCTGTTTAAATTTTTTATGTATTTAGCCAAGTTTAAAAAATTTTCTAAATCGATAGTATCTTTATCTAATTTATTTAGATTATTTAAATTATCTAAATTAGGTAGCAATTGATTATCCATAAGATATCCTCCTAACATATTTATTAAAAATATATTTGATAAATTAAAAAATATAACAACAAATAAAAAAAGATAACCTTTATTAAGAGTTATCTTTAAAAATTTCACTATTTATTCGTGCTAAAAAATTTTTTAAGCCTGTATTTAATCTTTCTTTTCCTAAAATATATGTTATAAAAATAGATACAATAATGAAAAAAATAAGCTTTAAAACATCGTTATTTATAAAATAAGAAATACCTATACATATACCTAATAAAAAAGTATGCAAAAGATATATGCTAAAGGTGTTTTTACCGAATTTTGTAAAAATATTTTCTTTAACAGTAACTAAATTGCAAAATACAAAAATAAATAAAAAGCCTAAAATATAAATAACCGTTTTTAAAAATACGCCAAAAAGGTTACTAATTCCAAATGAGTAAAAAGGCTTGTCCATCCAAAAAAATTCTGTAGGCATATTTATTTTAATTAATAAATAATTGCATACAATAGTTAAAATAATAATAACTATAGAAAGTAGTTTGCTTTTTTTCCTAAAAGCGTCTAGAAGCTCTTTTTTTGAAAAATATCCAGCCAAAAAAAATGGAGTAAAAGAAACAATTCTTGATAAAGATACAAAAGTGTTAAATTCTTTAAAAAAGCCAGAAAAAACTCCGAAAAGTAGGCTGATTGAAACAATATTCTTTATTTTCAATAAATCTTTTAAAAACATCTTCCAAAAAAACAAAGCCAAAATATACCATAAAGCCCAGCCTGGGGTTAATAAAGAAAAGTAGTAATAGTCTGTATTTTCTACAAAATTTTCTCTAAAAAAAATAAAGCCAATAAGTTTTAAAATAATCCAAATTAAATTAAAAAATAAATACGGTACGAAAAAATTTTTGACTGCTTCATCTCTTACTTTATCTATATTTTTTGATAAATAGCCAGATATAAAAATAAATACAGGCATATGAAAAGAATATATAAACATGTATATATATTTTGAAATAAAAAAATCTTCTCTTAAAAATTCTAAACTATGACCTAAAACAACTAATAGTATCAAAATACCTTTACAATTATTAATAAAAGTATCATGCTCGGACTGTTGCATTAATTTTCCTCCTAATCAAGGCTATTTAAAAAGTCTAGCCATTTTTTAATATTTTTTTCATATCCATTATCTGTAGGGTTGTAATATTTTTTATCAATTTCTTTAGGCAAATATTGTTGCTTTACATAATTTTTATAAAAATTATGAGGATATTTATAATCGTTAGATTTATTATTAACTGCATGAGAATCTTTTAAATAGGGTGGTATTTCTTTTATAGGTATATTTTTTACATCTTCTATCGCGTTATTTATAGCTAAATAGCAAGCATTACTTTTTGGAGCTGTCGCCATATAGCAAGCCGCATGAGAAAGGATTATCCTTGCCTCTGGCATACCGACTATATTAACAGCTTCAAAGGCAGAAACAGCGAGCTTTAGCGCATGTGGGTCGGCGTTACCTATATCTTCTGATGCTAGGATAATAATACGCCTTGCTATAAATTTTGGGTCTTCTCCAGCCAAAAGCATTTTTGCTAAATAATATACAGCGGCATCAGGGTCGCTCCCACGCATGCTTTTTATAAAGGCAGATATAGTGTTATAATGGTTGTCTGCTTTTTTGTCATAATAAAAAGAGTTATTTTGCATACAGTTTATAGCATCTTTTAGGCAAATTTTGTTTGTATCTGTTGTAAAAACAAGCAGCTCTATAGCGTTTAAAGCTATCCTTGCATCGCCGCCACATTTTTTGGCTATAAAATCTAGAGCATCTTCTTCGATTGTAATATTAAAGCTTGCAAGCCCTTTTTCTTTATTGTTTAAAGCGTTTAATATTATTTTTTTTATATCTTCTTTATCTAAAGGGGTTAGCTCAAAAACTATACTTCTTGATATTAAAGCTTTATTAACTTCAAAAAATGGATTTTCTGTTGTAGCGCCTATTAAAACAATTGTGCCATCTTCTACAAAAGGTAAAAGGATATCTTGTTGGCTTTTGTTAAATCTGTGTATTTCATCTATAAATAAAATAGTCTTTTTTAAGCTTAGTGCTATATTTTTTTGAGCCTTTTCTATAACTTCTTTTAGCTCTTTAATACCAGCAAATGTTGCGTTTATTTGATAAAATGCGCTTCTTGTTTCATTAGCTATGATTTTAGCAAGGGTTGTTTTGCCGGTACCAGATGCGCCGTATAATATTAAAGAGGATATTTTATCTGCTTTTATAGCTTTGTATAAAACAGTATTTTCTCCTATTATATCTTTTTGCCCTACAAAATCTTTTAAAGTTTTTGGTCTTAACCTATTAGCAATAGGGCTTTCTTTTTTTGAAAAAGTTTCTTTTTGATATTCAAATAAATCCATAAATTACTCCCAATTATCTATAAACATTGCATCACCAAAACTAAAAAAACGATATTTTTTTAAAATAGCCTCTTTATAAGCATTTAATATATATTCTCTTTTGCAAATAGCGCTAACTAATAACATTAAGCTAGAATCTGGCAGATGAAAATTTGTTATTAAAGAATCTGTAATTTTAAATTTATACCCTGGGTATATAAAAATGTCTGTAAAGCCTTCTTTAGCTGTAACATAGCCATCTTCATTTGCTATAGATTCTAATGCACGGCAAGATGTTGTACCAACAGCTATTATTTTGCCACCAGCTTTTTTTGTATCGTTTATTATTTTTGCGTTTTTATCATCTATATAAAAATATTCTGAGTGCATCTTATGCTCCAAAATATTTGTACATTTAATAGGTCTGAAAGTTGCAAGTCCAACATGTAAAGTTAGTTTTGCTATTTTAACACTTTTTTCTTGTATTTTGTTTAAAAGAGAATCTGTAAAATGAAGTCCTGCTGTTGGGGCAGCAGCAGCACCATCATTTTTTGCATAAACAGTTTGATATCTGTTTTTATTTTCTAGCTTTTGCTTAATATAAGGGGGCAATGGCATTTGCCCTATGCTATCTAAAATTTCTTCAAAAATACCACTAAAGCTAAAGCTTATAACCCTTATGCCATCTTCTATAATATCTTCTACAACAGCTTTTAAATTTTCTTTAAATAATATTTCTTCTCCTATTTTTACCTTTTTGGCAGGCTTTATAAGAGCCTCCCATTTTGTATTTGTAAGCTTTTTTAAAAGAAGTAATTCTATAAAAGTATCTGTAGAGTTTTTTTTGCCAAAAAGCCTTGCCGGTAGTACCTTTGTTTCATTTAATATAAGGCAATCATTAGGGTTTAAATATTGTATAATATTTTTAAAAAAAGGCTCATGCTTTATATTACCATTATTTTTATTAAGGAGCATAAGGCGAGAATTTGCCCTTTCTTCAAGTGGAGTTTGGGCTATCAAATCTTTTGGCAAATCAAAATAAAAGTCTTTTAAATCCATATTTTTCTCCTATAATTATTTTAAATTATTCTACAATAACTCCTGTATAATAATATTCCAAAATTTCATCAAAAGTATAACCGGCTTCTGCCATACTTTTAGCGCCATATTGGCTCATACCAACTCCATGCCCAAGCCCTGAACCAACAAATGTTACAGATGAAGAATCGCTACTTTTTAAAGAAGTTTTATAGGTATAAGATGTTTCTGTAGTTGTTTCTGTTGAAAGCTCTGTAGTTACTGTTTTGTCGCTTGTTTCTAAAGAAGATACAGTTTGAGTTTTATCCATTACCATTTTTTGAGTAGCTTTGCTTATCTCCAAGCTGGAAGATATAGCATATATATTATCTAAATCTATTTCTGAGGTGCTTTCATTACTTAAAGCATAAACAGAAGATGAAGAGGAAGAAGACGAAGAAGATGATGACGATGATGAAGAAGAGGAAGACGATGTAGTTACCCCATCAGTCATTTTAAAATTACGGCTTTCTAGCGTACCTCCAGAGGAATTTTTAAAAAATGTTCTTATTTCTTCTTTTTGTAATGTTTTTTGGCCATCTGTACCAACTAATGTTAAAGAAATAGCACGACCAGTTGTAGGAGAAGATTCTAAAATAACTTCTGTAACAGTGCCTAAATCTGACGCTAAAGAAGAAAGCTCGCTAAAGGTAAATGTCCTTTCCCATGTTTTAGCGTTTGTTTCATATTCATCTTTAATTGCTCTTAAATAGGGGAGCGCTTCTGTCCATACATTTTCAGAGCTATCTGTATATCCACCACTTGAAGAGTGGTAAAAGGCATTTATAACTTCTCCATCATAATATGCAAAAACACCTTTTGTTTCATCTACTGCTTCATTTATATTTTCATTTTCATTAGATGCACCTGTATATATTTGGCAATGATTTATATCACAAACATCAAAATTTTCACTAGCATGAAGATTTATGTTTCTAAATGCAAAATTTCTTGCGGCGACTGCTTGCGCCTTTAAAGCTTCTTTAGGCCAAGAATAAGACATTTCATTAGGTACAACGCCGTATAAATATTGTTCTAAATCGATTATGTTAATAGCAGTTAATAAACTGCCGTTTATATCTATTTCTATAATATTTCTGTAAGGATTATTATTAACATTTACGATTTGATTATCTGTAGTAATTTCAAAAGTGTTATAATCTTCATATCCAATCAAAAGGGTACTTTGTGAATAAACACCTATTACATTGCTTAAATTCATAATAGTACTTGTGGAACTATTGTTTAAAACGTATTGATTAGCATCTTTAGATGTTTCAAAAGGTCCTATATAAATATTCCATAAATTGTTACCAAAAATAGGAAGTGCGTCATCAAGGTTATCAGCAAAATCTTTAGCATCTTCATATGATGTAAAAGTGTTAGTAAGCTTTACAAAATATCCGCTTAAAGGCTTAATATAAAAGCCACTATCAGAAGATAGGCTAGCCTTTTCATTAAAAACATAATTTGTGCTATAGCCTATATTTATGCTATCATCAGATATGTATATAGAAGATTGATTTTTATAGCTAGTAAGCCCAACTCTGATATATGTTGTATCACTTGCAAATACATTAAAACAAAAAATAGCTAATAAGAACAAAACCGAAACAAATATTTTTAAACTTTTCAAAAAAGTCACCCCATTTTTATTTATAATTATTATTTACTAAAATTGACAAAATAGTATATAAAATAATATTTTTTATAAACATTATAACATATTTTTTAAATTATACAAACAAATTTTTCAATATTTAAATATGTAATTTTTTACAGCTTTAAAAATATAAAAAATGCTTGTATTTATAATATGATTTATATATAATTAAATAAGAAGAAATTTTTAAAATGAGGTTTTTATGATAGATGGGAAAATTATAAAAGGGGTTGCTGGTTTATATACAGTTTGTACAGAAGAGGGGAGCTTTTGCTGTAATATAAGAGGTATTTTTAGAAAGCAAAAGATAACCCCTTTAATTGGAGATTTTGTTAAAATATCTATTATAGATAAAAATAACGGCGTTATCGAACAGATTTTAGAAAGAAAAAATGTTTTAACAAGACCTAGAGTTGCTAATATAGATTGCGCTATTATTACATTTGCTATAAAAAGCCCCGATATTAATTTTGATTTGCTTGATAAATTTTTGATTTCTACTGAAATGCAAAATATAAAAGATATTATTATATGTATTAACAAATGTGATTTATTAGCCGAAGACGAAATTGTAGATTTTTTAAATATATACCAAGATATTTATAATATCATCTTTACAAGCACTGTTACAAATAAAGGTATAGATAGCCTTAAAAAGGCTTTACAAAATAAGGTATCTGTTTTTGCTGGTTCTTCTGGCGTTGGTAAATCTAGCATTATAAATAAGCTTTTAAATAAAAATATGCTAGAGGTTGGAGAAATAAGCCAAAAAATAAAAAGGGGCAAGCATACAACAAGAGAAGTAACCCTTTTAAAAGCAGAAGATAATTCTTATGATAATACTTATATAGTAGATACCCCAGGGTTTACATCTTTAGATTTATCTATAAATGCTAATGATTTAGCTTATTATTTTAAAGATTTTAGAAAGTATTTAAACAAATGCAAATTTATTGATTGTAAACATTTAAAAGAGCCTGGATGCTTTATAAAGCAAAATGTTAAAGAAGGCACAATATCAAATGAAAGATACAAAAGATATGTAAAAATATTAAATGAAATTTTAGAAAGGAAATAAATATGAAATTATCACCATCTATCTTGTCTGCAAATTTTTTAGATTTAAAAAAAGAAATAAAGTTTTTGGAAAGCCAAAATGTAGATTATATACATTTAGATATTATGGATGGAATGTTTGTGCCTAATATATCTTTTGGCTTTTCTATTATAAAAAGTATTAGAGAAATAACAGCTCTACCTTTAGATACCCATCTTATGATAAATGAGCCAGAAAGATATATAGACAAATTTATAAACGCTGGATGCGATATAATAAACTTTCACCTTGAGGCAACACAAAAGCATAAAGAAATAATAAGTACTATAAAAACAGCTAATAAAAAAGTCGGTATGACAATTAAGCCAAAAACAGATTATAAAAAAATATTACCTTACATAAAAGATTTAGATTTAGCCTTAATTATGAGCGTGGAGCCAGGCTTTGGGGGGCAAAAGTTTTTGCCAGATAGCTTTATAAAAGTAAAAGAAATAAAAAAATATGCTATTCAAAATAATTTTAATACGGAAATACAAATAGACGGTGGTATTAAGCTTGATAATGTTTTGGATAGTATAAAAGCAGGGGCAGATGTTATTGTTGTTGGTTCAGACATTTTTGCAAATAAAGATAAAGAAAGTGTTATAAAAAAATATTATACCATTTTTGATAAATATGGAGGTGATTTATGAGAGCGATAATTATTGCTAATGGCCAAATATCAAATACGGATATTTTAAATAAATACATAAAAAAGGAAGATATTATTATATGTTGCGATGGAGGGTGCAAATATGCTTTTGCCGAGGGCATATTGCCTAAATACATAATAGGCGATTTAGATTCTTCTAGCGAGCAGATAATAGATTTTTACAAAACAACAAAAGGGGTAATATTAAAAAAACTTGATAAAGAAAAAGATGAGAGCGATTTAGAAGTTTGTATAGATTTTGCTATATCTTTAAAAGCTTTAGAAATATTAATATTAGGGGCGATAGGCGATAGATTTGACCATACTTTAGCAAATGTTAACCTTTTGAAAAAGGCTCTAGATAATAATATAAAAGCTACAATTATTGATGAAAACAATGAAATACAGCTGATAAATTCAGAAGCCAAAATTTTTGGTAAAAAGGGCGATACCGTTTCTTTAATACCTTTATCGACAAATGTTTTTTCTGTTACGACAGAAAATCTTTTGTATCCTTTAAAAGATTATAATATGCAAATAGGATATTCTTTAGGTATTAGTAATGTTATGCTAAATGATAGCGCTAAAGTATTTTTAAAAGAAGGTTATTTATTAATTATAAAATCTAAAGATTAAAGCTTATATTGCCAAAATTAGCTAAAGACTATATAAAAGATACTAAAACTTTATTTTGATATATAATGATATATAATTAAGCATAATTTAATATAAAAAAGCCCACTTAAAGGTGGACTTTTGTGCTTTTGTATAATTGTATTTAGACAAATTTATTATAGCGTTTCATCTTGAAATAATTATAATTATATCGACATATTAATATTTCTTTAATTTTTCTTGAAAAATGTATATCTTGTTTTATTATATTTTAGGGGTTATTATACATAAAATAAATTTGACATAAAACTGTGTCTATAAATTATTTAATACTATTTCAAAAATTTTGTTTTATTTTTAAAATTGTTAAATTATATTAATAGTTTTATTTATAAAAATTTATAAACAGGCTTAATATACAATATAATAAAATAGAAACTTATTTTTTATTTGATAGTAATATTTGATAATATTTACATATTACCTATCTAGCTCATTTTTAATAATGCTTTCTGTAGTGTTTACTGCTTCTCTTTCATTTGATTCATTTTTATAAAATTCGAATTTTGCTCTAGTTGATTCATTTATATTAATATCTTCTTTATTTTTATTAATAGTTTCTTTACAATAAATTAAATTAAAATACTCAAATTTTTTACTTAAAACATTAAGCATTTCATCGTCAATAAGTTTTCTTAAAATAGCACCATCTTTAATATTTGGTCCTTCTATATTTAAAAGAGGTGTTTCCGCTATATCTGTATCTGCATTTTCATATAAGCTAAGTTTCTTTCAAGTAAAACTCATAGCAGGTTTAAAAGATATAAAATATTTTTGCCCTACAAAATCTATATTATTTATAAAACTTTCTGCAGCATAGTTAGCGTTACATTTAGCGTTACATTTAGCGTTATATAATAGACTATCTAGCTCATCTTTATTTTTTACTTCAATTATATTACTATTTTCTTTATCTTCAATAACTTCAATTCTATAAATTTTATTAATACCATAGTGATGTACACAAATACATCTATCATTAACTTTATCAAAATTATTTTCATTTTCAAAATATTTTTGAATAACTTCATCCACTTTTTTAACTATGTCTTCATTTATAGTTTTGGATACAGCACTTGTAATTTCTTTTGAAAGGTTGAGTGAATTATATTTATCATTAGAGTTTATATATTTAAACCCTGGATATTTACCGTTTGTTATTTTAATATATTTATTCTTTTTATAGCCATTTCTTTTTGTTTTTGTTTTTCTGTTTCATTAAGAGCCATATTTAATTTTATATTACAATAGTTATCAAGCCATTGATTTTTATATACTTTTTTAGCTTCTAATACTTTTAATATATTTTTGCTATTATAAACATTTATGTTGCAATTTTCAGGGTTGGGGTTATCAATGCTATCTATTATTTTTAATATTTTTTTAGCATAATCATCTTTGCTTTGATTTGCTTCTCTTGCGGGTATATTTATAGTTATTTTATCCATTTATAAAACCTCCAAATAATATAAATAATTATATTCTAAATTATAGCATTACTTACTTTATTTGTAAATAATTTTTATTTACAAATAATTATAAATTTTTATTAAATAGATTTAAAATATTTTTTTAATGTGTTA
>CBCPNA010000066.1:0-28772 GCA_965120415.1 uncultured Bacillota bacterium | reverse complement strand
AAAATTTATAAAAACACTTGAAAAAATAAAAGAAGTATGATATAATATTAGTTGTTATGGCCCGTTGGTCAAGCGGTTAAGACGTGGTCCTTTCACGGCTAAAACAGGGGTTCGATTCCCCTACGGGTCATATATTTATTATATTACGGGGTGTAGCGTAGCTTGGCTAGCGCGCCTGATTTGGGATCAGGAGGTCGCAGGTTCGAATCCTGTCACCCCGACTGTTTTTATAGATTTGTGGATCAGTAGCTCAGTTGGATAGAGCAACGGCCTTCTAAGCCGTGGGTCGGGGGTTCGAATCCCTCCTGGTTCATATGGTGGTTGTAGCACAGTTGGTTAGCGCGCCAGATTGTGGCTCTGGAGGTCGCGGGTTCGAATCCCGTCATCCACCTTTACCTTAAGTTTTAATTAATATGAGGGTCATTAGCTCAGTTGGTAGAGCACTGGACTTTTAATCCAGGTGTCCCGGGTTCAAATCCCGGATGACTCATTTTTAATAATTTGATGAAGTGATATAAGTCAAGTTTTTTAAGATTAAGGTGTAAATAGAGAATAGAACATAAGGTAAGATTTAGTATGTGCTCTTTAGCTATATTTAATGTGAGAGAAAACTCTGTTAAATATGTTAAAGGGCTTTTTTAAAGCAAAATATTATGGACATTTACTGTTTTTAATATAATTTCAGACTAAAATTTTTTTTAGACTTAATATTTGATTTTTTAGATATAAAGAGTAAATATTCTGTTCTATATTTTCTATAGCTTTACGTGAGATTTGCATATTAAAGCATAAAAAATGATAATTTAAAATATATAAATTTAAATTATCACAAAAATATAAAAACTAATATTTTATAATAGATTTAACATCAAAACCATTTAACACTTCACGTCCTTTTAAATCTTCAAGCTCGATAAAAAAGCTAAGCGCAGTAACATCGGCGCCTATTGATTGTACAAGCTCTGTAATAGCTTTGCATGTACCACCTGTTGCTAGCAAGTCGTCTATAATAACAACTTTATCGCCTTTTTTTAAAGCATCATCGTGTATTTCTAAAGTTGCGGTGCCGTATTCTAGGTTATAAGTTTTGGATATTGTTTTGCTTGGGAGCTTACCTTGCTTTCTTACTGGTATAAAGCCTTTGTTTAAAGCATAGGCTATAGGCATAGCAAATATAAACCCTCTAGATTCTGGCCCTAATATAAAATCAAATTCTATATTTTTTAAACTTTTTATCATTTCATCAACAGCAAATTTTAATGCATTTTTATCTTTTAAAACAGTTGTTATATCTTTAAACATAACCCCATCTATAGGGTAATTAGGTATTGTTCTTATAATATTTTTTAAATCCATATAAATCTCCTTTTAAGAAAGTCTAAAATCTTTTATTAAAAGCTGAATATTTTTATAATTATTAAATTCGTTTATTTCTATAGAATAAACTATATCTAAATTTATATTATCAAAAGAATTATTTTTAAGCAAATCTTCATCTTTTAATTTTGTTATTTTCAAAAACTTTTCATATCCATCAAAAGATATTGCGTTTAATTTGTTATTAAATTTATCTTTAAAGATAAATTTTAATATATTATTATTTTTACCTATTATTTTTAATGTATCTATAGCTACATTTTTTGTTGCAAAAAGCGCCTGCTTGTTTTCTTTACCGATAGGTTTCATAAGGGTAAGCTCTGTAGCTAAATCTAACGTTATTTCTTCAAAATTTAAGACTTTATCTATATATATTGTTTCTATAAAATCTTCTTTTTTTAAAGTACAATTTTTGTTTATAAGATTTTTAAAAATTTCTATATTTTCTTCTTTTAAAGACAAGCCTGCAGCCATTTTATGCCCACCAAATTTTGTAAAAAGGTTTTCACATTTTAAAAGCTCTTCAAACATGTTATAGCAGGGGATGCTCCTACCAGAGCCTTTAGCCCCATCTTTAGTTTTGGTTATTACAAAAGTTGGCTTAAAAAGCTTTTCTTTTAACTTGCCAGCGACAATACCAGCTATAGATTCATGAATATTAGGGTTATAAATAACCAAAACTTTATCGTTTTTTAAATCAGAATTTTCTAAAGTATTTAAAGTGCTTAAAAAGGCTTGTTCTGTTAAAAGTTTTCTTTCATTGTTTAAATCAAGCAAACCTTTTGCAAGGGTATTTATTTCTTTTTCATCATCTGTTGTAAATAATCTAACTGCTTTTAAGGCACTTTCTAGCCGACCACTAGCGTTTATACAAGGCCCTATTTTAAAGCCATAGTCAAATTCATCTAAAGCTTTTTCGCTTAAATTATTAAGCAAAATAATTTGATAAAGTCCTTTATTTATTTTTATATTTTTATTTAAAATATTTAAGCCCTTTTTTACAATTAATCTATTTTCATCTAACAAATCAACTATATCACAAACTGTAGCGATAGATGCAAAAACTAAAAATTCATCTAAATTATCGTTAATATTTAAATATTTATATAAAGCGGATATAAATTTATAGCTTATGCCAGCAGCGCACATAGCTTTAAAAGGGTAGGAGCAAGCTTTTTGTTTTGGGTTAATAATAGCATCGGCTTTTGGCAAAATTTCTATATTTTCTCCATTTTCCAAAGGCTCAAATTTTGGCTCATGATGATCCAAAACAATTATTTGCATATTTATGCTTTTTATATAATCTATTTCATCTATAGCTACTATACCGTTATCACATGTTAAAATAATATCAGTAGACATTTTTTTAACCTCATCTATGGCATCTTTATTAAGTCCATAGCCTTCTTCTTCTCTATCTGGTATATAATAAAAAACATTAGCTCCGAGCTTTTTTAAAGCTTTATATAAAATAACAGTGCTAGAAACGCCATCTACATCATAGTCGCCATAAATGCATATTTTCTCTTGTTTTGAAATAGCATTTTTAATAATTATAAAAGCTTTTTTTATATCTTTCATTTCAAGTGTATTAAGAAAAAGCTTGTCATCTACATATATATATGTTTGCATAGCACGTTTTGTTAAAATATTTCTATTAGCTAAAACTGTTGCAAATGTTTTACTTATCTTAAAATTTTGGCTCATTAAATCTATTTTGGCAGGAATATTTTTTAATAACCAATTCATTTTTTTCTCCTATATTTTTATAAAAAATTTAAAAACTTAAGAAAATAATTAAATTTTCCTAAGTTTTAATATAATTTAATTTTTGGCTTTTTTTGAGATACCACATGTAATATACCATATAGAGCCAGCAATAAATATAGAAGAATATGTTCCACAAACTATACCGACAGCAATAGGTAAAGTAAATATCCTTATAGAATAAACACCGACTATACATAAAGCGATAACTGTAAGAAATGTTGTTAAAGAGGTAAAAACAGATCGTCTTATAGATTGATTAATAGAAAGGTTAATAATATCTTTATTTGATTTAGATGGATGGAGCTTTTTATTTTCCCTCATTTTGTCAAAAATAATTATAGTAGCGTTTATAGAATAGCCTAAAACAGTTAATATAGCAGCTATAAAAGATTCGTTTAGTGGTATTCTAAATATTGCATAAAAAGCTAAAACAATAAGTATATCATGTAAAAGAGCCATTATAGAGCTAAAGCCGACTTTAAAATCTTTAAATCTAAAGGAGATGTATATAAGCATTGCAAGCGATGCAAACAAAATAGCTAATACAGAAGTCCTTTTTATTTCATTACTAATTGTTGCGCTTATATCACGTACAGATAAATCTTCGCTATCTATTTCAAAATAGCTTGTTAAAGCCTCTACAATAGCGTTAGATTCATCTTGTGTTAAAGAGTGTGTTTTTATATTAGCAGATGTACCGTCACCTATTTTTTGTATAGTTGGGTTATCTATATTTAGAGTATCTTTATATAATGTTTCTATTTCGTCATTTTCAAATTCACGCCCTATGTTAATTTCTATAGCAGAACCACCAGTAAATTGTATATCATAGTTAAAAATGCCTTTACCAGAATTTTTATTAACAATCATAAAAATTATACCTAAAGCTATAATTAAAATAGATATAGTAATATAAACTTTTATATTTTTTATAATATCCATAAAATAACCTCCTTATTTAGCACCATATAGTTTAGGATTTTTTAAACCAAGGTTGTATAGCGTAATCAAAATAAATTTTGTTACTAATAAGGCAGTAAACATAGATAAAACAATACCAAGGATTAATGTTTGGGCAAAGCCTTTAATAGAACCAGTACCTAGTATATATAAAATAATACCAGCTATTATTGTTGTAATATTGCTATCTAATATAGCAGGAAACGCTCTAGAAAAGCCTTTATTTATAGCTATTTTAACATTACGCCCGGTAGAAAGCTCTTCTTTTATTCTTTCAAAAATAATAACATTTGCATCGACTGCCATACCTATCGATAAAATAATACCAGCTATTCCATGTAAGGTTAGGGTTACGTTAAAGAAGTTTAATAAAATAAGCTCTGCTAAAATATATATTATTAAAGCAAGGTTAGCAGCAATTCCTTTTATTTTGTAGAATAAAAGCATAAATAATAAAATTAAAACAAAACCTATAACTCCTCCTATTATACTTCTTGTTAAGGCGCTGGCACCTAAAGTTGCTCCGACTGTATTTGTTTCTAAAATTTCAAGCTCTAAAGGTAAAGAACCAGCCCTTAATAAAGACGCTAATTCTTCAGCAGATGCAGAATCAAAATTGCCTGTTATCATAGCTTTACCATCTGTAATAACCTCATTAACAGTTGGGGCGCTAATTATGGAGTCATCTAAATATATAAATAAAATGCTATCTAAATTTTCTTCTGTTGCTTTAGCAAAATCTTCTGTACCTTGTTCATCAAATTCTATATTAACAACTATTTGTTGGTAGCCAGTTGCCGTTGTAACAGCAGATTTATAAGCATTTGTAATATGTTTGCCATCAACAAGCACATCGCCAGAAATATTTGTTATAGTAAGTTTTGCAGTTTGTCCTATTTCTTCAATTGCTTGTTCTATATCATCTATTCCCGGTATTTCAACCCTTACTCTATTTGTACCTTCTTTATATACATTAGCCTCTGTAAAGCCTTTTTTATCAAGGCGTTGTTGGAGCATGCTTACAACTGTGTTCATTTTTTCATTCCATGTTGGCTCGCTTGTTTTGCTTTTTGTAGAGGTCGTAGCTTCATCTTCTGCAGAGGTTAAATCATCGCTTTCATCTTCAAGGCTTGTACTTTCTATGCTTTCTGTAATTTCTGTTTCATCGGCTGAAATAGACATATCGTCAGCACCTAAATCTTCATCAGCTAAAGAAGATGCATCATCAGCACTTAAATCTTCATCGGCTAAAGAAGAGGTATCATCAGTACTTAAATCTTCATCGGCTAAAGAAGAGATATCATCAGCACCTAAATCTTCATCAGCTAAAGAAGAGGTATCATCAGCACTTAAATTTTCATCGGCTAAAGAAGAGGTATCATCAGTACTTAAATCTTCATCAGCTAAAGAAGATGCATCATCAGTACTTAAATCTTCATCAGCTAAAGAAGACTCATCATCAGCACTTAAATCTTCATCAGCTAAAGAAGACTCATCATCAGTACTTAAATCTTCATCAGCTGAAATAGACTCTTCATCTTCTAAACTTTCATCATCTTCTAAAACTTCTTCTTTTGCCTCATAAACTATATAAACACCGCCACTTAAATCAAGCCCTTTATCTATATTTCTATAGCTTAATAAATGCCCATTGCCAAAACCTATAAATACAACAAAGGCTAAAAAGGCTATAAAAAGAAGTATTAAAAAAAATGAAAATCGTGGTTTATTTTTCAATTTAAATCGTCCCTTTCCTTTAAATTTGAAATAATAAATTGTTTATAAAAGTTGTTCACAAACTTTTAGATAAATAGCACACTCTGTTCGCTTTTTTTGCATTAAGCAACCAACTTCATATGGAGTGCTTAAATTATTATACATATTATTTGAAGAGGCTTTACATCCACCACTACAATAAAATTTTGCCCAGCAATTTTGGCACTTTTGTATTGAATAGACGTTGCACTTTTCAAACTCTTTTCTTATATTATTGTTTTTAATTCCATCGAAAATAGAGCCGATTTTAAATTCTTCTTGCCCTACAAATTGATGGCAAGGGTATAAATCGCCTTCAGGGGTTACCGCTAAATATTCTGTACCAGCACCACATCCGACAATTCTTTTGTAAGCACAAGGCCCTCCAGTTAAATCTATCATAAAATGAAAAAAATTAAAATGCTTGCCTTCGGCTTTTTTATTTATTATTTCTTTTGCTAGATGTTCATATTCATTAAAAATAGCTTGCAAATCTTTATGTGTTATTGCGTATTCTTCATCTTCTTTAGATACAACAGGCTCAACACTAATCTGCTTAAAACCAAGGTCTGCTAAATGTAAAACATCTTTAGAAAAGTCAAGATTATGTTTTGTAAATGTACCTCTAATATAATAGTTGGTCTGATTTCTTTCATTAGCAATTTTGATAAATTTTGGGACTATAGAGTCGTAAGAGCCTTGCCCACCAGCTCTAACACGCATTTTGTCATTAATTTCTTTTCGCCCATCAAGGCTTAAAACAACATTATGCATATTTTCGTTTATATATTTTATAATATCGTCTGTAAGGAGTATACCGTTGGTTGTTAAGGTAAATCTAAAATTTTTATTATAGCTATCTTGTATACTTTTAGCGTAATTTACAATTTGCTTAACGACAGAAAAGTTCATCAGAGGTTCGCCCCCAAAAAAATCTATCTCAAGATTTTTCCTTTTGCCAGAATTTTGGATTAAAAAATCTATTGCCTTTTTGCCGACTTCAAAGGACATTAAAGAACGCTTGCCCTTATATTCTCCTTCATCAGCGAAGCAATATTTGCATTTTAAATTACAGTCGTGGGCTATATGAAGGCATAGGGCTTTTATTACCTTTTCATGATTTTCTATTTTTTGCAAGGCGCTTTCATAAATATCTTCTGAATATAGCATATTATCTTTAACAAGGGCTTGTATTTCAAGATAAGCTTCTTTGATATTTTGAGCATTGTATTTATTTTTTAATAAATTTATTATACAATCTAAAGGCTCTGTTTTAAAATAATCTAAAATATCATATACTATATCATCGACACAGTGTATAGAGCTACTATTAACATCTAAAACAATATTATAGCCGTTCATTTTGTATTTATGTATCATCTTTAAACTCCTTTCAAAAGTAAAAGATATAATAAAAGATATAATATGTTTAAATAATTTAAATTAATACAATTTCATACAATATAATTATAATTATATATTAATAATAGTCAAGTTTTTTTTGCAATTTATACAAAATAAATAGGCATACCAGATTATATAAACAATTTTTTGTTTATATAAATCAAGGCATACCTAAAATTACTTAAACAAAAAATATAAAATTATTTAACCATTTCACATTTTTGGTTAGCTACAGTGCAAGAAGTTTTGCAAGCAGATTGGCAAGATGTTTGGCATTCGCCGCAGCCACCTTTAGTTAAAGAGTTTTGCAATAATTTTGATTTTAAAGTTTTGATATATTTCATAATAGCCTCCATATAATAACAATTTTGTCTTTACATTATAACACAATAATTTATTTTTTGCAAATTACTTTTTTAAATTTATATAAATAATTCCTGAAATGCCACCAGATGCTATACAAGCTATAATAAGCATAAGCATTTTATAGCTAAATGTTATGCTAGGCATTATACAAAGATTTAGCATAAGCATTATAAATGCGTATAAAAAGCCAGTTAACATACCGTATAAAAGCCCGTTTTTTTGGCTAGCACGGCAAACTATAAAGCTTGATATTAAAACGGATACAACGCTTGTTATTAGCGATATAGTATTTATATTTTTTTCTGTTATATCTGTATATGTAAGCAAAAGGGCATATATTATAAAAACAGCAAATGTTATTAAATAAGCGATAACAGTACCTTTTATAAGTGCCAAAAAAACTTTTTGGTTAAAGCTTTTATTTTTTGTTTTTATTTCATTATTTTTCATAAAATTTCTCCTATCTTTAATAAAGTATTGTACTAATTTAAAATTTGTTTTATTATTATATTAGTACATTAAACAAAATATGATTAAAAGGCTATATAAATAAAATTTGAAAGAAGGGCTTTTACTATGAAAGAAAATAAATTAATAAAAATTATAGCGCAAAACAAAAAAGCTTTTTACGACTACTTTATTTTAGAAACTTACCAAGCAGGCATTGCCCTAAAAGGGACAGAAATAAAATCTTTAAGGCAAGGCAAATGCAACTTAAAAGATAGCTTTATTAAAATAGAAAAGAATGAGGCTATTTTAAAAAATATGCATATAAGCACATACGAACAAGGCAATATATTTAACCACGACCCTTTAAGAGATAAAAAATTACTCTTGCATAAATATGAAATAAAAAAATTAATAGGATTAACAAATGTAACCGGTAATACTATTATACCAACCAAAATTTATTTTAAAGGAAGCTATGTAAAGCTAGATATTGCTGTTGCAAAAGGTAAAAAGCTTTATGACAAAAGGCAATCTATAGCCAAAAAAGACCAAAAAAGAGCAGCAGAAAAAGATTTTAAATTAAAACTACAAGCATAAAAAGGGGCTAACATATGATAAGATTGGATAAATTTCTTGCAAATGCTGGTATAGGTACAAGGAGAGAAGTTAAAAAATATATAGCCCAAAGAAGAATATGGGTTGATAATATGCCAGCTTTAAAGGCAGATGTAAAAATAGATATTAAAAATAATAAAGTGACTTTTGATAAAAGGGTTGTTAGCTATGAAAAATATAAATATATTATGCTAAATAAGCCAAAAGGCTATATTTGTGCAACAGAAGATGAAAATGAAAAGACTGTTTTAGATTTATTACCAGAAGAATATAAAAGCTTTAATTTATTTCCGGTAGGGCGGTTAGATAAAGATACAGTGGGGCTTTTGATACTTTCAAACGATGGAACATTTGCTCACAATATGCTTTCGCCTAAAAAGCATGTAGAAAAAAGGTATTTTGCACATATTAACGGTGAGGTTACAAAAGAGCATATAAAGGCTTTTGAAGAGGGCATTATTTTAGAAGATGGATATAAATGCTTAAAAGCTAGGCTTGAAATATTATATTCTGCCCCTAATTTTTCTAAAGTCTATATAACTATAAAAGAAGGTAAATATCATCAAATAAAAAGGATGTTTAAAGCATTAAAAAGAAAAGTAGTGTATCTTAAAAGAATAAGCTTTTATAATATAACTTTAGATAAAAATTTAAAAGAAGGAGAATATAGATATTTAAATGATAAAGAAATGGAGCTTATACAAAATGTCATTTCTATAAAAAAATAGAAAATATAGATTATATAAGCTAAAATATTTTAAATTATATAATTTTAATATTAAAATAAACTTTTTATTTTTTAAATAATGTGTTATACTAAATTATAGTAAAAATTATCGCTATAATTTACTTATTACACAAATTTTTAGGAGAATCTATGACAAAAAAGAATATAATTGTTGTTGGGGGTGGAGCTGCTGGTATGATAGCTAGTGGCTTTGCAGCCCAAAATAAAGATTTTAATGTATTTTTGCTTGAAAAAAACGATAAACTCGGCAAAAAGCTATTTATAACAGGTAAAGGGCGTTGCAATGTTACTAACGCTTGTGATACAGAAGATTTGATAGCTAATGTTAAATCTAACCCTTATTTTTTATACAGTGCATTTTATTCATTTGATAGCTACAAGACTATGTCATTTTTTGAAAGCTTAGGGGTAAAGCTTAAAATAGATAGGGGCAATAGAGTCTTTCCTGTTTCTGAAAAGTCAAGCGATATTATTAAAGCTTTAAAGCTTTTTATGCAGAAATATAATGTTAATATAATGCTTAATACAAATGTAAAAGAAATTGTTCATACAAAAGATAAAGTAACAAAAGTTATAACAGATAAAAAAGAATTAGATGTATATAAAATTATTATAGCGACAGGTGGGCTTTCTTACCCTATGACCGGCTCTACAGGTGATGGATACAGATTTGCAAAAAGCTTAGGGCATACTGTTACAAGCCTTTATCCATCTTTAGTCCCTCTAAATGTTAAAGGAAGCTTTATACAAGCTTTGCAAGGGCTTAGCCTTAAAAATATTTCTTTTGAAATATTTTTAAATAATAAAAATATATTTAAAGGCTTTGGAGAAATGCTGTTTACGCATTTTGGTATTAGCGGGCCTTTAGTTTTAAAAGCTAGCAGAAGTGTTGTCGGCAAAAGCTTTAATAACATGATAGCCAAAATAGATTTAAAGCCAGCTCTTACAGAAAATGAGCTAGATGAAAGAATTTTAAAAGATTTTAAAAAATATATAAATAAATCGTTTAAAAATAGCCTAGACTTACTTTTGCCTAAAAAATTAATACCAGTTATAATTAATTTATCTAATATTCCACCAGAAAAGAAGGTTAATTCTATCACAAAAGATGAAAGAAAAGCTTTGTGCAAAGTTATCAAAAATTTTACCCTAACTATAACAGGCCTAGCTGGATACAACGAGGCTGTTATAACATGTGGAGGTGTTTGCGTAGATGAAATAGACCCTTCTACAATGCAATCTAAAATTATACAAAATTTATATTTTGCAGGCGAAGTTTTAGATTTAGATGCTTATACAGGTGGATTTAATTTGCAAATAGCTTTTTCAACTGGATATTTAGCGGGAATTAATGTTTAAAAGGAGTTTTGATATGAATATATGTTCTATAAGAGGGGCTATAACAATAGAAGAAAATACAAAAGAATCTATAATTAAAAATACGGAAGAGCTTTTAAAACAAATTTTGTATAAAAATGATATAAAAATAGATGATATAATAAATATTATATTTACTGCAACAAACGATATAACAAAAGCTTACCCAGCTATAGGGGCAAGAAATATAGGTATAACAAATTGCGCTATAATGTGCTTTCAGGAGCTTTTTATAGAAGATAGCTTGCCTATGTGCATAAGAGCTATGCTTACTGTAAATACAAATAAAACAAAAGAAGAAATTTTGCACATATATTTAAAAGATGCTAAAAAATTGCGTCCCGATTTAATAAAAAATAGCTTTATAGCTGTTGCTATAGATGGCCCAGCAGGGGCAGGCAAAAGCACAATATCTAACCTTATTGCTAAAGAAATAAACTTTACATATATAGATACAGGGGCTATGTTTAGAGCTGTAGCATATTATCTATTACAAAATAAAATAAACTATGAAAATAAAGATAAAATTATAAATTGCTTAAATAATATCGATATAAACATAAAATTTGAAGATTTTAAACAGCAAATATATTTAAACAATAAAAATATAACAAAAGAAATAAGAACACAAGAAATTTCTAAAATAGCATCTTTTGTAGCACAGATACAAGAGGTTAGGCAAAAGCTTATAAATATACAAAAAAATTTAGCCCAAAACAAAAACGTTATAATGGATGGAAGAGATATAGGTACAAATGTTTTGCCAGATGCTAACCTTAAAATTTATTTAGATGCAAGCATAGAAAAGAGAGCCAAAAGAAGATTTGAAGAGCTTTTTTCAAAAGATAAAAATATTAAATACGAAGATATATTATTAAATATTAAAGAAAGGGATAAGCTAGATAAAGAAAGAAAAATTGCTCCTTTAATAAAGGCAAGCGATGCAATTTATATAGATACAAGCGAACTAGATATATATGAAGTTTCGGAAAAAATAATAAATCTTATTAAACAAATTATAAAGTAGGTGAAATTATGTTTTATTATTTAGCGATACTTGGGCTAAAAATTTATCTTAACCTAAAATTTAAAATAAAAGTAATAGGTAAAGAAAATATACCAAAAAAGGGGGCAGTTATATTTTGCGCAAATCATTTAAGCAATTTTGATCCGGTTGTTGTATGTATAAGTATTAATAGAAAGATTAGATATTTAGCAAAAAAAAAGTTATTTAATACAAAATTTAAAAATTATTGGATGAGACAGCTTGAAGCGTATCCTATAGATACGGAAACAAACGATGTAGAAGCATTAAAATTTGCTATAAATCATCTCAAAAATAAAGGTGCGCTTGGTATATTTGCTCAAGGTACAAGGGTAAAAAAAAAGGAAGATGAAATGCAAAGCAAAAACGGAGTATCACTTTTGGCTATAAAAGGGGGAGCTTTAGTTGTACCTATTGGCATAAGTGCTACATATGAAAATAAAAGTGAAGTTATTGTTAATATAGGGAAAGCTATATCTTTTGAAGAATATAAAAATAAAAAAATAAAAACAGATGTTTTAAATGAAATGACGGAAAAGGTAATGCAAGAAATTAAAAATTTAATAATAGAAAAATAATTTAAGGGGCTTTTATTATGCAAATATTTTTGGCAAAAACAGCCGGCTTTTGTTTTGGGGTGGAGCGTGCTGTTAGCTGTGTTTATGAAAATGCTAAAAAAGATAAAATATATACCTATGGTCCTATTATACATAATAAAAATGTAATAGAAGATTTTAAAAAAAAGGGCGTATCTATAATAGAAGATTTAAAAGAGGTAAAAGGTAAAGTTATAATAAGGTCGCACGGGGTACCTCCTTGTGTATATAAAACACTAGAAGAAAAAAACATAGAATATATAGATTGTACTTGCCCTTTTGTAAAAAAAATACACAAAATTGTTTTGGATGAATACAAAAACAAAAAACAAATTATAATAATAGGAAATAGTGAGCACCCCGAGATTATAGGTATAAACGGTTTTTGCGAAAATACAGCTATAATAGCAAATGATGTAAAAGATTTAAATATAGATAAAAATAAACAATATGCATTAGTCTTTCAGACAACTTATGATACAATAAAATCTTTAAAAATAATAGAATATATAAAAGATTTTAAAAATATTAAGCTATATAACACAATATGTAGCGCTACAAATGAAAGGCAAAAAGAAGTTATAGAAATTGCAAAAAAGGTAGATTATATGATTGTATTGGGTGATAAATTAAGCTCTAATACAAAAAAATTGTATGAAATAAGTAAGCTGTATTGTGAAAAAACTTATTTATGTGAAAGAATTGAAGATTTAGTGTTGAATATTTTTTCAAAAAATGTTAAAATAGGAATAACTGCTGGTGCATCAACTCCATCAGCTATAATAAAGGAGGCAATATACAAGATGAAGGATATAGACAATATGTCTTTTGAAGAAATGTTAAATGAAAGTTTTAAAACATTACACACAGGGAGTGTTGTTAAAGGCACTGTTATTAGGGTTAATGAAAAAGAGGTTGTTGTTGACCTCAAATATAAATCAGAAGGAATTATAGAAAAGTCTGAATTTTCAAATGACGATAATATAAATCTTAAAGAATGTGTTAGTGTTGGCGATGAATTAGAAGTCTATGTTGTTAAGCTAAACGATGGCGACGGTAATGTTGTTTTATCGAAAAAAAAGGTAGAGGCAAACAAAAACTTTTTAAAATTAGAACAAGCCTTTAAAGATAAAGAAGTGATAACAGGCAAGGTGGTTGAGGCTATAAAAGGTGGCTTAATAGCTAATGTAGATAATATTAGGGTATTTATACCATCTTCTCAAATATCTAATAAATTTGTTAAAGATTTAGATTCTTTCGTAGGCAAGGAGCTAGACTTTCATATTATCGAATTTAACAGAGCAAGGAGAAGAATTGTTGCTAGCAGAAGAGAGCTTATGCAGGCTAAAGAGGACGCACTAAAAGACGAAGTGTATGCAAAGCTTAAAAAAGGCGATGAGGTTAAAGGGGTTGTTAATCGTATCGTAAGCTTTGGTGCATTTGTTGATTTAGGTGGAGTAGATGGGCTTGTGCATATATCTGAGCTTTCTTGGACAAGGGTTAATAAAGTTACAGATGTTTTAAAAGTAGGCGATGAGGTTAGTGCTGTTGTATTAGATATAGATAAAGAAAAAGACAAAATAGCCTTAACCTTAAAAAAGAAAGATAAAGACCCATGGTATTTAGCTAAAGATAAATACAAGCTACATGATACTGTAGAGGGCAAAGTAGTTCGCATTGTAGATTTTGGGGCTTTTATCGAGCTAGAAGAAGGGATAGATGCTCTTGTTCATATATCACAAATATCTAAAAAGCATGTTACAAAAGTAGAAGATGTGCTTGAAATAGGGCAAGTTGTTAAAGCTAAAATAATAGAAATAGATTTAAGCAATAAAAAGATAAGTTTGAGCATTAAAGATGCAGATAATACTTTTGAAGATTAATGAAGATTAAATTAAAAGTTGTTTAACTTACAAAGTTAAACAGCTTTTTTAGCGTTAATTAAATAATTCTAGCAGTTTGAATTTAAATTTAACAACAATATTTTCATCTTTTTTTGTAATTAAATCAAATTCTTCATCGGATAAAATATTTTGCAAAAGAGTTAAATCTTCTTTAGAAATTTCTTTAACAGCTAAATCAACAAAGCATAAAGGAGGGAACATAACACACCACCAATTTTGCCCTTTAGCTTCTCCTATTTCTATTTTTAAAGCCTCATAATTGCCTTTAGGAAGGGTAACATTACCATATTTTTTAGTAGGAAAATAAGAATCTTTTAAACTTACAGAAACATCATAATTATAGCCATTTTTATTAATTACTTCTAAAGCTTTTTGCTTTATTTTATCAAGATTTTGCAAGATAATATTTTCTGTTTCTTCTTTAGAGCTACTTTCTTTTAACTCTGTTTCTAGCATATTTATAACAGCATTTTTAACCTCTATTTTTAAATTTTGGTCTTCTTTAGAATCGCTGTTGGCTAAAACATGTAGCCTTATAACCTCATTAGCGATAGATTGTTGCATATTACCAAAATAGCATTTTAAGCCTGTTATTAATATTACTAAAATTAAGCCTAAAAATATGCTAATGGATATAATTTTTAATTCATTTTTTATAAAATGTTTATATGTATTCATTTTTACTCCTTTTGAAATTTTGTTTTTTATATTTTTAACAGATTTATATTTTTTATACTTATTTTTAAAAATATAAACTTTACAAAAATTTTACAAAAAATTTGCTTAAAATACGTTTACATATCTTTTATAAAATATAAAATATTATTATAATATAAATTTAATAAATTAATTTTGCAAAAGGAGTTTTTGTATGAAAAAATTTTTGGTACTTTTATTTTTGCTAATACCTTTTGTATTTACTGCTTGTAGCCAAAATATAAACGATGAAACGGGGCTTTCTGGTACCATAAACTTGGCTGGTTCAACTTCAATGGAAAAGCTTTCTAATTCTTTAGGCGAGCTTTTTATGCAAATGTACCCTAATGTTTCTGTTATATCCCAGTTTACTGGATCCAGCGCTGGTATATCTGCAGTTATAAACAAAACAGCAGATATAGGCAATTCTTCAAGATATTTAAAAGATGAAGAAAAAGAAGAAGGAGCAGTAGAAAATATCGTTGCTATGGATTGTATAGTTATTATAGCTAACCCTAACAATAGTGTTGATAATTTAACAAAAGAACAACTAGTAGCTATATACGATGGAAGTATAAGAAACTGGAGTGAGGTTGGGGGCGAAGATACACCTATTGTTGTAATAGGGCGAGAATCTGGCTCTGGTACAAGAAGTGCTTTTGAAGAAATATTAGATTTAGAAGAAAAATGTAAATATGCACAAGAAATAGATTCTACAGGGGCAGTCGTTGCAAAAGTATCTACCATAAGAGGGGCTATAGGCTATGTTTCTTTAGATGTTATTGACGATAGCGTTAAAACTATTGCTATAGATGGTGTTCCTCCTACAACAGAAAATGTTTTAAGCGAAGAGTATATTTTAACAAGGCCATTTATTATGGCAACAAATGGAGAAATAAGCGAACAATCTATTTTAATACAAGAATTTTTTAATTTAATAAATAGCGAAGATGGTAAAAAGCTTATAGAAAAAGTTGGCTTAGTTTCGGTTAGTTAGTTTTTTAGAAAGAGGGTAAAATAGTGCAAAATAATAAAGATTTAAGCATTTATTCTAAAAATAAAAATAAATCAATTTTAGAAGAAGTTATGAAATATATATTTTTTATATCTTCATTAATTGCAGTTGTATCTGTTTTTGCTATTACTTTATATATGATAATATCTGGTAGTCCAGCACTTTTTAAAATAGGTATAAAAGAGATGCTTTTTAGCTCTACATGGAGTCCGGATGCAGATGTTCCACAATATGGTATAGCTTATATAATATTGACTTCTATAGTCGGAACATTTTTTTCTATATTAATAGGAGTGCCTATTGGGGTATTAACAGCTATCTTTTTATCTGAAATAGCAAACAAAAAAGTTTATGCTGTTGTTAAGCCGGCTATAGAGCTTTTGGCTGGTATACCTTCTATTATATACGGGGTAATAGGCTTATTGATTATAAATCCTATTATGTATGAATTAGAGCTTATTGTTTTTAAAAATTCAAGCACGCATCAATTTACAGGAGGTTCTAACCTTTTGGCGGCAGTTTTAGTTTTAGCTATAATGATTTTACCTACGGTTATAAATGTTAGCGAAACATCTTTAAAGGCTGTACCTTTATCTTTAAAACAAGCGTCTTTAGCTTTAGGGGCAACATATACACAGACAATATTTAAAGTAATCTTGCCTGTAGCAAAATCAGGAGTTATAACAGCAATTGTTTTAGGTATAGGGCGTGCAATAGGCGAGGCTATGGCTATATTATTAGTTTCAGGTAATTCTGTTAATTTACCTCTTCCTTTTAATTCTGTAAGATTTTTAACAACTGGTATTGTGTCTGAAATGTCTTATTCTACAGGGTTACATAGGCAAGCATTGTTTACAATAGGGCTTGTGCTATTCATATTTATTATGATAATTAATATCGTAATATCTAAAATATTAAAAAAAGGGGAAGATAAATAATGGATAGTATATATAATAAAAAAGCAAAACCTTTAGATATATTTTTATTATCTTTAATATATTTATCAACTATTTTGTCTGTATTTTTATTAGTTTTTATAATAGTCTATGTTTTTTACAGAGGGTTCGGAGCTATAGATTTGCAATTTTTAATAGGGACACAATCGACACTTAACGATACTTTTGGTATTTTGCCTAATATTATAAACACTATATATATAATTGTATTAACACTTATTATAGCTTTACCAGTTGGTATATTTTCTGCTATATATTTAACAGAATATGCAAAAAATGCTAAATTTATAAAATTTATAGAATTTACAACAGAAACATTAGCTGGTATACCTTCTATTATATACGGACTTTTTGGCTATGTATTTTTTGGACTTACTTTAAATTTAGGCTATTCTATATTATGTGGGAGCTTAACCCTTACATTAATGGTACTACCTACTATTATAAGAACAACAACAGAAGCACTAAAAACTGTGCCAAAAGGTTATAGGCACGGAGCAATAGGTATGGGTAGTACAAAATGGTATATGATAAGAACAATTATATTACCTAGCGCTATGCCCGGTATAGCGACAGGTACAATACTTGCCATAGGAAGAATAATAGGAGAATCAGCAGCGCTACTTTTTACAGCAGGGAGTGCGTTTTTATTACCAAGTGGTATATTTTCTCATATATTAAATTCTGGAGGTACGCTTACAATACAAATGTATTTAAGCATGACAAAAGCAGAATATGAAAATGCTTTTGGTATAGGAGTTGTTTTATTAATTATTGTTTTTATTTTAAATATTATTACAAAAGTTATAACAAAAAGAAAAAATAAATAATTTAATTATTTTAGTTGTTAAATTTTAAAAAAAGTAATATAATAAAGGAATGAAAGTATGAATAATACAGATATAAAAATTTTAGTTGAAAATTTAAATTTATATTATGGTACGCACCATGCTTTAAAAAATATAAATATGGAAATAGTAAAAGGGGCAGTAACAGCTTTTATAGGGCCTTCTGGTTGTGGTAAATCTACATTTTTAAAAACATTAAATAGAATGAACGATTTAGTAGAAAATATTAAAATAGAGGGTAAAGTGCTTCTTGATAATGAAGATATATATTCTTCAAAAGTTGATACAACTCTTCTTAGAAAGAAAGTAGGTATGGTATTTCAGCAACCTAACCCTTTTCCTATGAGTATTTATGACAATATAGCTTATGGACCACGTATCCATGGTATAAAATCAAAATCACAGCTAGATGAAATAGTTGAAACAAGCTTAAAAGGCGCAGCTATTTTTGATGAAGTTAAAGATAGGCTTAAAAAATCTGCTTTAGGCTTATCTGGAGGGCAACAGCAGCGCCTTTGTATAGCTAGAGCATTAGCTGTTAAGCCAGATGTTTTGCTTATGGATGAGCCAACATCTGCCCTAGACCCTATTTCTACAATAAAGGTAGAGGAGCTTATGGCAGAATTAAAAAACGACTATACAGTTGTTATTGTTACACATAATATGCAACAAGCAGCAAGAATTTCGGACTATACTTCCTTTTTTTTAGTCGGAGAAATGATAGAAATGAACCATACAGAAAAGATTTTTTCAAGACCAAAAGACAAAAGAACAGAAGATTATATAACAGGAAGATTCGGATAATAAATTTTAAGGAGGGTGTATGTAATGGGGAGAAAAAGCTTTCAACATGAAATAGAAACGCTTAATGTTGAGCTTGTAAAAATGGGAGCTTTAATAGAAGAGGCAATAGAAGAGGTAATAACAGCATTTAAAAAGCGTGATATAGAAAAAGCAAGAGAAATTATACAAAAAGATAGAGAAATAGACGATATGGAAAAGGCTATAGAAGGACATTGCCTTTCTTTAATATTAAGGCAACAGCCTGTAGCAAAAGATTTAAGAATTGTTTCTACTGCTTTAAAGATGGTTACAGATATGGAAAGAATAGGCGACCATGCAGCAGATATAGCAGAAATTGTTATAAGACTTGATGACGGGCAGCTTTTTGAGGTTACGGAGCATTTAACAGAAATGGCAAGTATTGCTAAAAAGATGGTTAAAGGGGCTATAGGTGCTTTTGTAAATGCTGATATGGATAAAACAAAAAAAATTATAAATACAGATGATGAAATGGATAGCTTATTTAATAAAGTTAAAAGAGAGGTTATAGAAATATTAAAAACAACAAACGATTATTCAGACCTATGCATTGATTCTCTCATGATGGCTAAATATTTTGAAAGGATAGGAGACCATGCAGAAAATATTTGTGAGTGGGTAGAGTTTAATGAAACAGGAAAATACAAAAACAGCAGAATTTTATAACAACTATACGATATATATAATAGAAGATGACAAAAATATAGCAGAACTTTTAGAATTTGCATTAAAAAACACTTATAATATTTTAAAATTTGAAAAAGGTGAAGATGCAATAAATACTCTTAATAAAATACCAGCAGATTTAATCATTTGTGATATTATGCTACCCACGTTAGATGGAATAGAAATAGTAAGCAAAATAAGAGCTATAAAAAATTTTAAAACAACACCTATTATTATAATAACAGCAAAAGATAGCGAAATAGACAAAATAAAAGGACTTGACGCTGGGGCAGATGATTATATAACAAAGCCTTTTAGCGTAATAGAGCTGATGGCAAGGATAAGAGCCCAATTCAGAAAGATGGAAAATTATAAAAATAATGTAGATAATATAGATAAAGATAAGCATATTTCTGTTGGGCTTTTATGCCTTGATTTGCTAAATAGAGAAGTATTTGTAGCAGGCGAAAGCATTTCTTTAACATTTAAAGAATTTGAAATTTTAAAATATCTTTTAGAAAATAAAAACAGAGCAATTGCTAGAGAGGAGCTTTTAGAAAAAGTATGGGGATATAAATATTTAGGAGAAACAAGGACTGTTGATATACACATAAAATCTATTCGTAAAAAGCTATCAAGAGCCGATTATATAAAAACTATTAGAGGATTTGGCTATAAAATTAGTAATCAGGAGTAATTATGAAAAAAGCTATATTAAAAAAATATATTTTTATTGTTATTTTAACTACAATAATATTATCTATAGCTTTTTTTTATTTTAATGTTTTAGATAATATTTTATACAAACAAAATGAATTACAAAATATATCAAATATTTTAAAAAATATAGATAATGATTTACAAAATATATCAAGCAATATAGAAGATATAAATATATACATATCTTCTGAAGATGGAGAAATTTTAACAAAAAATATAAATTATAATGCTTTAATATCAAAATATGCTTTAATAGATTTAATACAAAATTTTTTGGCAAATACAGAGCAAAATTTTTATTATAAAAACAACAAGCTATTTTTTATAGATTATTTTAATAAAGAAGATACATTTTTAATAATTAATACAAATATATATTTTATAAAAGATTTATTAATAAATATAGCTTATGCTGTATTTATATCATTATTTTTATTAAGCTTTATAATTTATTTTATGACAAAAAACTTTAAAAGAGATTTTATATCGCCAATTTTAAATATATCAGAAGAAATTTTAAAAATAGAAAAAAATATGGAAAAGCCTATATTTAAAGAGACTAAATTTGAAGAAATAGATATAATGCAAAAAGCAACAGATAATATAAATAAAAAAATAAAAAGTATGTTTTACGATATAAAAATACAAAATAATAAGCTAAAATATATATTAGATAATATAAATGAAGGCTTTTTATTATTTGATAAAAATAGAAAAGTTTTTATAATAAACAAAATGGCAAAAAAAATATTAAATGCTGAAGATAAAAAAGCAGGAGAAAATATAATATATTATACACAAAATATAAAAATTATAAATTCTATAGAAAATGTTTTATCCAAAAAAGAAAATTCTGTATTTGATATAAAAACAGAAGATAACAAAATATATTCTCTATATGTTAGCAAGCTGGAAGAGGGCATTTTTGAAAACAATTATGGTGGTATAATCTTTTTTTTGGACATAACTTTAGAAAGAGAGGCTCAAATGCTTAAACAGCAGTTTTTTTCAGATATATCACATGAGCTTAAAACCCCCATAACATCTATAAAAGGTTATGCAGAGCTTTTGTACAACAATTTTGCCAAAAACATAGATATGGAGAAAGAATTTTTAAAAAGGATACAAAAAGAAACAGATAATATAACAAATCTTATAAATAATATTTTAACAATATCAAAATTAGAAAATAATTATAAAGATGAACATAATAAAACAAAAATAAGAATATCATCTTTAGTTAATGAAATAATAGAAACAATAACTCCTTTATGCATAAAAAATAATATAACAATATATAATAAATGCGATGATATAGAAATTTTTGCTGATTATAACCTTATGCATAAGCTTTTTAGCAATTTGATTATAAATGCTATTAAATATAATAAAAAAAATGGCTATGTAAATATTTTATGCTTTAATAAAAATAATTTTATTAATATAATTGTTGAGGATAATGGTATTGGTATTAATATTTTGGATAGAAACAGAATTTTTGAAAGATTTTATATAGCATCTAAAAATAGAGTTAAAAATTTGAATGGCTCTGGGCTTGGGCTTTCTATAGTAAAGCATATAGTTAATTTTTATAACGGTACAATAGAGCTAGAAACAGAAGAAAATATAGGTACAAAATTTTTAATAAAAATAAATAGTAAATATTTAAATTAGCATTTTTTATAAAAAGCATAATATAATATAAAAAAGGGGGTTTAAAAATGTATGAAGAATTAAAAAACATAGATATTTCTCAAATATCTTTAGATGAGCTTGTCGATATAAGAGATATAAATATTGATGAAAATCTTACTAAAGAAGAAAAAATAAAGCAATATATAGAGCAAATAAAAAACCCTTATTGCTATAAATACGGAGATATAAAAATAAAAGTAGTTTATAATGAAGATGCAAACGCAAAAACACTAGAAGAGTGTTTAGAAGAATACATAAAAAATTTATAAAAAGCTACAAAAAGCACCCCCAAAAATAGGGTGCTTTTATACTGAAGATAAAATAAAGAATTAATATAAATATTTTAAAATTTAACTCATAAAACATAAGTATCTTTAAGCAAGTTTAAATAAAAAAAGGTTTTATTTTAATTATCAATTTCTATAAGCCCGTAAGACTGGTCAAGTCTTTTATACACTACATTTATTTTAGATGTTTCTATATTTTTAAATATAAAAAAGTTATGCGATACAAGCTCCATCTGCATAACAGCCTCTTCTGCGTCCATAAGCTGGATAGAAAAATTTTTAACCTTATCTATTTTTATTTCTTCAAGTGATATATCGTCATTTGTATTTTCAAAAAATTCTAATTCTTTTATAAAGGATACATCTTTTCTTACTTTATCTTTTAGGCGGCCTTTATATTTAGTAAGTTGTTTTTCTAATTTAGAGGTGACTTCATCTATAGCGTTATACATATCATTAGAAGAAACTTCAGCACGTAATATCCTTTTAGGCAGTTTTATAGTTACTTCTATCTTTTGGGTTGACTTTATTACGGCTAAAGAAACGGTAACATCTGTATCTTCAGGAAGTAGCCTTTCTAAGCGTGATAGCTTTTCTGTAATTTTGCTTTTTAAAGCGTCGGTAACTGTTGTATTTTTAGTTTTAAATGTGTAATGCATATAAAACAACTCCTTTTATATCATATATGCAATTATAACATATTTTAACCAAATATAATTTAAAATTTTTATTAAATTATATCATATATTTTGTATATTATGTATACTAAAAAAGCTTTTATATTAATAAAATATAAATAAAATATATTATATTAATATAAAGGAGTTTTTTATGGATAGCCCAACTATAAGTATGAAGAAAAAGTTACTTTTTTTCATAGTTTTGATAATAGCTATTTTTCTTCTGCTATTTGCTAGAGTTTTTTATATACAGACAATAAAAGCAGAAGAATACCAAAAGCTTACATACGAGCAACAGACAAGAGATAGGCTTATAGCCCCAAAAAGAGGGCAAATTTTGGACAGAAATAATAATGTTATAGCAACAAATGAAAGCGCCTATTCTATAAGTGTTATAAATGCGCAAATAACAGATGCAGAAAATGTCGCTAGCATACTTTCAGAAAAGCTAGAGCTAGATTATGATTATGTTTTGAATAAAGTTAATAATAAAGTGGCATTAGAAAGGATAAAAACAAAAGTAGAAAAAGATATAGCAGAAGAAATACGTGAGTTAAATTTAGATGGAGTTGTTGTTGATGAAGATATAAAGAGGGTATACCCCTATAATAACATGGCATCTTCTGTAATAGGCTTTGTTGGTAAAGATAATCAAGGAATAATAGGTCTTGAGGCTAAATATGAAGAATATCTAAAGGGTAAGCAAGGTAAAATATTAACAGAAACAGATGCAAGAGGTATTGAGCTTGAAGACGGTAAGCAAGAAAGAGAGGCACCGATAGATGGATACAACCTTGTAACAACTATAGATATAACATTGCAACAATATGTGGAACAAACTTTAGAAAAAGCACTAGAGGCAAAAAACGCAAAAAGAGGGGCTATTATTTTAATAAATCCACAAAATGGAGAAATTTTAGCGATGGCAAATAAGCCAGATTTTAATTTAAATGAACCTTTCGTTATAAACGATGAGGAGCTTTTACAAGAGTGGGACAGTTTAACAGAAAAAGAAAAAAACGATGCTTTAAATCAAATGTGGAGAAATTTTAGCATAAACGATACATACGAGCCCGGCTCTACTTTTAAAATAATGACAGCGGCAATAGGGCTAGAAGAGGGGGTTGTAACGACAGATACAGAATTTAACTGCACCGGGGGGCTAGAGGTAGGGGGGCGATATATAAAATGCTGGAAGTCGCCAAAAAGCCATGGTCTTCAAACGTTTGTACAAGGGGTACAAAATTCTTGCAACCCTGTTTTTATGCAAGTAGCAGAAAAGATAGGAGCAAGTAAATTTTATAAATATATGCAAAAATTTGGCTTTATGGAAAAAACAGGTGTTGATTTATCAGGCGAGGCAACAGGTATAATACATAAAGAAGAAGATATAGGGGCTGTAGAGCTTGCGACGATGAGCTTTGGGCAATCATTTCAAATAACTCCACTACAGCTTTTAAGAGCCATTTCTGCTGTTATAAACGGTGGATATTTAATAACACCACATTTTGGGAGCAAAATTGTTGATAATGAAGGTAATGTTATAGAAGAATTTGTATATGAAAAAGGCGAGCAGGTTATATCAGAAGAAACATCAGCCATAATGCGAGAAATACTAGAAAGCGTTGTTGCAGAGGGCACCGGTAATAAAACTTATATAGCAGGCTTTAGGATAGGGGGCAAAACAGCTACAAGTGAAAAATTGCCACGAAGAAGCGGTAAATATATAGCATCTTTTGCAGCTTTTGCACCATCAGAAGATCCAAAAGTTTTAGCGCTTGTGCTAATAGATGAACCAGAAGGTACATATTATGGAGGGCAAGTTGCAGGGCCTATTATGAAAGAAATAATGTCTAATATTTTGCCTTATTTAGGGGTTGAGATAGAATATAATGAAGAAGAATTAGAAATGGAAGAAACAAAGCAAATAGTTGTTAAAGATTATATAGGGCTAGATATAGAAGATGCAAAAAAAATGCTTATAGAAGAAGAAATTGAATATCAAATAGAGGGCGATGGAGATATTGTAAAAACGCAATTTCCACCAGAAGGAGAGATTATAAACTATGACGGAAAAGTGATTTTGTATACAAATTAATATTATGCTAACAAATAAAAAAGCACAGGCTAGCTGTGCTTTAACTATGCATTTTTAAACACATGTGTCATGTTAAGGCTTTCCCAGGGAAGATTTAAATCATTTCTTCCAAAATGCCCGTATGTAGCAATTTGTTTATAAATAGGGCGTCTTAAATCAAAAGTTTTTATAATTTTTGATGGGCGCAAATCAAAATTTTGTTTTATAATATTTGCTATTTTATCATCTGATATTTGCCCAGTATTGTAAGTATTTACCAAAATAGATAGAGGGTTAGAAACGCCTATGGCGTAAGCAATTTCTATTTCACATTTATCAGCAATACCACTAGCGACAATATTTTTGGCTATATGCCTTGCAGCGTACGCTCCAGAACGGTCGACTTTTGTTGGGTCTTTGCCGGAAAAGGCGCCACCACCATGGCTTGCATAGCCACCATATGTATCTACAATAATCTTTCTGCCAGTTAAGCCACAATCGCCTTGAGGCCCTCCTATAACAAAGCGCCCAGTAGGGTTTATAAAATATTTTGTATTGTTATCTAGCAAATTTTGGGGTATAACGCTAGCTATAACATGTTTTTTTATATCTTCGCAAATTTGCGCATGGTCTATTTTTTCATCATGTTGTGTTGATATAACGATAGAATCTATGCGTTTTACATTTTCATTATCATATTCTACAGTAACTTGCCCTTTGCCATCTGGTCTTAAATAGGGGAGCGTGCCGTTTTTTCTTACTTCGGCTAGTCTTTTTGTTAATTTATGGGCTAGATAAATAGGCATAGGCATTAGCTCGTCTGTTTCGTTACATGCAAAGCCGAACATCATACCTTGATCGCCAGCCCCAATATCATCTTTTATATCAAAAGCGTTATCAACCCCTAAAGCTATATCCGGCGATTGCCCTTTTAAAGATGTTATAACAGAGCATGTGTCGCAATCAAAGCCGTATTTTGCCCTATCATAGCCTATTTGCCTTAATGTATCTCTTGCTATTTTATCTATATCTGCATAGCAATTTGTGCTTATTTCCCCAGCTACCATAATAAGCCCAGTGGAAGCTAGAGTTTCGCAAGCGACGCGCGCATTAGGGTCTTTTTGCAAAATACAATCTAAAATAGCATCTGATATTTGGTCACATATTTTATCAGGGTGCCCTTCGGTCACAGATTCTGAAGTAAACAATCTTTTCATATCAAATCTCCTTAAAAATAAAAGCAAAAAGCTTTAAAATAATCAATTTTTACAATTATAACATATTAAGCTAGCCTATGCAAGCATTTAACAATTTTATAAAAATTAAAAAAGGGTATTGACATAATATGTAAAATATGTTAAAATAACGTAAAATGACATAAAATAAAAGGGGGGGATTTTTATGAGGATGATTGCAAACGATAGTGCGCTTTTACCGGTAAATATGCCAAAAGGTAATAAATTACCAAATATTGCCGGGGTTGGGGTTATCAATTATTTAGACAACTCTTTCAACTCTTTTTTACTAAAGCTTGCTTTATGTGCAAAAGGCTTTATATACAGAGTATGGTTTTTTGGAGAATTATCAAATTGATGATGTTTTTTTGATAATATTTTTCAAATTTAATTAATTATATTTTGTACATAAAGGGGGCTTTTGTTATGAAAAAAAAGGTAAAGATAAATAAGGCGCTTTCTTTAGGCATTGTGGGGGTGATGGCTTTTTCTGCATCTGGGATTACTAACGAAAAGCTCACCTTTGCAAACAGCGTAGAAAGTAGCGATGAAACTCCTTTGCAAAATATAATAGAAGATGGTAAAACAGAAGATGAAACAGATATTGTTAATAGCCAAGAAAACACCCAAAATGATACAAATGATACGGAAGAAAGCATATTAGAAGAAATGGAAAGTATAGAAGAAAATAATTCGGAAGAGACCGAAAAAGAAGAAAAGGAAGAAATAGATAAAGAAGAAATAGAAGAGAAACAAGAAGAAGAGGAAACAGAAGAGGAAGATATAACAGAAGAGGAAATAGAAATAGTAGAGATAATAGAAATAAGCACGGAACAGACAACGGAAACAAGTATAGAAGAAGATTATAGAGTATCACTTTTGAGTAATGTAGAAGAAGATTATGGAGTGGCAACGTTGACAGATGTAGTTGATATTTCTCAATATATTACTGTTAAAGATGGTGTTATAACTAGCTTTTCAGCTGAGGGTAAAGAAGCGGTTAAAGGTAAAACAATGTATATACCAGCAAGTTTAAGCGGAGAAGTAATAACTAGTATTGCGGATGGTGAGTATTATTCATCGATAACAATAGATGGAAAATCTTATACGAAAGTTTATGTAGGAGTTTTTTTTGATGTAGAGATGACAAGTGTAGTATTTGCTGAAGAAAGTCAAATTAAAACTATAGGGAAATATGCATTTAGTGATTGTATGCAGATGACAAGTATATCACTACCAAGCAGTTTAGAAGAAATAAGAGAGGCGGCATTTTTAAATACGAATGCTTTGTCTAGTATAACTTTGCCAGAAGGTATACAAAGTTTACCTAAAAATATATTTTATGGTTGTACTGCATTAAGCACTGTAATCTTAAAAAATGTAACAAGCATAGAAGATTATGCATTTCAGAATTGTAGTGGATTAACCAGTATAATAGGTTTAGAAAAAGTAACGAGTATAGGAATGTATGCATTTTGGAATTGTACTAGATTGACCAGCATAACAGGTTTAGAAAAAGTAACAAGCATAGGAGATGGAGCATTTGAAAATTGTAGCGCTTTAGTTAGTATAGAAATACCAGAAACAGTTACAAGCATGGGTTATTCTTTATTTAGAGGTTGTAGTAGCTTAACCAGCATAACAATACCTAGTGGAGTAACGAGCATAGGTGACTATATGTTTTATGGTTGTACTTCTTTAAAAGAGCTAAAAATACTTGGGAAAATAACAAGCATAGGTACAACAGATGTATTTAATAGCTGTGATAAATTAGAAACAATAATAATTGGTAATAGCAAAAATAATATATCAGGGATAACTAGTTGTAGTATCCCAAGCAGCGCTACAGTGTATTATTTTCAAGAAGTATTTTTATCAACAAAAACAAAAAGCGCAGAAACAGCAGTTATAGTTAGTACAGATCTTTCAGAAAGTAGTGGTACTATTACAACAGGGGCAGAAGGCTGGATATATGATGAAGGTGGTAGCTGTATAATAACGCTTCCTGCAGGCTCAACTGTATCAGAATCTACTGCCTTAACAACTATACCAAGCGGGAAAACAGCTACTCTTTCAGATAGCAGCACAACTATACAAGGGGCAAGCGTTAGCGCAAGCTTTACGATAAATAGCGATGGTTCTATCGAGATGGAAAATGCAGGGGTTGTCAATTCTGGTAGCACTAAACAAATAGTATCAGCAGGGAGCACAATAGATGCAGACGGTAAAGTAAGTGCAAAACAAAGCGTAATATTACCTTCTAGTAGCACTGTTTCAAGCTCTGGGATAAGTGTGCCTACAGGCGAAAACATAACTTTAGCAGATAAATCTACATTACAATTAGCCGCAAAAACAAAAGCTACTACAAGTACAATGACATATGATGATAGCCTAAATTTAACTGTTGGAAGCGAAGGTACGATAACAGATAGCACTAGTACAGATAAATCTATAACAATAACATCAGATTCAACTGTAGCTACAGATGGTACTATAACTATGCCAAAAGGTGGCGGCAAAATACAAAATTCTACATCAAATGTAAGTATAACTTTACCTACTACAAGTAGTAGCATAATAGTAAAAAGAAGTACTTCAGATGAAGTCAATATATCAGGCTTGAGCAATAACGTTACAGTATCAAATAGTGCAAAGACACTAACAGTAAACAATAATAAGATTACATTGAATGATGGAGGTAGTGTAAG
>CBCPNA010000065.1:0-40820 GCA_965120415.1 uncultured Bacillota bacterium | reverse complement strand
AGCCAGGATCAAACTCTCTTTATAATCTCTTCTCTATAGCCTCGTGGCTTGACTTGCCTCGCTAAAATTATTTAGTTTTCAATGTTCAAAATGTTTAAAATTACATTTATGCTTAAAATAGAAAACAACGGAGAAGATGGGATTCGAACCCATGCACCGCTATTAACAATCTACTCCCTTTCCAGGGGAGCCCCTTAAACCACTTGGGTACTTCTCCTCAAGAAATGAAAATAAACTAAATCTTAAGCAAAAATAAACGGAGGATCAGGGATTCGAACCCTGGCGCCACGCTAATGACCTACCGGTTTTCAAGACCGGACCCTTCAACCACTTGGGTAATCCTCCTTAATAATAAAAATAAAAAATTAATTATGAATATTATATGATATTATATGTAAATATAAAATAAATATACATATAAGAAAGGGGTAAATTAAGATTGTGTAAAGTAAGCTATATTAAAATATTAAGCTATTAAAAATAAAACAGCCTACTTACTGCAATAAAAAACCTCTGTATTAAGAGGTAATCATGCCCGAAACCGGAATCGAACCGGTACGGGATTTAACTCCCGCAGGATTTTAAGTCCTGTGCGTCTACCAATTCCGCCATTCGGGCAAATATGGGAGTAACAGGGCTCGAACCTGTGACCCCCTGCTTGTAAGGCAGGTGCTCTCCCAGCTGAGCTATACTCCCAAAAGCGACCCAAAAGGGGCTCGAACCCTCGACCTCTGGCGTGACAGGCCAGCGCTCTAACCAACTGAGCTATTGGGCCACATGCTAACTAACAAACTGGCAAGTATGATTATACAATATCATTTTTTAAATGTCAATAGTTTATTTTATTTTTTATTAAATATTTTTTAAATATTTTTTTGTTAAATAATTTAATATATCTTCACATTTTTTTATTTCATTTTGCATTTCTAAATCAAACTTTTGAGCCCTTGCATTTAAGCCTTCTAGCGTTTTTTCATCTAAATTTTTATTACCAAATTGGAATACGGCATTATTTTCTTTTTCTGCATGTCTTTTTATCATTTTTGAATAACAAATTAAATTACTAATTATATTTAGCAAATTTTCTGCATGTTTTGTATTTTTATATATTTCAAAATTTTGCTTTATATCGCTTAAATAAAGCTTTGATAAATCGTGTTCAACTAGCATGCCATGGGTTATAATTTTTTCTGATATCTCAGGTAACTTTTCTTGCATTTCTTTAAACAAGAATTTTTCTTCTTTAATATAATGATAATTTTCTACATAATCTTCTATGTAAATGATTATTTTTTCCATTTCTTCTATTTCAAAAGTTTTATTTTCAAAAATATTTAAGCATACTATTTCTACACATGATATAAAATTAGCTATATTTTCATGTTCTTTTAATAAACTATTTAAATAATACATATTATCACTCCTAATTTAAAATTTAAACACTTATAGAAAGTGGACTTTTTATAAAAACTTTTTACAGCTAAAAAGCCCAGCTATCGTTTTAGCGTCCATAATTTCACCTTTATATATAAGCTCTATCGCTTTATCTAAAGGATACTTTACAACTTCTATAAATTCATCTTCATCAAAATTAAAATTGCCTTTTTGTAAATTTTGTGCCAAAAAAATGTGTATTTTTTCTGTACAAATACCAACGGTCGGATAAATAGTAATAAGCTTTTTTATATCATTTGCTTTAAAAGATGTTTCTTCTTCTAGTTCTCTAATGGCGGCACTTTCTAATATTTCCCCTTCTTCAATAAGCCCAGCTGGTATTTCTAAAACTTCTTTTAATGTAGCGTGTCTATATTGTTTTACAAAAATAATATTGCCATCAAAATCGATAGGAACAATAGCAACGGCATCTTTTTTATTAACCACTATTTCTCTATAGATAGTCTGATTATTTTCCAAAAGTATTTCATCTTTTTTAATATTGAAGATTTTGCCTTCAAATAATGTTTCAGTTTTTAAAATTTTATGTTTCATATAAAAACCTCGCTAAAACTCTGCATTTTTCACAGTACGTGGAAACGGTATTACGTCCCTTATATTGCTAATACCAGTTAAATACATAACGCACCTTTCAAACCCAAGCCCAAAACCGGCATGTTTAGCTCCACCGTACTTTCTTAGCTCTAGATACCAGCTATATTCTTCTTCATTAAGCCCCATTTCTTTTATCCTATTTTTAAGAATATCTAGATTGTTTTCTCTTTCGCTTCCTCCTATAATTTCTCCTATACCCGGAACAAGCAAATCCATAGCCGCAACTGTTTTGTTATCTTTATTAAGCTTCATATAAAATGCTTTTATATCTTTTGGATAATCTGTTACAAATACAGGCTTTTTAAAAACTTCTTCTGTTAAATATCTTTCATGTTCTGTTTGTAAATCAAGCCCCCATTTTACAGGATATTCAAATTTAACATTAGCTTTTTCTAAAATTTCTATTGCCTCTGTATATGTTATTTTAGCAAAATCGTTAGAAATTATGTTTTGTAGCCTTTCTATAAGCCCTTTATCTATAAAGCTATTAAAAAATTCTATTTCTTCTTTAGCATTTTCTAAAACATAGTTTATTACATATTTTAATAACTGTTCAGCAAGCTCCATATCTTCTTTTAAGCCCGCAAAAGCAATTTCGGGCTCTACCATCCAAAATTCTGCCGCATGCCTTGCTGTATTTGACTTTTCTGCCCTAAAAGTTGGAGCAAAAGTATATACACTTTTAAATGCAAGCGCATAAGCCTCGGCGCATAGTTGCCCACTAACGGTAAGGCTTGTTTCTTTTGCAAAAAAGTCTTTAGAATAATCTACACTTCCATCTTCTGTTGTAGGTATATTGTTTAAATCTAGCGTTGTGATTTTAAACATTTCGCCCGCCCCTTCGCAATCGCTCCCTGTTATGATAGGGGTGTGAACATATACAAAATTTCTTTCATTAAAAAATTTATGAATAGCGTAAGCGATTAAAGAACGAACCCTAAAAACTGCTGAGAAAGTATTTGTACGTGGCCTTAAATGTGCTATTGTTCTTAAATATTCAAAAGTATGCCTTTTCTTTTGTAATGGATACGTTTCATCTGCCTTTCCTTCTATTTTTATATCTAGTGCTTTAATTTCAAACGGCTGTTGATTTTCTGGTGTTTCTATTAATTTCCCTAAAATATTAAGGCTGGTGCCTACCCCTAGCTTTTCTATTTGCGCAAAATTTTCAAGGCTAGTATCAAATACAACTTGTACCCCTTTAAAAAAGCTCCCGTCATTTAATTCTATAAAACCAAAATTTTTAGAGCTTCTTATTGTTTTAACCCAGCCGCAAATTTCTATATTTTTATCTAAATATTTTTTTGTATCTTTGTACAAACTTTTTATTTCTATATACATATAATCAACTCCCTTTTTATATTATAAACGTTTTTTTTAAATTGTGCACTAAAAATATTAATTTTTTATAGCATAATCCATTTTATTTAAATATTGTACATTGTATTTTTATATGATATAATATAATAAAAAAAATACAAGGAGGTAATACTATGGCAAAAAAACATTATAGAGTAGCTAAAAAGCAAATAAACGCATGTTCATCAAAAGGAGTTTTTATTCCTCATGCTAGAAAATTAAATCTTTTAACCATATCTTGTGTAATAGTATTTTTAATTTTTTTAAAAGGCTTATTTTTAGGTTATATTTTAGGCAAAAAATCTTAATATTAACTTAACATTAAGATTTTGTATAAAGCTCACTAGATTAGTGAGCTTTTTTATTATTTTATCGTTTTATTGTTTAAAAAAATTATTTTAATCTTTCTTGAATCAAGGTTAGCATTAAATTTTACCTTTTTGCGCTTTTTCATTTTTTTAGCTTTATTAATAACAGTATCTTTTGTTTTTGAAAAAAAGTCTGAAATAGATTCTGCATTTATTTTTTGCTTAATATTTTGCGTTATAATTTTTATTAAAATATCTATTTGATTATCGTCATCTTCAATAACTATGCCTTTGCCTAAGGCGCCTTGCTTTGCTCCTTGAGTTTGCGCAGCTGTTTGTATAACCTGGCTTTGCATTTGTGGCTTTGCTATGCTATCATCTTCTAGATTTGTATCGTTGCCTTCATTAAGCTCATCAAATCTTTGGCTTAAGGCATTTAGCCTTTGAGTTATAAATGCGCTTTTTTTAGCTAATAAATCCTTATACTTTTCATCATCTTTATTTTGTGATAAATCGTATTCTTGTTTTGTTCTTTTAATTTCTTCGTTTAAGGTATTTATTTCTTCTAAAAGCTCTTGCATGGTTGTTGCTTTAGACTGTGTAATTAATGTATAATCATTTGTATTATAGTTATTTGTATAGTTATTGTAAATATTTTTATGAAAAAAAGCTTGCTTAAAAAATCTTTTTGGGGTTAATAAAAAGCCTTGTACAGTTTTTGTTATTTTGTATGCATAATTTATTTTGGCAAGGCTCATATCTTTTTCAAAAATATTACGATTTACTAGTAAATCATTTTTAGTTATTTTAAAATTTATTGATTTGTTATTTTTTTGTATACTATGATTCATGCAAAAACCTCCTAACTTATACATATAACATAATATTACTGCATTTTTAAAGCTCTGTCAATGTGCAAAAATAATAAGTATATAGATTTTACTACACCCTTTATCCTTTAAACTTATTTATATAATTTTATATAATTAAAATTTTTATAATTTATTATAATTTATATTAAATAAAATAAGCTGCCTAAATCGCAGCTTACCATTTAATTTTTTATAGGACTAATCCTTATATTTTCTACGCTTATTCCTGTTTTTCTTTTAACTATATCTTCTATCTGTGCTATTTCGCTTTCGCTTAGTTCTGTTTTATTAACAACAACATCGACTGTATCATCGTCAATTCTTACATAAACTTCATCAAAGCCTTTTGCCTCTATCATAGCCTCTGCTGCTGTTTCTTTTTCTATTCTTTCTTGTATTTTTAGCATTTCCTCTGCCGCCTCTGATTTTTTTTCATCATCTATGTTATCGTTATTTATCATTTCTGTTAAAATATCTTTTTGTTTTGCTCTTGATTGTTCTCTTTCTAGCTTAGCTTGGACAAAATAAGATGTATCCATTGTACTATTAACAAAAACGGCTGTACCAGCGTCATCTTCTGTGCTAGAGTCTACTTCTAAAGTATCTTCTGTATAAAAATCGCTATCTGGTATAAGCCCCGTTATATCATCGTCATTTAGCAAAACTTCTGTAGGCTCTGATTTTTTACTATCCATATAATTTAAATATCCTGCTGTACCTATCATTAAAACTAATGCTGTTATAACAACCTGATTTTTTTTTAATGCAAACATATAAATTCCTCCTATTTCATTCCTAAAACTTCTATTTTATGTATATCAATATTTAATAATGTTTTTACTGCATTAATTAAAGCACTTTTTACATATATATCGTTTCCTCCCTCGGCTACAATTAAAACTCCAGCTATTTTGGGGCTAATTTCTTTTAATACAAGGGGCTGGTCGCCGTTTATTTTTACCGTTTCTGTTTCTTCTTTTTTTGTTACATCTTGCCTTTTGCCTGTATCTTCTGAAATGCTTGTTTGGCTTTCTTTTGTATAATCATCTTTTGTAACAATTTCTTTGCTTGTTTCTAAAGTGAGCAAAACAGAAACTTCGCCTGCTCCTTCTACTTTTGATAAAATATTTTCCATCTTTTGGGCAAGTTTTGTTTCATAATCATCTTCAAAATTGTCTGTTTCTATATTTATTTCTTCTTCGCTTTCATAAATTTTAGTATCTACTGTTTTTAAATCTTTGCTAAAATAAATTAATAAAACACCTATAAAAAATATAGCTATAATATTGTATCTATTTTTCTTATCTTGAAATAATTTTCTTAAAAAATTCATTTGTCTATTAAATCATCACCTTTCCTCCTATGTTATTTCTATAAATATATTATCAATATCTATATTATAGAAGTTTGAAACAATATTTTTAATATTTTGCTTATCTTTTGCTATTTCTTCATTATCAAAAGCATCATAAGAATTTGTATTTTGTATATTTAGATAAATGTTTAATTTTTTTATAAATATATCATCTTTTTTATCTTTTTCTAAATCTATTATTATGTCGTTTATATCGTATTTATTACCAATTTCTTTTTCTAATTTATTTTTTATATTATCTTTATATGCATTTAAAACTATTTCATTTTTTATTTCATAATATTCTTCTATATTATAATCTTCTAATTTATATGTATCAAAAATTTCATCATAAAATTTATCAAAATCTACTTTTTTAAAATTTGTTAAAAAATCTTTTAAAGGATTAAGCATTATAAATATTAATATAATACCAAAAATTAGCTGTATATAATTTGCATATTTTTTTGTTGGTATTATTGTTTGTAAAAATGTTACAAATAATAAAAATAATACAACATTTTTTAAATATGTATAAAAATAGCTTATCAAAATTTTTCCTCCTTTAAGATGTTATAGAAAGCATTATAGCTATAAGCAGTATAAATAAAAAAACAAAAGTGACTAAGGTAGAAACAAGCATTTTGCTATATTCTCCGTTACTATCTATGCAAGATGTTATCCTTCTATCGCTAATAGGCTCTATAAGTATAGCTGTTATTTTATATATAAAAATAAAGCATATAAGCTTTAAAATAGGAAAAATACAAGCTATTAATATTATAACAATAATCCCTATACCAACTGCCCCTTTTATTAAATAAACAAAATTCATAACACTATCTATAGCTCCGTTTATTACATCGCCAACTATAGGTACAAAATTTATCGCTGTTTTCGCTGTTTTGTTTATAATAGTGTTTGTTATAGGAGAAGTTATTTTTTGAAAAGATATTACAAAGGTAAGTATAATAGCAAGCGCTCTTACAACAAAAATTGCTAGCCATTTTAAAAAGCCAATAAGCTTATTTAAAACTTCTTTTGGGGTTATGTAATTTACTATATTTAATATTAAAATAAATTGCATTAAAGGTACAAAAATATTATTTATCGCAAAATTAAAAATATTTATAAGCACAACAATAATAATTATAAAGCTTAATGCGCTAATACTATCTGAAGATATAAAAAGGACTGCACTTAAAAGAGGTACTAGGGTATTTATTATATTACAAATGCTTGTGGTTGCCTCCGTTATTATATTTAAAGCTAAATTAAAAGAATTAATAACAAGCATTGCTATAACAGTGTACCCTGCGTAAAAGCCTATTTCTGTAACCCCTTTATTTTTAAAGCTATCTGTTAATGCTTTTAAAAAAGAGCATAATATAGCTATTAGGGCTATGTTTTTTATTATTTTAGAATTAATCAAAATTTCTTTAAATAAATAAGACATTATATAATTAAAAATATTTTTGGTGTTAAAATCATATTCGCCTGTTATAATACCTTTAACAAAGCCTGAAAAGCTAAAATCAAGCCCGCTTAATATTTCATCTTCTAGCGATTTATCATAATTTTCTATTTGTAATTCATCCAAAATTTCTAATTGTGCATCTTGTGTATCATTTGCTAAAATGCATTTTGTGCTAAAAAATGATATTATAAAAATTATAAATATTATAATTTTTTTCATTAGTTCCTCCCTATGGTATAAGATTTGTTATTAAATTTAAAAGCTCTGTTATTATAGGAATTGATATAAGCATAATCAAAATTTTGCCGCATAGCTCTATTTTGCTTGCTATTGCATTTTCTCCTGCATCTTGGCAAATTTGGGCACAAAATTCTGATATATAAGAAATACCTATTATTTTTAATATAAGCCCAATATATAAAATACCAGTATCTGTTTTGCTTATAATCTGAAGTATAGAATTTATAACCTCTTGCAAATACGGTATAATTTTTAAAAATATTAAAATACCAGCAGCTATACTAATTAATAAAGAAAACTGAACTGCCTCTTTTTTTAATGTCACTGCTAAAATAGCAGCTATAATACCTATTATCCCTATTTTAAAAATATCAATATCCATAAAAAGCTCCTATATTAAAGCATAAATAAAGTCTGAACAGTTTCAAAAAGGTCTTTTATATATTGTATTACCCAAAATAAAACAACAACCAGCCCTGCTAAAGTTGTAAGCATAGCTTGTTCTTCTCTACCGGCTCGTATCAAAACTTGGTTTAATACAGCAACAAGTATCCCAACTGCCGCTATCTGAAAAATAATATTTACTTCCATATAAAAACTCCCTTTAAATTAATAATATAACTAAAGCTAAACTGCCCAAAATACCTAGGCTTTGAAACATTTTAGAATTTTTATTTTTATATTCTTCTAGGCTTTTTATTTCTTCTTCTATATAATTTAAAATAAGATTTAAATTATTATAATTTAATTCTTTATCATAAAAACCTATGCTTTTGCCTATTAAGAAAAACTTTTCTATATCTTGTTTTGTAAAATATGTAAAATTTGCTTGTTGCAAGCTTTCTTGCCAAATAATATATAAATCTTCGCCCTTTTTTTGCTCTATATTAATTTTAAAATTTGTAAAAATATCTTTTACCGGCTTTTCTAAAGCTTTTTCTATGGATATTAAAATTTCATTTAGCGCCATATTTAAAAATTTTATTTCAGAATTTAAAATTAATATCGCTCTTTTCATTTCTAGCAAATCATTTTTTCTATAAATGGGCTTAAAAGAATAATAAAAGCCAACTAATGTGCCTGTAAAAATAACTATAATTATACCCAAAATCTCCATAAAATTCTCCTAATATATTTTTTCTAAATTTTTATTATATATATTTGAAATTTTAAATTTATCTAAAACAATAAATCTTTCAAAATACTGCTTTTTTAAAATTTCTTCAAACCCTACTTTTTGCCTAAATGTTTCTATATTTTCAGAATGCACTGTACATAATAAATTAACTCCACTATTAAAAATTTTTAATATAGCGTTTATATCTTCTTTTGTACCTATTTCATCTACCGCAATAAAGCTTGGCGACATTGTTCTTAAAACATTTAGCATACCTTCTGTTTTAGGCACTCTATCAAAAATATCTGTTCGCATCCCTACATCAAATTGATTAACACCAGAAAATACCCCTGCTATTTCTCCTCTTTCATCTATCAAGGATATATCTTGTCCTAAATCACTTATTTGCCTTACTATATCTCTTAAAAATGTTGTTTTGCCACAATTAGGGGGAGATATTATAATAGTCGACAAAAATTTTTTGTCCTTAATATATGGTAATATTAAATCTGCTATGCCTTTAAACTCTCTTGCTATTCTAAAATTTAAAGACGATATATTTTTTATCGCTTTTATTTTACCATTTTCTAAAACTGCGGTGCCTACAAGCCCTACCCTAAAGCCCCCTTTTAATGTTAAAAAACAGTTTTTTATTTCTTCTTCAAAAGCGTATATAGAATAGTCGCTCATTATTTCTAGCATTTGCTTTATATCTAGCATGCTAGGTATATACAAATTTTCTTTATATAAAATATCTTTTACAGCTCCGTTTTTATATAAAAAATATTCTTTTTCAAGTACTTTAAAAATAATTATTCTATTTAACCTAATTCTTATTTCTTGCAGATTTTCAAAAAAATCTTCTGGCAAATTTTGCATAGTTTGCTTTAAGCTTTTTCCTAAATAATTTAAAATTTGTTTTTTATGCATACTTGTCCTCCTCTTTTGCTTTTTTTAATTTATATGTTTTATAAAAAAAAATATTCTAATTAAATTATTTTTATATTAATCTTGTATTGAAAATTTTTGATTTTTGTTTTAAAATAAATGTTAAATAGTAATAAAATAAATTATAGCTTTTATATATATATTAAAAGACTTTTTAACTATATAATTATTTTCATATAATTATTTTCAAATTTTTATAATAAATAGTACTTTTTTGTAATTTTTTTTGTTTTTTCATCTTCTTTTTTACTTGCAAAAATTGTAAAAAAGTGGTATCATAATAAAAGAATAATAAATAATAATTTTTGTAAACATAATTTTATTTGATTTTATTATTAGATTAAATTATTTCTTTATATTTTGGTTATAATAAAAATATTACATTAGCTAGGAGGATATTATGTTAACAAAAGATATTGGTATAGATTTAGGAACTGCTAACACTTTAGTTTTTGTTCGCGGTAAAGGAATAATTGTAAATGAGCCTTCCGTTGTCGCTATAAATTCCCTTTCAAGAAAAGTGCTTGCAGTTGGTGATGAAGCTAAAAAAATGATAGGTAGAACCCCTGGTAGCATACAAGCTATTCGCCCTATGAAAGATGGAGTTATTGCAGATTTTGAAGTAACACAAGAAATGCTTAAATACTTTATAAACAAAGCCCATAATCGTTCTTTTTTTTCATCTAAACCTCGTATTGTTATTTGTGTACCATCTGGGGTTACGGAGGTTGAAAAAAGGGCTGTTATAGAAGCTGCTATGGCGGCTGGCGCTAAAGAGAAAAACGCCTATCTTATAGAAGAGCCTATGGCAGCAGCTATTGGCGCTGGGCTACCTGTTGGAGAGCCTGCTGGTAATATGGTTGTTGATATAGGTGGTGGTACTAGCGAGGTTGCTGTTATATCCCTTGGGGGTATCGTAACTAGCAAGTCGATACGTGTTGCTGGTGATGTTTTTGATAATTCTATAGTGAATTACATTAAAAAAGAATATAACCTTGCAATAGGAGAAAGAAGTGCTGAAAATATAAAAGTTACTATAGGCTGCGCTTATTTAGGCGACAAAAACACTAATATGGAAATAAGAGGAAGAGATTTAATAACCGGGCTACCTAAAACTATTTCTATATCTGCTGAGGAAGTACAAATAGCGCTTAATGAGCCCGTTTATAGCATGATAGATGCTATAAAATACACGCTAGAAAAGACCCCTCCAGAGCTTGCATCAGATATTATAGAAACTGGCATTTATTTAACTGGTGGTGGAGCTTTATTAAGAGGGCTTGACCTTTTAATATCAGAAGAAACCGGTATGCCTGTTCATATAGCAAATGAGCCTTTAAACTGTGTCGCATTAGGCACAGGGCTTGTGCTTGAACAAATAGATTCGCTTAAAAATATACTCATTTCATCACAAAAATTAAGGATGAGTTAATTTTTTAATAAGGGGCGTTATATTTGAATTTTTTTAAAAAAAACAAAAAATTTTTTATAACTTTTTTAACAATAATTTGCATTATTTTAGCTATATTAACTGTAAATAGGACTAATCAATCTTTTTTTGAAAAGGCTTTAACATCCGTTTTAGCACCTATACAAAATTTTGCCACAAAATCTGTATCTTTTATAAAAGATAAATTTCAAATAATTATAAATATAAACAATCTAGCAGAAGAAAACGAAGATTTAAAATTAGAGCTAGAGCTTAAGGAACAAGAAATAAAAAGGCTAGAGCAAGTCCAGATAGAAAATGAAAAGCTTGTAAACCTTTTAAACACTTCTTCAAAATATGCAGAATATACTAAAATAACTGCAAATATTATTGCTAAAGATGCTGGCAACTGGTATGAAAATTTTATAATAGATAAAGGAGAAGAAGACGGAATAGAAAAGAACATGGTTGTTTTAGCAGTTGGTGGACTTGTAGGCAAGGTAGAAGAAGTCTACTCTAATTACGCTAAAGTTAGCTCGATAATAAACGGCACATATTCTGTTAGTGCTAGATCAGTAAGGACAGACGATGAAGGTTTTGTAAAAGGAGATTTATCTAAAACAGGTACTTACAAAATGGAATACATAGACAAAGAGGCTGAAATAAAAGAAGGAGATGAAATTGTAACATCGCATCTTAGCGAAATTTACCCAGCCGGTATTACTATAGGCTATGTAAAAGAAATTTATCTAGATGAATCTAACAAGCTATCTAAAACAGCTATATTAGAGCCTAGCGTCGATTTTAAACATTTAGAAACAGTTTTGATAATAACAGGCACTGTAGACACTGCTGATTAAAAGGAGGGGCTTTAGTTGAGGTATTTTGTATATTTTATATTAATTATTATAAGCTTTATTTTACAGACAACATTATTTGAAAATATAGCAATATTTGATATAAAGCCTAACTCTATGATAATATTAATAGTATCTATAGCTTTTATACGCTCTGATATAGAAGGAGCTATTGTCGGCTTTTTTTACGGACTTTTTATAGATATATTTTTTAGTAGCTTTTTAGGGCTTAACGCTTTTATAGGAGCTATAGTTGGCTTTTTGGCTGGAAAGTGCTTTAGGAGCTTTTATAAAAATAGCTTATTAATTCCATTTTTTTTAACCTTTATATTTACATTTTTTACGGGCTTTTTATTTTTCTTTTTTAATCTTTTTTTAAGAGGGCAGACAAAACTTATTTCATATTTACTTTATATAATTATACCAGAAGTTATATATACCGCTATTTTATCTATTCCTCTATGCAAGATTATATATATTATAAACTTAAGGCTTGAAAAGTTTGATAAAATAAAGCGTAATTATTTTAAAGAATAATATAAGGAGGATTTTATGCCTTTTAAATTTAATAAGCTTAGTAAGCTTAATAAGCCAAAATCTTTTACTTCTTTAAATGTCCGTATTTTTGTTATTTTAACTATATTTTTTATACTATTTTTTGCGTTAATATCTAAACTCTATTTTTTGCAAATAAAAAATGGCGAGCTTTTAACAAGCTATGTTACCGGCACAATATCAAAAAAAGTTACCATAGCTGCCCCAAGGGGCAATATATATGACAAATTTGGGCGAAAGCTTGCTGTAAACAACTCTTCTTTTACCGTAAATATAGACCCAAGCATATCTTTAGATGATGATGAGCTAAATGAGGTAATATTAAAAACAATGAACCTTTTAGAAGAAAATGGAGAAAGTATAGTTGACGACTTTCCTATATCTGAAGAAAAACCTTACACATTTTTATTCGGTGGAAGTGAATCTTTAGAAAAAACTTGGAAAAATGACATGAATTTAGAAAAAAATTCTTTAAATCTTGAAATAGAAGATATTACCGCTGAACAAGCTTTTTATCTTTTAAGAGAAAAATTTGAAATACCTGAGGAACTTTCTGACGAAGATGCAAGAAAGATACTTATTGTTCGCTCGGCTCTTTATAAACAACGCTATTCTAAATTTTTGACTGTAACTTTAGCTTATAATGTTAGTAAGAAAACAATAGGCACGATAGAAGAAAATGCATCAGACTTTATATCCATAAGTATTGATGTGGAAGCTACTAGAGAATATCCAAAAGGCGAGCTTTTTTCTCATGTTTTAGGCTATATACGTGCCATCAATTCTGATGAACTTGAAGAATATCATGAGCAAGGCTATACAGAATATACCGCAAACGATATTGTAGGAAAAGATGGTATAGAAAAGGCTTTTGAAACAACTTTAAAAGGTACAGACGGTGTAGCTTATTATGAAGTTGATACAATGGGAAGAAAAATAAAAGAAAATACGGAGCTTACAGTCGACCCTATAGCAGGCAACGATGTTTTTTTAACTTCTGATGCTAACCTTACAGAAGTTGCATTTAACGCACTAGAATATGAGCTTGCTCAAACTATAAAAAGTCGACTTTTGGGAGAAAATAAAAATATAAACTATACCCCAAAAGATATTTTATCTGCTATGGTATCTAGCGACAATATATCTATGCAACAAATATTAGCATCTGAAGAAGACTCTTATCAGTATATCTTAAAAAATTATATACTAAAACAAGATGAAAGCGCATCTGAAGATTTAGATTTAGCAAGAGAGATACTTTCTAGCGGTATATCTTCTGGTAGTGTATCTTTAAAAAATGTCGCAATGTCCATGTTTGAACAAGGTATAATAACCGGCACTGATGATTATAAAAAAAGTATCGCAAATGGCTCTACATCTGTCTTACAGCTACTTATTGATAAGCTAGATGATGGAGAAATAACCCCACAAATGACTGGATTTCCTGAGGCTCCAGCAACTGGTTCTGTTTTTGTTACGGATATTCAAACTGGTGCTGTTTTGGCATCTGTTTCTTATCCATCTTATGACAACAATAGGCTCGTTAATACATTTGATAATGCATATTACACCAAAATTAATAATGACCCTACAAGCCCTTTAGTTAATCGCCCTTTAACAGAACCTCGAGCCCCTGGCTCCATATTTAAAATGATTGTTGCTGTCGCTGCCCTAGAAACAGGTATCATAACCCCAACTACAACTGTATACGATAAAGGTACTTTTACAGATGCGGGGCGCCCTTATGCAAGGTGCTGGATAAACGACGGTAATGGCTCGCACGGTAGTATTAATGTTTCTGAAGCTTTAGAAGTTTCTTGCAATTACTTTTTTTATGACACTTCTTTTAAAATGGGTATAGAAATACTTAACGACTATATGACACAATTTGGGCTAGATGATAGCACCGGCGTTGAAATATATGAATTATACGATTATAGTTCTTTAAAGCAATATCCTTCTAGAATATCTTCGCCTGCTTATAAAGAATATATAACAAAACTTAGAAATCCAGATGCAACAGAATCTGACACTAAATGGACTGCTGGAGATACAATAAGAACTGCTATAGGGCAAAGTTATAACAACTATACCGCTGCAACTATGACAAAATATATAGCAACTCTTGCAAACGGTGGCAAAAGATACGCCCTACATTTTTTAAATAAAATTACAAATAGTAGTGGTGATATTTTGGAAGAATATGAACCTATATTAGAACACACAATAGAAATTAAAGAAGAAAATTTAGAAGCTATTAAAGAGGGTATGTATTTAGTTACTTCTGGTAGCAGAGGAACACTTAGAAATGAATTTAAAGACTTTCCTATAAAAGTTGCGGCAAAATCTGGTACAGCACAAGAGTCTTCAACAAAAAATAACCATAATATATTTACATGCTTTGCCCCTTATGACGACCCACAAATTGCTATTACAATTATTATCCCTTATGGCGATGATACTTACTCGCCTGCCGCTAAAGTTGCTAAAAAAATTATGACTGAATATTTTTCATTAGATAAAGAGCCTGAAAAAATGTATACAAATACTTTAACTGTACAATAAAAGAGGTGATATTTTGAACAAAAATACCGTTATATTTAAAGGCGTTCCAAATGGCTTATTAATCATGCTAGATCAAGAAATAAGCTTTGAACAATTAAAAACAGATTTTGAAGAAAAAATTAAGCAAAATAAAGACTTTTTCGCTGGGGCTAATACTTCTATAGCTTTTAAAGGAAGGGCTTTATCTGAAGATGAAGAATTAATACTTTTAAAAATAATTTCTAAAAATTCGGGGCTTAATATTTCTTTTATCCATAGTACTGATTTAGAAAACAACAAAAAAACTCCTTTATTTAATGATAAAAATAGCTTAACAACTTATTATAAAGGCTCTTTAAGAAGTGGGCAAAAAATTGATTTTGCTGGTAGTGTTGTTGTTATAGGTGATGTTAATCCTGGAGCTAAAATTTGCGCTGAAGGTAATATCATTGTTTTAGGCAAGCTTAAAGGGTTTGCTCATGCTGGTTGTAAGGGCGCTGATAATTGCTTTATTTCTGCCCTTTATTTAAACCCTACACAGCTAATTATTAAAGATATTATTACTGTACTGCCTAACGATTTAGCCAAAAATAGAGGGGCAGAATATGCTTATATTAAAGATAATCAAATATTTATAGCTCCTTTATTAAGTTAAAAAGAGCTTTAGCTGAAGATATTATAATAAAAACTTTTTTATTAATTAAAAAAAATAACTCTAAAGTTTTTCATAAACGCTTTATAAAGTGAACTAAAATCTGCCTAACGATTTAGCCAAAAATAGAGGAGCTTAAATATGTTGTATTAAAGATAATCAAGTATTTATAATTTATAGCTCCTTTGTAAGCTTTTGTTAAGTTAAATAATTTTTATTTGTATTAATTTGTTGGCATTTGCTAAAAAAAATTAGTGCATTTGTCATAATTATGTGTTAACATATTATTATATTAAATATTTTATACATACTTTTAATTTTACTTTCAGGAGGAAAATAAATGAGTGAAGTTATAGTTATTACATCTGGAAAGGGTGGCGTTGGCAAAACAACAACTTCTGCTAATTTAGGCACTGGGCTTGCATTAGCCGGTAAAAAAGTTGCTATGATAGATGCCGACATTGGTCTTCGCAATCTGGATGTTATTATGGGGCTTGAAAATAGAATTGTCTATGATTTAATAGATGTTGTTGAAGGTAATTGTCGCCTTAAACAAGCTCTTATAAAAGACAAACGCTATGATAACCTATTTTTACTGCCAGCGGCGCAAACAAGAGATAAAGATGCAGTTAGCCCCGAACAAATGCAAAAATTATGTGATAATTTAAAAGAGGAGTTTGATTATATAATAATAGATTGCCCTGCTGGTATTGAACAAGGCTTTAAAAATGCTATAGCTGGTGCCGACCGTGCTATCGTTGTTACAACTCCTGAAGTTTCCGCGGTTCGTGACGCTGATAGGATAATTGGGCTATTAGAAGCTAATGAGCTTAATAACCCTACCCTTATATTAAATCGTATACGTATTGATATGGTAAAAAAGGGCGATATGCTTGCTGTAGAAGATGTAACAGAAATTTTGGCAATAGACATTATAGGTATTGTACCAGATGATGAAAGTATTGTTGTTTCTGCTAATAAAGGAGAGCCAGCGGTAACAGACGAAAATTCTAAAGCTGGACAAGCTTACAGAAATATAACCCAGCGTATAATAGGCAACGATGTACCTCTTATGGAGCTTTCAGCCAACTCATCTTTATTAGAAAAATTTAAAAATTTATTTGCTAAAAAATAATGTTCTGCTAAGGAGGTAATTTATGCTAGAACTTTTTAATAATTTATTTGCCAAAAAAAATTCTTCTAAAGAAGTGGCTAAAGATAGATTAAAGCTAGTTTTGATACATGATAGAGCCAACTGCTCCACACAAATTTTAGAAATGCTTAAAACAGATATAATCAAAGTTATATCTAACTACATGGAAATAGACGAAGAAGAATTAGACATACAAATAACAAAAACAGACGCAACAAATGATGAAAACTCTGTACCTATGCTATATGCAAATATCCCTATTAAAAGTATGCACAAAAATTAATGTTTTATAACAAGGTAGCCCACTTATAAAGTGGGTCGTATTATTTTAAAAATATATAGATTATTTTTCCATGTTATGCTATAATTATATAGTTATGTTATGTTATCTTGTTTTTATCTAAATACCCTTGTATATTATATCTACCTGCTTAAAAGGAGGGAGCATTAATGTTTAAAAAAAAGCTTTTAGCATTTGATTATCTTTTAGCATTTTTGGTTATTGTTTTATGCATAATTGGTATAGTTGCTATAGGTAGTGCTAATCGCATAAATACTATGGAAATTTCTCTATCCTCATCAGAATTTATTAATAGTGAATTTTTTAATCAAATAATAATCTTTATAGTCGGTATATTTTTTATGCTTTTAGCCGCCTTTATTGATTATGAATATATATCAAAATTTTATATTTTTATTTATTTATTTAACATATTCCTTTTAATTTTAGTTTTAATATTAGGTAGTGAAGTAAACGGTGTTAAAAGGTGGATATTTGGTATCCAACCGTCTGAATTTTCTAAAGTATTTATGATTATATTTATTGCAAAATATATTAGCAATTTTAGTGAAACAATAAACAACTTTACTAAATTAATTTCATTATTTGTATTATCTTTAGTACCTATATTTTTAATTCAGCTCCAACCTTCTTTATCGGCATCTTTAGTTACGTTAGTTATATTAGTATTTCAGCTATTTGCTGGTAATTTAAGCACTAAATATATAAAAATATTTTTATACATTACTGTACCTATTGGCTTAATTTTGCTTATTGATTTAATTAGTGGCAAATATTTTATTTTAGGGTTATTATTAAAAGATTATCAGCTAACACGTATTACCTCTTTTTTAAATTTAGATGTAATACAAGGTAGTATTTCTGATTCTTCTTTATATCAGACAACAAATTCTGCATGGGCTATAGGCTCTGGGCAGCTTACTGGAAAGGGCTTGTTTAACGGTGACATGAATCAATTAAAATATATACCGTATTCTACAAACGACTTTATATTTTCTATAATAGGAGAAGAATTTGGTTTTATAGGCTCTGTATTAATTATATCATTAATATTTTTATTAATTATAAAATGCTTGCTTATAGCCAAAAACTCTGTCGATTTATTAGGCGCACTTATATGTGTTGGGGTCGCTAGTATGATAGGCTTTCAAACATTTATTAATATAGGGGTTGCATCTGGGCTTTTGCCTAACACTGGTATGCCCCTACCCTTTATAAGCTATGGTGGTAGCTCTCTTTTGGTTAACATGATTTGTATAGGGCTTGTTTTAAATGTTGCCATGAAAAAGCCCAAAAATTTATTTGAAAGATAGGTATTTTATGAATATTGCATTAATTACACACGATGATAAAAAACTCCTTTTAGAAAATTTTTGTATTGCATATAGCCATGTTTTAAATAAGCATCAAATATTTTCTATAGATTCGACTGCTGATTTAATTAAAAATGCTATCAATATAAAAACAACAAAACTTTTGCCAATGGATTTAGGCGGATTTGAACAGCTTGCATCATTAATTATAAATAATGAAATAAATTTACTAATCTTTTTAAGAGATCCGGATTTAAGCTTATGTAATAAATCTAATAATTTAATAAATATTTGTGATATATACAATATACCTTTGGCAACAAATCTATATACAGCTAAATTGCTTCTAACGGCTTTAGATAGTAAAATAAACTAAAAAAAATGTCTGTAAACATACGAGTACAGACATTTTTTGATTATAAATCTGCTAAAATAAATATAGCACTTTCTTTAATTATAAGGTCGGCATGCTCTATTAAATGAGATTTTGATATTATATTTGATATATGCCGTTGACCATATTCGTAAATAATGCTTTCAAATTCATCTGAAAAAGTAGCCCCCTGTTGTAAAACAACATAATACCTATCTTTATACTTGTATAAAACACTTTCCCCTTCATAAATAGGTAATAGCCTTTTAGATACATTTATTGTATCTTGTAATGTTTTAAATGAATATATAGCTAAGCCATCCCCTTCGTCTTTAAACGATACCCCTTTGCCAGAATAAGATGAAAAACTGGCAGACTCTTTGCTGTCAGCAACTTTTAAATCTTCTTGTTTAAACTTTCTTTCTGTGAGAGTTTTAGGTACTAAAGATACGTTACTCTCTACATTGCCGTCTTTTAGCACTTTAGATACTATTATCATAATGCTATCAACAGATACTGGCATAGCCTCTATCATAAGAGGAGAATCGCTTGCGTCAAAGCCATAATCTATCATAGCCTCTGTCATAATATCTCTAAAAAACGCTTGAGCCTTTTCAGACCCTTTTGCAAGCTCAGAAATCTTGATTTCTCTTTCTTCTAAATCTTTGTTTGTTAGTAAAAATTTTATCTGATTTTCGCTAATTCTTTCTATCTTCAATTAAAATCACATCCCTTAATATATTTTTTAACCAAAATTTAGCTATATATTCATAAGACCTCAAAGGGTTAAAACAACCACTTTAATAAAGCATAAAGCCCTATTAAAACTCATAAGCCAAGCAAAAATAAAGCTTATGGTAGGTAACCTCTTTATATTTTATCATACAAAAAAGCTTTATTCAAGTATAATTTTAAAATCATGTATTAATATGCATCTAGCCCCTTAAAAAGGCTCGCCTTTTGCACTTTATAATAATGTATAACCTATGTATTACATTATACCACATAATAAAAATATAATCAAGCTAACAATAATAAATATTAAAAGCTTTTGTAATTTATAAAAAATTGTATACAATAATGGCTATAGCAGATGTTACAGCAATACCTATGCCAAGCCCAAGCAAAAACATATATTTTTCTTTCATAATTATTCTATCCCAAAATCCATTATAATTTTTAATTCACCATTACTTATATCAAGCATTTTAGCAATTTCTGGCAAATTATATCCTTTATCCAAAAGCAACTTTATTTTAGGTAACATATGGTGCTTTGCTAAACTTTTGTTATTTAATCTATTTTTATAAAATTGTTCTGGAGCTATACCCTTTCTTTTAAAATTAAAATATATATCATATTCTTCGCTATTTTCTTTATTAATTAATTTATTTTTGTAAATAAGCATCCTTTTTTTAAACTTTTCATTTGCTAAATCTTGTTCTAGTTTTTTTATAGATTTTTCTAATAATTCTTCTGTTTCTTGTTGTTTTTTATTAATTTTTATTAAACCAAAAGATATTATAAAAAGACTTATTATTAGCAATAAAGTAAAAACAAAATTAAATATATCCATAATCTAGCGCCAAAAACTGTATATATACAAAATTTGTATAAACAATACTATATTATATATTTTTGACATACTCCTTTCTTTTATTTGCTATTGTATTTTATATAAAAAACTAATTTGATAGCTAAAAATTATTATCAAAATTTAATTTTATAAGCTCATTTTTTAAATTTTTTATAATTTTAGAGTGCATCCTAGAAATTCTTGATAAAGAAAGATTCATTATTTTGCTAATTTGTTTAAAATTTAGCTCTTTATAATAATATGATATTATAACAAAATATTGCTTTTTTGGTAATTGTGTTATTAAATTTAATAGAATCTTTTTATCCTCTTTTTTTAATAATGCGTTTTCTGGCAACGTTTCATCATTTATTATTAAATTAATATTTTCCTTTTCATGATGATTATATAAATATTCATCTAAAGATATTAAGCTGTAAGGCAAATAATTTTTTAAAAGGGTTTTTGCTTTATTTAAAGGTATATTTAAAAAGCTTGCAAGCTGACTTTCTGTAGGTAGGGTGCCATATAGCTCATTAAAGCTTTCTATTATTTTTTGCATTTGATTATTTTTTTGTCTTATACCACGTGGTAGCCACTCTAGCTTTCTTATATTGTCTATAATCTCTCCTCTTATCCTTAAAGTGGCGTATGTTTCAAACTTAAAGCCTTTTTCATAATCAAACTTATCTATAGCATCAATAAGCCCAAAAATACCACAGCTTATTAAATCTTCTTTATCAAACAAAACATTTTTGTAAATATTAAGCGTATTTACAACAATTTTTACAAGATATATATATTTATTAATAACAAATTCTCTTATTTGTGGGTCTTTTTTTATATCTTCCCAAATATTAGCTTCTATCAATTAATTCACCACTCTTTATAAAATTTAATATAAATTTATTTTTAGCATTATTTAAATATTTATTAAATTTTATAAGAGGTAAAATTATATTTATTTTCTAAAACTATCTAAAGATTTTTCTAAAAAATATTTTTTAAAAAAGTCTTTGTCTGAAAAGTCTGTTTCAAAAAATTGTATCCTGTATTGATTTTTGTAATTTGATTTAGGATAATATTGGCAATGTATTACATTACCTTTAGCGGTAAAAAAATCTATGTTGTTATCAAAATTTATATATATTTTATCACTTTCTTCAAGGATGTTATTGGTTATAATCCGGATACCTCCAAAACCTATATCTTTTATAATACAGTTTACATTTTGGTTATCTTTTGTTATTACAGATATGTTATAAGGCAAATCGCAAGCATACCTAACATTTTTGCGACGCATTTTATTATTTAAAGATATAGAATAATTTTTATCTATATGCGCTAGATAAAACCTTCTTCTTCCTTCATCTAGATAGCTTAAAATCTTGATATATAGCTTTATTTCTTTATCTTCTGAAAATATAGTTATGTTGTAAAAATCGTCTATTTTTAATTTAAATTCATTGTCATATTCATAAATATTTTGAAACAGTATTTGTTCTCCTTCTATAAGCTGTTCTACAAAACTTATATATTGTTTATTTTTATAGCTTATAATGATTTTATCTCCTGATTTTATATTTTCTAAATTCATAATCATCTCTCATTTTTCAAATATATTAATAAATTTTTTCATAAAAAGTTTAATACCATCGTTTTTTAAATCTTCTGTATTTAATAGTTTGCTCCCTATACTCTCTATTGATTTTGAAAAATCGCTGTTAGGAAAATTAATTATTGCTGGTTTTTGCTTTTTAACAGATTTTATTAAATTATTATCTGATGGTATGTAGCCTAAATTTTTTAAATTTAAATTTAAAAAATTTTTAGAAACATTTTGTAATTTGTTAAAAACCTTCATAGATTCTAGCCTATTTTCTGCTTTGTTTATTACTATGTTTATATTATCTATATTTTTATTTTTTTCTTTTATAACTTTTATTAATGTATAAGCATCGGTAAATGAGGTTGGCTCTGGGGTTGTTACTATTATTGTTTCGTTTGTATCGTTTATGAAGCTTGTAACATTTTTGGATATACCTGCCCCTGTATCTATAATTATTATGTCCGCTAGCTCATCTAAATTTGCAAATTGCTCTATAAAATATTTAAGCTCCATTGTCGTTATGTCGGTTATGTTAATTAAATCCATTACCAGCAGATATAAATTTTATGCCTAATTTAGTATTTGTTATTATGTCTGATATTTTTTTACGTTCTTTTATAAGATGGTAAAAGTTATACCTAGGGGTTATATCTAGCAAAACTTCTATATTAGCAAGCCCAAAATCAGCGTCTATAATAATCACATTTTGGCTTTGCCTTGCTAAATATATAGCTAAATTAACAGAAAAGTTTGTCTTGCCGACTCCTCCTTTACCACTACTTATAGTTATTACTCTAGCTTTTGTTTTTTTGCTATTACTTGTACTTGTAGTACAGCTACTCATAAGCTTTCTTATCGCTTTAGCTTGATCCATCATTTATATATACTCCCTAATAAAACTTTGGCTATTTTAAAAGCCGAATAAACTTCTATATCACACGGCACATTTTGCCCATTTGTTATGTAAGCTATTTTGCGCCTTGTTAAATATGCTATATTTAATATAGCCCCTAAAGTGCTTGATTCATCTATTTTTGTGAAAATAAGTTTAAAATCGACAAATCGTTCGTAACATTTTATAACATCTAGCATATCTTCAAAACGCATAGCGGCGTTTATAACAAGGTAAATATCTGGGCTATCGATATTTTTTATAAATTCTTTTATATCTTTTATATTTTCTTTATTTTTATGAGAACGCCCTGCTGTATCAAAAAATATTATATCGTTTATATATTTAAGCTTTGCTACCTTTTTTGATATTTCATCGTTTGAATAGATAACCTCAACACTCGCTCCTAATATTTCGGCATAAACTTTAAGCTGTTCGACCGCTGCTATCCTATATGTATCTGCTGTAATAAAACCAACTTTTAAGCCATCTTGGATAATAAGGTTTGAAGATAATTTGGCTATTGTTGTTGTTTTACCTACTCCGGTATTGCCTAAAAAGACTACGTTTTTAGCAAATTCGTCCTCTTTAGGGGTATTTAAGCTAAAATCTTGTATTTTAGAAAAATTTAGTATATTTAGTATTTTATTATACACTATTTTTAAAACAAAATCAACATTATCATTTTCTTTAACTTCTATTTTGTCTAGTATTTCGGAACAAATTTCTGGCAATACGCTTTGTTTTATTAATATATCGTACATAAATTGCAAAATATGGCTATCGTATTTTTTGTTATTAAGCTCTATTGTTTTTTGTAATTTAAGCTCTGTTTGTTGTAAGTCGCTTTTAAGCTTTGCTATTAAGTCTTCTTTTTCTTTAATTGCATTTTGGATATATTCTTTTTTGCTTGGTGTAAACGTTTTTTTAAGTTGCTGTAAGGTTGTTTTAAATATGTTTTCTTTAAGATTTTCATCATAGGCTGATTTTATATCTTGGCAAGAATTTTTAGCTATAGAAAATAAGTCTATATTTTTTATTTTTTTAACACTTTTTATAGCATCTTCTTCTCCTTTTGGTTGATATTTTTTTATTTTCATCATTTTTCCACCATTCAATAAATTTATAAACAAATGTAGGAATGTATAAACTGGCTATATAATCCTTTTAATTATCTTAACACAGAAAAGCTAGTTTTTCAAATATAAATTTAATATAATTTAAATATTTATATAAGGCTATATTGTATAAATATGCTAGCTTTTGCCCCTATTTGTAATTTTTATATATTTATTATACAAATTTTATAAAAGTTATTCAATAATATTTAATAAATTTAGGCAATTAATTTAAGGCAATTAATCTCTAAATAAGAAAATCATTGCCTTAACTTTTTAAAAATCTTTTAATATTGGCTGAATTTGCTTGCCTTTTAAGGCATGCTTTATCGTATTTTGTAAAAGCTTAAAATGAGCTATTAATGATTTTGGTTTTTTTATAAAATCATCTTGTCCAAAAGGAACAAAATAAATATGCTTTTTATTTAATAAGCCTGCTATGTTCAAAAAATTTTCTCCAAGCGCATCATTTGTTGCTATAGCTAAAACAATCGGCTTATTATTTCTTATATGAGCTTTAGCCCCCATAAGCACTGGGCTATCGCATATACCATTATTTAATTTTGCTAGAGTATTACCCGTACAAGGAGATATTACAAATATATCCAGATTATTTTTAGGACCTATAGGCTCTGCTTGTTCTATAGTTTTTATTGCATCATTTTTTGTTATTTGTTCGATTTTTGCAACAAAATCTTTAGCTTTTCCAAATCTTGTATCTATATTTTGGCTATTAAAAGAAAATATAGGAAATATGTTAGCTTTTAAATTTATTAGCTTTTCTATTTCTTTTATACTATCATTAAATGTACAAAAAGAGCCTGTTAAGGCATATCCTATATTTATTCCTTCAAAATCCATATAATCACCTCCACATTTAATAATATGTTTTTTTAATAAATATGGTTACAATAAAAAAGGATGATATAGACAAGCATACACTCTTTCCCTTTAAATAAGCTTAAAGGCAAGCATTTATAAAATAGCAAAAACTGCTTAACTATAAAATATATAGCCAAGCAGTAATATTAAATTAATAATTAATTTGATGCTATTTTAAAAGCTTGCATTAAAGCATCTTCTTTATTTAGCCCTTCTTTTTCAGCTTTTTTTATTTCTTGCATAACCTGTTTATAAGCTTTTGGTATAACTTTTACAAATTTATTTGATATATTTTCAAAATCATTTAAAAAATCGTTCGCTGTTTTGCTATTTGTATATTCAAAATGTTTTAAAAGCATTTCTTTTAGCTTTTGTTTATCTTCATCTTCTAAACTTTCTAACAAAATAAGCTCTTTGTTACATTTTTGGCTAAATGTATTATCTTCATCGTATACATAAGCTATACCTCCGCTCATACCTGCTCCAAAATTGCGCCCTGTTTTGCCTAAAACAACAACAAGCCCTCCTGTCATGTATTCTAGCCCGTGTTCGCCTATAGCCTCAACAACAGCAGTCGCTCCACTATTACGTACTGCAAATCTTTCGCCTACTATACCGTTTATATAAACCTCGCCTTTTGTTGCTCCAAAAAGGGCTACATTACCTATTATAACATTTTGGGTAGGCTCTAGATTGCTTTTTTTAGATGGAGTTACTATTATTTTACCACCGCTTAGCCCTTTGCCTACATAGTCGTTACATTCTCCAAAAATTTTTATAGTTACGCCGTTTGTTAAAAACGCCCCTATGCTTTGCCCTGCTGCTCCTTCAAATGTTAAGTTTATTGTATCTTCTTTTAGCCCTTCTTCACCTTTTATTTTTGTTATTTCGCTAGATAAAATGGTGCCTAATGTTCTATTTGTATTATTTATTTTAAATTTAGCATTTATTTTTTTGCCTTCAAAAATAGCTGGCTTGCATAGTTCTAATAGATTGTTATAATCAAAAGATTTTTCTATATTATGATTTTGTTCTTTATTAAAAAATCTTTCTTTAGCTGTTAATATCGTTTTAGGCTGGTAAAATAAAGGGGTTAAATCGACTGTTTTAGCTTTATAATCTAAAGTTTTTTTCATTTTGAGCTTTTCTGTTCGCCCTATCATTTCATTTATCGTTCTAAAGCCTAATTTTGCCATTTGTTCTCTCAAATCCATAGCTATAAACTTCATAAAATTTTCTACATATTCGGGCTTGCCTTTAAAGCGTTGCCTTAATTCTGGGTTTTGGGTTGCAACCCCTACAGCGCAAGTGTCCATATGGCAAACCCGAAGCATTACGCAACCTAAAGCTATTAAAGGAGCTGTAGAAAAACCAAATTCTTCTGCGCCTAATAAGCAAGCTATTAAAACATCACGCCCTGTAAGCATTTTACCGTCAACTTCTAGCTTAATTCTATTTCTTAAATTGTTCATGATAAGCGCTTGGTGTGTTTCGCAGAGCCCTATTTCCCACGGCAAGCCTGTATGTTTTATGCTTGTTTTTGGAGCTGCACCTGTCCCTCCATCATAACCACTAATCAAAATAACGTCAGCAAGGCTTTTGCAAACTCCAACTGCAATAGTACCAACACCTGTTTCACTAACTAGCTTTACGCTTATTTTGGCATCTTTATTTGCATTTTTCAAATCGTGGATAAGCTGGGCTAAATCTTCTATAGAATATATATCATGGTGTGGTGGTGGAGATATTAAAGAAACACCAGGGGTTGAATTTCTTGCTTTAGCTATCCAAGGGTATACTTTTTTGCCCGGTAAATGTCCGCCCTCTCCTGGTTTTGCCCCTTGAGCCATTTTTATCTGTATTTCTACAGCATTTTGTAAATAATTTATACTAACCCCAAAACGCCCTGATGCAACTTGCTTTATAGCAGAACATTTAGAATCACCGTTTGGAAGAGGCAAAAATCTTTCTGCATCTTCTCCTCCCTCGCCGCTATTTGATTTGCCCCCTAATCTATTCATAGCTATCGCTAAGCATTCATGAGCTTCTTTACTTAAAGAGCCGTAACTCATAGCCCCTGTTTTAAATCTTTTAACAATGCTTTCTACGCTTTCAACCTCTTTTATATCTATAGGCTTTTCTTCAAATTTAATATCTAGCATACTTCTTATAGTACAAAAGTTATCTTCTTTATTCATAATATTTGCGTATTTTTTATAAAGGTTATAATCGCCTTCTCTTACCGCCTTTTGTAAAAGAAGTATTGTTTCTGGATTAAACATATGGTATTCTCCATCTTTTCTCCATTTGAAATCGCCAAAAGGCTTTAAAGGCTCATCTTTATCTTCTTCAAAAAAGGCTGCTTTATGCCTTATTATAGCCTCTTTTTCTATATGTTCAAGCTTTAAGCCCCCTATTCTTGTTGCAGTATTTGTAAAATACTTTTCTACAACTTCTTCCGATATGCCTAAAGCTTCAAAAATTTGTGCTCCTTGGTAGCTTTTAACCGCTGATATACCCATTTTAGACATAACTTTTACAATACCTTTTGTTATAGCATTTATATATCTTTTTACTGCTTCTTCTTTATTAAAGCTTTCTATTTCTTTATTTTCTATCATATCTTCTATTGTATCTATAGCCAAATAAGGGTTAATAGCGTTAGCTCCATAGCCCAAAAGGGTGACAAAATGGTGGACTTCTCTTGGTTCTCCTGTTTCTAATACTATGCTTGTTTTTGTCCTTATACCGTTTTTGGTTAAATAGTGATGTATGCCTGAAGATGCTAAAAGGATAGGTATAGGCATATATTGTTTATCAAAGCCCTTATCTGATAAAATAATTATATTTTTGCCGTTTAAAACTCCTTCTTTAGCAGTTTTAAAAATTTGCTCTAAAGCTGTTTCTATATCCATTTTTTCATAATCGTAATTAATATTTATTGTTAAAATATCAAATTCATCTTGATTTAAATTTTTGATTTTTAAAAACTCTTTATTATCTAATATAGGAGTTGTTAATTTTAGTCTTTTAAAATCTTGCTTGTTTAAATTTAATAAATTGCCCTCTGCTCCTAAAAATGATATAGTGCTTGTAACTATTTCTTCTCTTATTGCATCTATTGGTGGATTAGTAACTTGGGCAAAAAGCTGCTTAAAATAATTAAATAAAAGCTGACTTCTTTTAGAAAAAACAGCAAGAGGGGTATCATTACCCATTGCCCCAACTGGGTCTTCTCCCTTTTCTACAATATCTTTTAATACTAGCGTTTTATCTTCTAATACATAGCCAAAAGTCTTTTGTTTTTCTAATAAGCCTTTATTTTCTATTTCTAAATTTTCTTGCGTTTCATCTTGCTTTAAATCTTCTATGTTTATAATATTTTGTAATATCCAGCTTTCATAAGGCTTTTCTTTTGCTATTTCTTCTTTTATTTGTTCATCTTGTATAATACTTGCTTTAATTGTGTCTATCAAAATCATTTTGCCTGCTTTTAGCCTATCTTTTTTTATTATATCTTCTTCATTTAAAGGTAATACCCCTACTTCTGAAGATAGTATGAATGTATCATCTTTTGTTATGCAGTATCTAGCTGGTCTTAAGCCATTTCTATCTAATGTTGCCCCTATTATATCACCGTCTGTAAAGGCTATGGCAGCTGGCCCATCAAAAGGCTCTGACATAAGGCTGTTATATTCATAAAAGGCTCTCTTTTCTTTTGGCATATGCTCAGCCTTTTCAAAAGGCTCTGGTATACATATCATGGCCGCTTTAGCAAGGCTATACCCAGAAAGGCTCAACATATGGATATAGTTATCCAGCATAGCAGAATCGCTACCGTCTTCGTTTATTATAGGTAAAAGCTTTTTAAAATCTTCTTTTGAAAATAAATCTGTTTCAAACGTTTTTTCTCTTGATTTTATCCAGTTTACATTACCTCTTATTGTATTTATTTCTCCGTTATGGATTATATATCTATTAGGATGCGCCCTTTCCCAACTAGGAAAGGTATTAGTGCTAAATCTTGAATGGACAAGAGCTAAAGAGCTTTCATAATCTAAGTCTAAAATATCTATATAAAATCTATCAAGCTGATTTACAGTTAGCATACCTTTATAAACAATTGTTTTGCAAGATAAAGAGCAAAAATAAAAATAAGGGTCATTTTCTTTAGAATATCTTATTTCATTTTCTGCCCTTTTTAAAATAACAAAAAGTTTTCTTTCAAAATCTTTATCTGTTTTTATTTTATCGTTTTTTTTGACAAATATTTGCATAATAAAAGGCATACAAGACATAGCGCTTTTGCCTATACTTTTTGAGTTTATCGGAACATTTCTAAAGCCTAATATGGCTAAATCTTCTTCTTTTATAATATTTTTTAATTTTTTTATCGTATTATTTTTTATGTTTTCATCTTTAGCGCAAAAAAACATACCAACTCCATACTCTCCAAAAGCTGGGAGAGAAAAGCCTTCAGCAAGGCAAGCCTTTTGCATAAATTTATGTGGTATTTGGGTTAAAATACCAGCTCCATCTCCTGTATCTTTATCAAAAGATACGCCCCCTCTATGCGCTAAATTTTTTAATATACATATAGCATCTTCAACAATCTTGTGGCTTTTTATGCCTTTTATATTAGCAATAAGCCCTATCCCACAATTATCATGTTCAAAACTTTTAAGATAAAGCCCCCTCTTTTTGCCTGAAAAACTTTTCATTAAATCAATCCTTTCAAAACTAGTTATATAAAAATTGACTTGTTTTATATACAGCATATTATGCCTTTTATTATAGCATATTAATTTAGCATTTTCAAGTATTTACAAAAGCTATGCGCATATTTTAATACCAAAACAAATGAGCCAAAATAAATTGAACCAAGATAAATTTTGTGAAAAATATTAACTAAATTGTATTAAAAATATTTACAATTTTGTAATTTTAAAATATAATATTAAATAAAAGAAGTTGGAGATTATATATGATTAAATTTAAAAAAGCTTTTTATATCGTTGCCTCCGTTTTAACAATTTGCTTTATATTTTATAATTCTATGCAAAATGGAACAACCTCTACACAAGCTAGCAACACTTTTTTACAATTGCTAAATAGCTTTTTAGCCCTATTTAATAGCAGCTTTTCTTTAACTAGCCATTTTGTTAGAAAGCTTGCCCACTTTTTAGAATTTTTTTTGCTTGGCTTTTTTTTAACAAATTCTTTTTTAGCATTTTCAAATAAGATTAAGCATTTTTTTGGATATACATTATTTTTATCATTAATTGTCCCTGTTTTGGACGAATATATCCAGCTTTTTTCATACGGACGCTCATCGCAAGTTTCAGATGTTTTGCTAGATTTTTTAAGTGCTTTGTGTGGTATATTTTTTGTTATGATTTTTCATATTTTTAAAAATAAATATAATAAAAAGCTAAAATTATCTTATAAATAGGAGAATATTTATGATTAATGAAAATTTAAATAAATTAAATGATAAACAAAAAGAAGCAATTTTACAAACAGACGGTCCACTTCTTATATTAGCTGGTGCTGGTAGCGGAAAGACTACCGTGCTTACTAACAAAATTGCTTACCTTATAGAAAATGGGGTAAACCCTTATAATATAATAGCTATAACTTTTACAAATAAAGCAGCTAAAGAAATGAAAGAAAGAATTTGCAATATAACCCCTTACGGCGAAAACATATGGATATCTACCTTTCATTCATCTTGTGTTAGAATATTACGTCTACATATAGACAAAATAGGCTTTACAAACGATTTTTCAATATACGATCCTGAAGACTGCGAAAAGATTATTAAAGAAATTTTAAAAAGCTATCAAATAAACGATTCTTACCTAACACCTCGCTCTATTTTATATGAAATTTCTCGCCAAAAGGACAAGCTTATAGACGCTGATAAGTACGCTATAAAAAATCAGTTTGATTTTAGAAAAAAAAATATTACAGAAGTTTATACCGCGTATGAAAATAAATTAAAAGCAAACAATGCTCTCGATTTTGACGATTTAATATTTAAAACTGTACAATTATTTTTAAATAACCCTGATATTTTAGAAAAGTATCAAGAAAAGTTTAAATACATATTAGTTGATGAATATCAAGACACAAGCTATTCTCAATATACCCTTATTAAGCTACTTGCTGATAAATACAAAAATCTATCTGTTGTTGGGGACGACGATCAAAGCATATATGGCTGGAGGGGCGCTGATATAAACAATATATTAGATTTTGAAAAAGATTTCACAAATACTAAAGTTATAAAGCTTGAGCAAAATTATCGTTCTACGCAAAATATTTTAAATATGGCTAATGAAGTTATAAAAAATAATTTTGCAAGAAAAGCAAAAAGCTTATGGACAGATAACGATAAAGGCGAGCTTATAAGCTATAGTAGCTGCTATTCTGACAAAGAAGAGGCTATGTTTATTATAAAATATATTAAAAAACTTGTAGAAGAAGAAGGCAAAAGCTATAATGATTTTGCTATACTATATCGTGCTAACAACCTTACAAGGGTTTTAGAAGAATATCTTTTGCAAAATTCTGTACCTTACAAAATTTACGGTAGCATTAACTTTTACTCAAGAAGGGAAATTAAAGATATACTTGCATATTTAAAAATCATCCAAAACCCTGCAGACGATATAGCTATTAAAAGAATTATTAATGTACCACGAAGGAGCATAGGCGACACAACTATCTTAAAAATAGAAAATCACGCTAATCAAAACAATTGTTCCTTTTTTGACGCTATTAAAAATTGCACCTCTATAGACTCTCTTGGCAAAAAAGAAAAGATTTTGGTAAACTTTAATGCTTTGATGGAAGATTTTATAAACTATAGCAAAGAAAATAAAGTGTCTGATTTAATAAAATATGTATTTGAAAAATCTTTATATAAAGAAGAACTTTTAAAAGAAAATACAGAAGAATCAGAAAATAGAATAAAAAATATAGAAGAGCTTATAAGCAAGGCTGTCGATTTTGAAGAAACAGAAGAAGATATCTCATTAAAAAACTTTTTAGAAAATGTTGCTTTAATAGCAGATATAGACTCTTTAAACGGCTCTGATAATTTTGTAACCTTGATGACTTTACATGCATCTAAAGGGCTTGAATTTCCTTATGTTTTTATAGCGGCGTTTGAAGAAGGCATCTTTCCATCTTTTAGAGCACTTAGCTCTGAAAATGCTCTAGCAATAGAAGAAGAAAGAAGACTTTTATATGTAGGTATAACAAGAGCTAAAAAAAAGCTATTTTTAACAAGCGCTAAATCAAGGCTACAAAATGGACGCTACCTTTCTAATTCTCCATCTTCATTTTTTAAAGAGCTGCCAAAAGAGCTTTTAGATATAATAAAAAGAGAGGCTAATATAAATACATTAAAAGCTGCAAATAGCATTAAGCCAAAAACAAACTACAAGCCTAATATACCATCAATTAAACAACTCCCCTCTCCTAAAAATATATCTTTAGATTTTAATGTAGGCGATACCGTAAGCCATTTTAAATTTAAAAACGGCACTGTTTTAAACATAAGCCCTGCTGGTGCTGATTTTGAAATTACTATCCAATTTGAAGATTCTGGTGTTAAAAAGCTTATGGCAAATTTATCTAATTTAAAGAAAATATAAATTAATTTATGATTAATTTGTAACCTATCCAAAAGTTTTTCATACTATAAAATATAATTTGCTTGGAGGATTATTATGGGAAAGTATGTTATAAACGGTGGAAAGCTTTTGGAAGGTGAAGTCTTGATAAGCGGTGCTAAAAACTCTGTATTACCTATGCTTGCCGCATCTATATTAAATGATGGTATTACAATATTAAAAAATGTACCTGTTTTGTCCGACACACTTGTCGCTATAAATATACTAAAAGCTCTTGGCGCATCTGTTTTTATAGATGGCAGTACTGTTATAATAAATGCAAAATCTTTAAATAAAACTGTTATAAGCAAACATTTGTCCCAAAAAATGAGAAGCTCCATAATATTTTTAGGTAGCCTTATAGCAAAATATAAAAATGCTAAAATAAGCTACCCTGGAGGGTGCAAAATAGGAAAACGCCCTATCGATTTTCACCTAGATGCCTTTAAACAATTAAATATCACTATAGAAGAAGATAACGGCTTTATAAACGCTTATACAAAATGTATAAAAAATGACTGTATAAATCTACCTTTTGCAAGCGTCGGTACAACGCAAAATATTATTCTGGCATCTATTTTTACAAAAGGAGAAACTATTATAAAAAATGCCGCTAGAGAGCCTGAAATTACAGATTTACAAAACTTTTTAAACAAAATGGGCGCTAATGTTACGGGGGCTGGTACAAGCAAAATTAAAATAACTGGGGTTAAAGCTTTAAACAAAAATTTTGAATACAAAATAATACCAGATAGGATAGAGGCAGGTACCTTTTTATGCCTTGCTGGATGCACTAAAAGCAATTTGATAATAAAAAATGTTATACCAGCTCATCTTAATTATTTAATACACACATTAAAAAAAATGGGGCTTGAAATAACTACTGAATATAACAAAATAGCTATTAAAAAAAATCATCTCTTAAATAGCCCTCATTTTATAAAAACTGCCCCTTACCCACTATTTCCGACAGATTTACAACCTATATTTACTGTTGTTTTAGCTCTTTCTAAAGGCAAGGCTACATTAAGAGAAGATATTTTTGAAAATAGAAATATGCATATATTTTCTCTTAATAAAATGGGCGCTAATATAATACAAAAAGATAACAAATTTATTATAAAAGGGGTAAAATATTTAAATAGCGCTAACCTTTTTGCTAAAGATTTAAGAGGTGGTGCTGCTCTCATAACAGCTGGTTTATCTGCTTTTGGGCAAACTACAGTTAATAATTCTTCCTATATAAAAAGAGGATATGAAAATATAGAAAAAAAATTACAAAACATAGGTGGCGATATAAAATATATTAAACATTAGGTGATAAAATGAAAAAAAGTTATATATATGCAATAAGCTTAATAGCACTTTTTATAATTTTTATGTTAATTTTAATAATTTCTCCTATATTTAATATAAAAACGATAGAAATAAACGACCTAACTCTTTTAAATAAAGATGAAATAATAGAAAGTCTTTCTTTAAATGAAAATACCAATCTACTATTTTTTAATAAATTTAAAGCTAGTCAAATTTTGAAAAATAATAGATATATAAAAAGTTTTAGCATTAAAAAAAGCTATCCAAGCACACTTATAATCAATATAGAAGAAAAAACTTTAATAGGATATGTGTCGTTTTTAAATAACTACCTATATATAGATAACGAGGGCTATGTTATAGATATAAAATCTGATTTTACTCAAAATTTACCACTTATTACAGGACTTGATTTTGATAACTTTAATTTAGGAGAAATTTTACCAGTTACTAATACAGAAAGCCTTGAAATTGCTGTTAAATTTGCTGAGCTTATATCTTCTAAAGATTTTGGAGAAGATGTGATAACAATTGATTTATCTGATACAGAAGAAATACATTTGTATATAAAAAATATAGATGTTGTTATAGGCGATGAAACAGACTTAAATATCAAACTTAATACGCTTATAGAAATTATAAATAATATGCCGACAGACCAAAAAGGTATCTTGTATTTAGATAATTTAAACATAGACCCTATATTTAAATTACTAACCTAAATATATAAAATTACAATTTATTTTAAATTTTACTTGCAAAAATTTTTCAAAAAAAGTATAATTATATATATATTATTAAAATAGGGGTTTTTGTGCATTATGTGCATTATAATAATTTTTGAATATAAAATTTATTTTGTAAAATAAATGCTTTTTAATAAACATAAACTAATTTAGGAGGGTTTAGTTTGATAGTAGCTGAAAGAATAAATAATGAAGAAAAGATTATTGTTATTGGAGTTGGTGGCTCTGGCAATAACGCTGTTAACCGGATGATTGAATACGGTGATGGTGCTAAAGATATTGAATTTGTCGCTATAAATACAGATAGGCAAACTCTTGATAATAATCTTGCTAGTAAAAAAATCACAATTGGAGAAAAATCTACAAAAGGGCTTGGAGCTGGAGGTGACCCTGAAAAGGGTCGTATCGCCGCTGAAGAATCTAAAGAAGAAATAGCAAACGCTATACAGGGCGCCGACATGGTTTTTATAACTGCTGGTATGGGCGGTGGCACAGGGACTGGGGCTGCAGCCATTGTTGCTGACATAGCTAAAGGACAAGGTATTTTAACAGTTGCTGTTGTTACAAAGCCTTTTGAATTTGAGGGCAATTATCGTGCTAAACTTGCGCTAGAAGGTATAGCAAGGCTTAAAGAAAATGTCGATACTTTAATCGTTATACCTAATGAAAGGATATTAGATATAATAGAAGACGATGTTACGCAAGCTGAAGCATTTTTTAAGGTAGATGAAATATTAAGGCAAGGGGTTACAGGTATAGCTAGCATTATCAAAAATCATTCTCAAATAAATGTCGATTTTGCCGACGTTTCTAGCATAATGAGAGATAAAGGATATGCCCATCTTGGGGTTGGCGAGGCTACCGGCAAAAATAGGATACAAGATGCAATAAACGAAGCTATAAATAGCCCACTTTTAGAAACAAGGATAGATGGTGCCAAAAATATGCTTATTAATTTTTCTGGTTGTGGGCTTGGGCTTAAATCTATCAATTCTGGTATGACTATGCTAAAAAACATGCTAGACCCTTCTGCACAGATTATTTATGGCTCTTCTGAAGACCCTAATCTTGAAGATAGAGTTATTATTACTGTTGTTGCAACAGATCTTAAAGATGCTGAGGAGCTTATTATTAATTCTTCTATTAGGCAAAATAACGCTGATGCTAATATACCTTTAAACCCAACAGAACAGCCTTCTTACCCTAATATTGAATTTGTAGAAAATGCTAACGCTAATCAAGCTAAGGAGCAAACAGAACAACAAAATAAAACCTTTAATATAGGCAGTGACAAAATAAATATACCTAATTTTTTAAGAAGAAATAATAGAAATTAACATAAATTAATTATTAACTATTATTAACCAGCTTGATTTATTATATTAATTATATTTATTGTTTTTATTGACTGTATTTATATTATATGATATAATATCTCCATTAATAACTTTATTATATATTTAATTTAAAATAATCAAGCTTTTTAATATTTTAAATATATACCTTTATTTAAAGCTTATCTGCTTTTTCCCCTCTCAAATCTTTTTCAATTATATTTTTATATTTATTGAAAAAGATTATTTTTATACATTTATAATAAAAGTATAATAAAAGATTTATTAGCATTAAATATAAATAAAGCTAGAAAGGAGTATGCCAAACTATATATTACATAAACGGATAATACTATATCATTATATTTATAGGTTTTTGGCAATCTTAATTATGGAAATATCTTTTAGATTATCCTGCATAGCAAAAAAAGTTACTCAAAATAGCATCTTGGCAGATATAGGCACAGATCACGCTTATATTCCTATATTTTTATGCAAACACAACATAATAAAAAAGGCTTTAGCTTGTGATATTAGTAAATTATGCCTTAAAAAAGCATATAATAATATAAAAAATAATAATTTAACTAAAAGTATAGAAACAAGGCTTTCTAACGGACTTGACAACATTTATTTAAAAGATAATATAAATAGTATTATAATAGCTGGTATGGGTGGTATGCTTATAATAGATATTTTAAAAAGAGGTATAAATATTGCAAATAACGCTGACACACTAATTTTACAACCACAGAAAAATATTAAAGAGGTTAGGATATTTTTGCACCAGAATAATTTTTATATAATAGATGAAGATTTTATACAAGAAGATAATAAATTTTATAATATAATAGTCGCTAAAAAAGGTTCACAAAAATTTAATGAGCTTGAATACACTTTTGGCAAGCATAATTTAAATAAACAGTCTCCTGTTTTTAAACAATATATTTTAAAAGAATTATCTTTAATAAAAAATATTTTATCAAACAAAAAAATAAATTCTTTAAAAGAAATTGAAAAGCTTAACAATAAAAAATTAATGCTAGAGGAGGTGTTAAAATGTCTGTAAAATGTTCTTATATTATAAATCTTATGGAAAGCTATGCCGCTCCTGCGCTTGCTGAAGACTGGGACAATATAGGGCTTATTGTTGGCTCTAAAGAAAGTATTATAAAAAATGTGCTGGTAGCGCTTGATGTAAACGATGAGGTAATAGAAGAGGCTATCGCAAATAATTGTAACATGATAATAACTCATCATCCTATTATATTTAAGCCTATTAATTGTATCAATACTTCTAGCGTACTTGGTAAAAGGCTTATAAAGCTTATAAAAAATGATATAAATTTATATACTGCACATACAAATTTAGATACTGCTAAAGGTGGTACTAACGATACTTTTGCAAATTTATTAAATTTAAAAAATATAGAAAATTTGTCTACACCTAAATATGGGCAAGATTTTAGCCTTGGGCGTGTTGGGCTTTTGCAAGAAAAGATAGATTTTGGCTCTTTAATAAATAAAGTTAAGCAGATTGTTAATTTAAAGCATTTATCTATATGTGGCGATTTAAGCAAAACTATACAAAAAATTGCTATATGTACTGGCTCTGCTGGTGAAGTTAGCTTTATGACTCAAGCAATTAAGCAAAATTGTGATGCTTATATAACATCTGATTTAAAATTTCATGCGGCACAATTTGCAAAAGATAATAACCTTTGCTTAATAGATGCTACGCATTATGGTAGTGAAAATTTGATTATCGAACCTATTTGCAACTATTTAAAAAAACATTTAACTATAAACTGTTTAAAATCTAACATAAACGGGCAAACATTAAAAATTGTTTAAGGGGGGGTATTTTATGATTAATTTAAAAATTATTTATGATAAAAAAAATGAAAAATTCGAAGAAATGATTACTGCCGAAAAAGGCGTATCTTTAATCGATATAAAAACTAAATTTGATAATGTTTTTGAATATCCTGTTATTTTGGCAAAAATAGATAATGAAAATTTTGAGCTAAACAAATGTATATATGAAGATTGTGAAATAAAATTTTTAGATATAAAAGATGAACATTGCTACATTGCTTATAAAAAAAGCGTTGCTCTTTTAATGCTTAATTCTATAAGAAAGATTTTGGGCGAAAATATTAAAGTTAGGATAAAATATTCTATAAATCAAAATTGGTATTGTGATATAAAAGAAACTTTAATAACAGAGGAGCTTATTTCAAAAATTAAAGAAAGTATGCTAAATACAGCAAGCCAAAATTTAAAAATAGAAAAAATCAACTTTCCTTTAAAAGAAGCTTTTAAGCTTTTTGAAAAATATAAAATGCATGACCGTGCTAGAGGACTAAAATATATTAAAAAAAATTCTATCAATTTATATAAATTAGAAAACACTTACGACTATTTTTATAGCGAAATGGCTTTAGATACAAAAGATTTAAATAAATTTGATATTATAAAAAATGAAGACAATAGCTTTACGCTATGCTTTCCTGATAGAAATATGCCTGAAAGCTTTTCTGAATATAAAAATATTAAAAAGCTAAATGATATTTTTGAAGAATCTATAAACTGGGCAAAAATAGCTGGTATAGATTATGTCCACGCTTTAAACAGCGCTATATGTAACGAAAAGATTAAAGAAATAATATTAATAACAGAGGCTCTGCAAGAAAAGAAAATAGCTAATATAGCAGATAGTATAACAAAAAATAATAAAAAATTTATTCTTATTTCTGGACCATCATCTTCTGGTAAAACAACTTTTGCAAATAGGCTATGTGTCCAGCTAAAAGTAAATGGCGTAATACCACATATTATATCACTAGACGATTATTACCATGAGCCAAAAAATATACCACGTGATGAAAACGGCGACCCTGATTTTGAATGTTTAGAAGCTTTAGATATACAAAAAATAAATTTAGATATGGAAAATCTATTAAATGGTAAAATTGCCCAAATACCTAAATTTAACTTTACAAAAGGCAAAAGAGAAAAAGGTAAAGATATAAAATTAAATGAACATGAAATTGTTATAATAGAAGGTATCCATGGACTTAACCAAGAAATAGGTAAAAGTATACCAAAAGATACTAAATTTAAAATATTTATAAGCGCTTTAACACAACTTAATATAGATTCTCATAACAGGATACCAACAAGCGATACAAGAATATTTAGAAGAATTGTAAGAGATCATCATTTTAGAGGATTCGGGGTTAAAACAACATTAAATATGTGGAACAATGTTTTAAAAGGAGAAGTTGAAAATATTTTTCCTTTTCAAGAAGAAGCCGATATTATCTTTAATTCTTCTTTAATATATGAGCTTGCTGTTTTAAAGCCTTTTGTAGAACCTTTATTATTTAATATTTCTAACGATGAAAAGGAATATGCCGAGGCAAGAAGGCTTTTAAAATTTTTGGATAGCTTTTTGAGCATAACTAAGCTTGATACAATACCACCTAATTCTATTATAAGAGAATTTATAGGCGGAGGATGCTTTTAATTAATACCCCTTGAAAAAGGGGTGCTTTTATTATAAAAGTAAATTAAAAATAGCTAGCTTTTTGCTTGCTTTTATATAATAATTAAGCATAATATAAAAACAACTCTCTTAATATTTTGCCTTATACCTCTTTTATGCCCCCTTTTTATCGTACAAAAAAACATTGCTTATTTACAAAAAACACCCTCTCTATTAAAGAGAGGGTTATTTTTAATTTTCAAAATTTATTATAAAAGTTGGTGGGTTTTCTGTTTCTAGCTCTACCATTTTTTGTAAAGCTAGCATATAATTATCTGATTCGTACATATCAAAGCCACCTTGGTCATTATTATACAATAGATATTTATTACCAGATTCAAATTCTAAATAAATAAATCTACCAGCTCCACAACCATATGTTAAAACTTCATCTTCTGAAATAACTTCTTGCTCTTTTAGCTGTTCTACAACATTATCTAAATCGCCTACTATGCTAAATTCTGCTAGATTATATTTTGGTAATAAATCTAAAAGCAAGTCTGGATAATTTGCATTTATAAATATTGTTGCTTTAGGGTTACTTTCTAGCTCATCCATTTTTACCTGCCATGTGCCGTCCTCTTTTTGGAGCATAAATTCTTTTATATCTGCATCATCATCGCTTGAAGATATAACAACAATTGCATACTTTTCATCACAAGCTAAAAATTTAACATTACCATCAGAAACGCTAGCATCATGGTTTACAACTGCTTCTTTAATGCTAATATATTCCTCATCTGTAGGAGAAGGGTTTTGTATATCTCCATGTATAGGCGAATTATTTACGATAAACTCATTATATTCTTCCTGTGTAAGAGTGCCGCCTTCGTCATATTTAGATGATATAAACACACTTCCATCATCATTAATAATAGCAGAATACACAGTTAATACTTCTAAATCTATATCACTTTCTGGCTCCGCTATTTTAATATTAGGATAATCTAAAAAATATTTAGGTTTTGTCAAATGTATTATAATATTTTCTTCTGAATATTCTTCTGGCAATTCATAGCCTGTATAATCGCAAACATCTTGTATAGTTACATATGTTCCATCTGCTTTTAACATATAAGTATATTGAGAAAGAAATATTTCTTCTGAATAAGCAGCCATATAATAATTATCCAAAACTTGATTTAATTCTTCTATTTCACTTGTAATAGTACTACTACTATTATTACTACTATTATTATTGTTATTATTATTA
>CBCPNA010000064.1:0-3096 GCA_965120415.1 uncultured Bacillota bacterium | reverse complement strand
TTGCAATAATTGTTGACTATTGCTTACATTAAAAAGTTTAGCATTGGTGCCTAGTATTGAAATTACTTCATCATTTTCGTCTATTAGGTTTTTAACTCTGTTAATCTTTCCAGCCTTGTCCGCTGGATCAATTTCACTATCCTTCATTTTAATAATACTAGTATATAATTTTAATAAATATTTTTCAGTATCTATATGACGCGTAATAAGGTGATTATATAAATTTGGTATCTCTTCCTCATTTTTGATAATTTTCTTTATCTCATCTGTAATAGCTTTGGAAATATTGGTACATTTAAAGGATTTATTAAATTTTTCTATCTCTTCTTTATAAATTATTTCTGCAAAAGCCATTCTCATATCTATATCTTCATTTTTTATTATTTTTATATTATTTTCACAAATTGCTATAGTAAGGTTATAATTAACCAAATCATAAGCAGTTTCTTCAATATTTTTTGCTATAATATATATGTCACGATGCTTATCTTTTGAATATTTAGTTTTTAAATGTTTCAATACGTCAAAAACCCCATTTTTCAGGCGTTTATAATTTCTCATACAAGCTGCAATATTACAATACACTTGATAGTTACAAGGTTGATTTTCTCTTGCTTCCTCTGCTGTTTCAATTAAACTATCAATATGATTTTTTAAAGACCCTAAGTCTTCTTTAATAAAAGACCCTAAGTCTTCTTTAATACAGGTTTTAATATCACTTATGTTTGTGTTATTAATGTTATTAATTTTTACAACAATTTCATTAAATTTCTCAATCAAATTTTGTAAGTCCAAAAGATTTTGTTCATTAATCTCTTTGTTGCGTCTATTCATTTCTGTACACTGTTTAATCATCTCTACTGCTTCTTTTTTAGTTTCAAATTTAAATTCTTTTTTTGTAACACATTTCATATTTTTATTCTCCTTGAAAACTTTTATTATTAAACTATCTATATTAATATCCTTAATAATAAATCATCATTTTTATAAATTGCTTTATTTTATATATTTTTATTATACCATTTTTTCCCTTTTATGTCAATATAAAGGTTTGCTTTATTACATATAGTATTAAAAAAGAGCAAACTTTAATGATTGCTCTTTTTTGTTAAATTAATTATTATCTTCCATAATGGCTATACTCTCTTTGTCTTCTTGGTATCTGTTGAGTAATGATTTTAACATTTCGTGGATTGAAGGTATAGGAGTCTTTCTAGTAGTAGAACTACTACTGCCTTCTCTTTATAAATGTGGTATTGATTGCTATGTATAATATAAAGGTGCTATACCTGCTATAACAGGATTATAAAACCTTGCTCTTAAGTAGTATTGCTGTGTTATAGAAAAATTAATTGTAAAATAAGCTAGATTAACCCTAGCTTATTTTAATTTTTAACTCTTTAATTCCTTATTATAAAATCATATACTAAATTTATTATTTTTTAATATTTATTTTTCTATATATTTCAAATAATTCCATTAATTCACGTCCAAGTAAATCTTCAAAAGCCCATGAATCAATTATAAACCTAGGATAAGTTAATATAATATCTCTTTCTTTTTCAATTTTCTTTAACTCAATTAAAATAGTCTCTAATTGATGAATATTTTTATCGCTTAACCCATTAGATACATTTTCAATCTCTTTTATAATACTTTTCTGTAATTTACTATTTTTCTTATAAAAAATTTCTTCTAATGACATTTTATTAAGTCCTCCAGATTATTTATATACCACTGAGCAGCACCTCCAACATATTGAGAACCAAAATCAATCTGTAGAGCCACCTTACCAGTAATTATTGTTATACCACTTTTTACTTGAAATTGTTGAATACCTGTCATACTATTCTATTTATATGGTAATGCTAAATTTTGTCTATTAGTTAATGAATTATTACCTTGAGCTAAGTACGCTACCAGCACTTTGACAAGCATGCCCCGTTGGATCCACATACCTAACCGGGTATTCATACAATAAGCATAAAGGTTAAGCCCATCGCCCCTATAGGTATCTTCTTGAGTAAATCTAGCTATCACTGGATTATAGAATCTTGCCCTAAGGTAATATTGCTGTGTTATAGAAAAATTAATTGTAAAATAAGCTAGATTAAACCTAGCTATTTTAATTTTTAACTCTTTAATTTCTAATAATTATAATTTTTTTCTTAGCCTATAATTCATTATTTTAAGTTTTCTACTAAATAAACATTAAATTTTTTAGCATGTGTTTTATGATTTTCCCAACGGGGTAATATAGCATCTTCAAATGTATCTATAATAAAATAGTCTATATCATTAAAATTACCATTAAAAGCTTTTCGATAATTTTTAATTATTAAGGAAATATTATCTAATATTTCAAATTTTTCTTCTAACCAAGTTAAATCTGTCATCCAATCTATAAGCCCATTCATATTACATACTTTATTGTTAAATTTTGGCAATTCAAATTTTTCAGTCATAGTTTCTAGATATTCTTCTTCATTCTGTATATCTTTTCCATCAATAATAAACTTTATTGAATCTTTATCAATTTCTTCTAAACTTAATTCCTTTATAATAATTAGCTTATTTCTATTCATAATATACTTCTCCTATTCATTAATTTATTAAATCTTTTATAATCCTTATAAATGTTTCATAATGATCATTTGTATAATATTTAGAGCCATCACTTCCTATTACAAATCGTTCAGCATCTCTTTTTAAATAAGCTTGGTGTATTGTTAATATCAAATTCTCTATATGTTATTTTAGCATTATTATTCCCTGTTGGTAAAGGTTGTCATTTATTCTGAAAAATATTACCAGAATTATTTTTAGGATGATCCCAACCTTCAAGTTTACCTTTCCAACCATCAGCTTCATATGCATTAAATGCATCTTGAACATTTTCTGGAAGTTCTGATATTTGTTTTTCTCCTTTTTATAGCCTTATTAAGTGAATCTCCACCACTATTACAAGTAGCATTACCAGTCGGATCTACATACTTAATAGGGTTATTCTTACAGTAAGCATAAAGATTAAGCCCATCTCCCCTGTATGTATCCTCTTGGGTAAACCTAGATATAATAGGGTTATAGAACCTTGCC
>CBCPNA010000063.1:0-5504 GCA_965120415.1 uncultured Bacillota bacterium | reverse complement strand
TAATGAGGTTATTTTATGAATTCTTTAGTAAATTTACAAAAAAAATGTTTTAATGAAATAAATAATCCTTTAAAAATAAATATTGATTTTAGGATACAATTATTAAAAAAATTAAAACAAATAATAGAAAAATATGAACATGATATAGAGTTTGCTTTAAAAAAAGATTTAGGGCGAAAAGAAATTATTTCTTTTAGTGCAGAAATATATCCAATATTAGGAGAACTAAACTATTTTATAAAAAATTTAAAAAAACTAGCAAAAGATAAAAAAGAAAAAAACTCACTTTTATTTTTGGGTTGTAAAAGTTATACAAAGTATTGCCCTTTTGGGGTTGTTTTAATAATATCTCCATGGAATTACCCTTTTTTGCTATCTATATCCCCTTTAATAGGTGCTATCGCTGCTGGTAACAATGTTATATTAAAGCCATCTGAATTTTCTCCTAGCACCTCTTTATTATTAAAAAAAATAATTAATGAAGTATTTGAAGAAAAAAATGCTCAAGTTGTTTTAGGTGACTATACAAAAGTAACCAAACTTATGGAATTAAAAATGGATTTTATATTTTTTACCGGCAGTACAAAAGTTGGGCAAATAATTATGCAAAATGCTGCCAAAACTTTAACCCCTATAGCGCTAGAATTAGGTGGAAAAAGCCCTTGTATTATAGATGAAACAGCCCCTCTTGATACAGCAGTTAAAAGGATAGCTTGGGGCAAAACTTTAAACAGTGGGCAAACTTGCATAGCTCCAGATTATTTAATAATAAAAGAAGGGTTAGAAAAAGCTTTTATAGAAAAGTTTAAATATTATATAAATATATTTTTTAACAACCCTTTAGAAAGTAGCGATTATTCTTGTATTATAAATGAAAAAAATTTTAATAGAATTATAAGCTATTTAGATAATCAAAATATAGTTTTTGGAGGCAAATACAAAAAAGAAATTTTAAAAATAGAGCCTACTTTAATATTAAATCCAGATTCAAATTCTTCTATAATGCAAGAAGAATTGTTTGCCCCTATTTTACCTATATTAACATATAAAAATAAAGATGATATATACAAAATTATAAAACAAAATGAAAAGCCTTTAGCGCTATATATTTTTAGCCAAAGTAAAAACTTTGAAAAAGAGCTTATACAAAATATATCTTTTGGAGGGGCTGGGGTAAATACTACTATTTTTCAAACAGTAAATCATAATATACCTTTTGGTGGTATAGGTTTTAGTGGTATAGGAAGTTACCATGGTAAATATAGCTTTTTATTATTTTCTCATAAAAAAGGAATTTTAAAATCTAACTATATAATGGATAATAAGCATAAATATCCTCCCTTTAAAAATGAAAAAAGGCTTAAACAGTTATTAAAAAAATGCTAAAATAGCCTATATAAAAAAGATACCATCATTAATGATGGTATCTTTTAGCTTTCAACTTCTTCTTCGACAAAGCCTAGGCTTTTACTAGCTAAAAACTTTTTAAATGCCTTCATGTTTGCAATAAAAAAATCAAGCTCTTCTACATCCATGCTGGATAAATATGTTGAAACAGTACGTACTTTTGCATCTATTTCTGTTTCTTCTTGTACGATGTAACGTTTATCAAGAGGTGATGTTATAAGGGTATCTAAACTTATGCTAAAAAAGTTAGCTATTTTGCATAAATTTTTAACTGTAGTACCTCTCTGTCCTCTTTCAATAAGCCCTAAAAAACCAGGGGCAATGTTCAAAATTTCTGAAAGTTCGTCAATGGTAAGATTTCTCTTTTGTCTTTCAAATCTGATATTAGAGCCTATAATTTTATTATAGTCCATCTTTATTGTCCTCCTTAGGTGGCATCATTCCCCATCTTTAGTTGGGGGTATTCTATAGTGTAACTTACTTTATAATAAATGTACAAATATAGATGAGCTAAGCACTATGCATTCATATTTTGTTTTAGCTTAAAGCTAATATAATGCACTTAAGTATTTGATATTGATATTATATTTGTACAATTATGACATTAATGTATATATTATAACATAAAAAAATTAAATTGTCGATATAAATATTCACAAAATTTTAAATTTTTTTATATTTTTCCTAAAAAAAACTGTATTTTTTTAAAATAATAAAAATTGGATAAATTAGCAAAAAAAGAAATGTTTTGCCAATTATTGTATGACATTTTTAGCTTTTATGTATGATACTAAAATTATTTAAAGGTATAATTATTTTAACCCCAAATAAAATAACTTATTAAAAGGCTTGCTATAACTCCAGCAAAATTAGCTATAATAGCACCAGCTAATGTATATTTTGTTTTTGTTATATTAACAGACATAAAATATATGCTCATTGTATAAAAAATTGTTTCTGTACTGCTCATCATAACACTAACAAATCTTCCTATAAAAGAGTCTGGCCCAAAATTTTTAAATAAGTCTAATAAAATACCGGTGGATGCTGATGAAGAAACAAGCCGCATAAATGTTAGAGGCACGGCCTCTTTTGGATAGCCTATAATATCACATATAGGGGCAAATAAATTGCTTAATAAATCAAATGCTCCAGATGCTCTTAATACCCCTACAGCTACCATAAGCCCTATTAATGTTGGCATTATTTTTAAAACAGTGTTAAGTCCTTCTTTTGCGCCTATTATAAAGCTATCATAAACATTTATTTTTTTATAATATCCATAAAGCAATATAATGACTAATACTAAAGGTATCATTAAATCTGATAAAAAAATTATTAACTTCATTTATATATCCTTTCAAAAATTTTTGCAACAATTACCCCAACTATAGTAGAAACTAAAGTTGCTATTATACCGGGGACAATAATTTCTGATGGATTTGCTGAATTATACTGCGCTCTATAAGCTATTATATTAACTGTTATAAGCTGTAAGCTTGACATATTAAATATTAAAAACATACACATAGAGCTACTTGCTTCGTCTTTTTTATCGTTCAATGTTTGCATACTTTCCATAGCTTTTATACCAGCTGGAGTGCTAGCAACTCCAAGCCCTAATATATTAGCTATAATATTTGTTGATATATAATCTAATGCTTTATGATTTTTTGGTATTTTAGGGAATAATAAAAATAAAAAAGGTTTCATTTTTTGGGTCAACTTTTTTATAAGCCCAGATTCTTTAGCTATTTCCATAAGCCCACTCCACATAGCTATTAAGCCAAGCATCGTTATGCTAACAACAACAGCCTCTTTAGAAGAATCTATTATGGCGTTTGTTATGTTACTTGTATTGCCGGTAAAAAAAGATATAACTATACCTAAAAAAATCATACCGCCCCATAAATAATTTAACACTTTTTTACCTCCTTGTAAATAGTATAATTTATTTTATAAAAAAATAATTATTTTATTACAAGAAAAATGAGGAAAATACTAGCATAAAATATATAAAAACTCTCATTAAAAAGAGAGTTAACTATTAATATCTAAAATATCATCAAAAATCTTTTCTATTTCATCGCAATTTTCAGAAATACATAATATTATATAATTTCCTTTTGTTTTAAATAAGTTGTTATCTAATTTTTCTGATTCTTTTTTATTATCTTTCCAGGATTCTTTTAAGCTAATTATTTTGTAAGATAAAGCTTGTTCTAGATTTTTTACTTTTGCTTTATTTGAAGCTTTGATAATAATAAGCATATCTATGCTATTTTCATTGTTAGAATAATAGGCTATGCCTTCTTTTATATCGCTTGGGGCAATACCGTATTTAGATGCCGTATCTTGATTTTTTAAATTTTCTATTGTGGCATTTTCTAAAATGTATTCATTATTTATATTAATAAAAATATCTTGTACAGAAATATCTTTAAATTCTCTTTTTTGGCAAGCAGTTAAAAATATAATAATACAAAAAAATAAAACTACCCTTTTCATAAATGCACCTCAAAATATATTTATAAATATATTTTGCAAATGCATAATTTTTATGCAAATTTAAAACTGTATTTTTTCTTCTATATAGCTTTTTAAATTATTTATATTAATTCTTTCTTGTTCCATTGTATCTCTGTATCTTACCGTTACACAGCCATCTACTTCTGATTCAAAATCGTATGTTATGCAAAATGGAGTACCTATTTCATCTTGCCTTCTGTATCTTTTGCCTATACTTGCTGTATCGTCATATTCGCACTCAAAATATTTAGATAAATTTTTATATAGATTAAAAGCATTTTCAGAAAGCTTTTTAGAAAGGGGCAAAATAGCTGCTTTAATAGGAGCTATAGCATTATGAAATTTAAGCACAACTCTTGTATCTATATTTCCTTTATCGTCTTTTAGTTCTTCTTCGTTATATGCATCGCATAAAAAAGCAAGGGTAACACGGTCTGCTCCTAAAGAAGGCTCTATACAATAAGGTATATACTTTTCATTAGTTATAGGATCAAAATATTCTAGCGTTTCTCCTGTTGCTTCGCTATGCTTTTTTAAATCAAAATCGGTTCTTGAGGCTATACCCCACAGCTCGCCTTTGCCAAAAGGAAAGTTATATTCTATATCTGTTGTTGCGTTGCTATAATGTGATAATTCTTCTTTATCATGATCTCTAAAAGATATATTTTGTTCTTTAATATTTAATTGCTTTAGCCAATTAAAGCAAAACTCTTTCCAATATTTAAACCATTCTAGCTCTGAACCGGGCTTACAAAAAAACTCAAGCTCTAGCTGTTCAAATTCTCTTGTTCTGAACGTAAAGTTGCCTGGGGTTATTTCATTTCTGAAAGATTTGCCTATTTGCCCTATACCAAAAGGTATCTTTTTTCTTGTTGTACGCTGGACATTTTTAAAGTTTATAAAAATACCTTGTGCTGTTTCTGGTCTTAAATATACTATATTTTTTGTATCTTCTGTTACTCCAGCATATGTTTTAAACATTAGATTAAAATTTCTTATTTCTGTAAAGTTATTAGCCCCACAAGTTGGGCAAGGTATTTTATTATCGTCTATAAATTGCTTCATTTCATCATGTGACATTACCTCGGCATTTTCATTTAAATTATTTTGATTTATATATTCTTCTATTATTTTGTCTGCTCTAAAGCGCTCTTTGCACTCTTTGCAGTCCATAAGAGGGTCGCTAAAATTGCCTATATGCCCAGATGTTTCCCACACTTTTGGGTTCATTAATATAGCAGACTCAACCCCTGTATTATATTCACTTTCTTGTATAAACTTTTGCCACCATGCTTTTTTAATATTATTTTTAAGCAATACTCCTAAAGGTCCGTAGTCCCATGTGTTAGCAAGCCCTCCATATATTTCAGAACCAGGGTAAATAAACCCCCTTGATTTAGCTAAAGCCACAATTTTGTCCATTTAAAAAGCCTCCATTGTTAATATTAATATATATATTTATCAATTAATTTGATAAAAACGCTTATTTAATTAAAATTTTATTATCAATTATTTATTAAAGATAATATTATATTTATATAATTATTTGTTACCTTATTTTAACATAC
>CBCPNA010000062.1:0-4585 GCA_965120415.1 uncultured Bacillota bacterium | reverse complement strand
ATTAGCTAGAGTTGCTTGCCTTTTAAAGTTATTTTGATTTAAAACAACCTAAAAGTCTGGACAACTTTAATTAGGTTGTTTTTATTTTGCATTAAAGCTTAGTAAACTTTAACACAGGTAAGTACTATAAAAAATATTGTGATGAAAATTATGAATATTATCTTTTTCATAGAACCACCTCCTTTGTGTAAAATACACAAAGGCAAGCAACCTAACTTAAGCTAATTGCCATCCCACAAAAGAGAATATATCATAAAAAAGCTTATTTGTAAAGTTTTTTTGTCCTTTTTTGTAAAAATAACAAGAAAGATTTACAAAAAATAAAATATATGTTATAATAAAACAATATTTGTATTTTAAATAGTAAAATCAGGAGTGGTTATAATTGGAAAAAGAATATGTCCTTATGAGCATTAGAGAAGAATACTATAACGATATTATAGCAGGCAAAAAGAAGTATGAATACAGAAAAGTTTACAGAAAATCAGAAACAACTGCCTTTATACATGTATCTAAAACTAAAAAAGCAGTGCTTGCAATTATCGATTTTGGGTTATCCTATTTATAGCAAATAGGCAAACTATAAGCAAAATTTCAGAAAAGGAAAATAAAGGAAGTTTCAAGATATGCTGGAATATCTTACTAAAGATATAGGGTATGCTATACCTATCAAAAGTGTTAAAAAAATAGAAGAAGTAACGCTAGAACAATTAAAAGAAAATTTTCCAAGTTTTAATGTTCCACAATCATATTTTTTACTTAATAACAAAAAAGAAATTTTAGAATATTTGCTATCTAAAAAAATAATACAGATATTAATTTTGCTTAAAATTTAAAATATGTTTATTAAAAGTAATATTAGTCAATAATATATAACAAATTTAAGTTTTTATATTTTTAAAGGAGTTTTTATGTACAAATTATTAAAAACAGATAAAAATGCAAAATGTGGAGAATTTCATACAGTGCATGGAGTTATAAAAACTCCAGTTTTTATGAACGTCGGTACACTTGCTGCTATAAAAGGGGCTGTTTCTACAGAAGATTTACAAAATACAAAAACTAAAGTATACCTTTCTAATACTTATCATTTAAATTTAAGACCAGGCTCTCATATAGTAAAAAAATTAGGTGGGTTACATAAATTTATGGTTTGGGACAAGCCTATTTTAACAGATTCAGGTGGATTTCAAGTATTTTCTTTAGCAAAACTTAGAAAGATAAATGAAGATGGGGTTTATTTTAGCTCACATATAGACGGCAAAAAGATTTTTATGGGACCAGAAGAAAGTATGCAAATTCAATCTAATCTAGCCTCGACAATTGCTATGGCTTTTGATGAATGTGCGCCTTATCCATCTACAAGAAGTTACATGAAAGATTCTGTAGACAGGACAACAAGATGGCTTAAACGTTGTATTAAAGAAATGGATAAGCTAAATAACATAGACGATACTATAAATAAAAAGCAAATGCTTTTTGGTATAAATCAAGGAGGAACATTTGAAGATATAAGGGTAGAGCATGCCAAAATTATATCAGAGCTTGATTTAGATGGTTATGCAATAGGTGGGCTTGCTGTAGGAGAAACACATGAAGAAATGTACAGAATATTAGAAGAAGTAGTGCCTTTTTTACCCCAAAATAAGCCAACATATTTAATGGGCGTTGGTACTCCAGAAAATATATTAGAGGCTGTAGAAAGAGGAGTTGATTTTTTTGATTGTGTCTTACCAGCAAGAAATGGCAGACATGCAAATGTTTATACCAACCATGGTAAAATAAATTTATTAAATGCAAAATATGAATTGGATGAAAGCCCTATAGATAACAGCTGCAGCTGTAATATTTGCAAAACATATTCTAGAGCATATATAAGGCATCTTTTTAAAGCTAAAGAAATGCTTGCTATGCGGCTTTGTGTTTTGCATAATCTATATTATTTTAATAATATGATGGAAGAAATAAGACAAGCCATATTAGAAAAGCGGTTTTCAGAATATAAAAAACATAAGCTAGAAGCTTTTAAAGCAAATGAATTAATATAAAGCCTTGCAAAAAAGAAGGCTTTATATTATCGTTACTAGATGGGAATATTATTAACTATTCGTTAAACGTAACTTTAACGAATAGTTGTATTATATACTATATTAAGATAAAGCTTTTTCTAATTTATCAATTTCTTTATAAGGATAAAGCTTTAATAATTCTTTATATTGTGTTTGTGTTAAATCTTCAGCTTTTATATAAAGCTCTATTTTTTTATTTAAATCTGAATTTATAAATTCTTGTTTTAATTTTTCAAAATCACTTATATTCATTTTTATCTTTTCCTTTTCTAAATATTTCCATAAGTCCCATAATCAATAAAAATACCCCAAAAATTTTCCTTAAACTATCATTGCTAATATTATTTATAATAAAAAATCCTAAAAATACGCCCAAAAATCCAAAAAGTATAAGTTTTATTAAGCTATCTTTTTTGATATTTTTATTTTTAAAATGTGTTATAGAGGCTATTAGCGCTGTAGGTATAAAATATATTAAATTTATGCTCTGTGCTGTTTTTTGATCCATATCCAAAAATAATGTTAAAGCTGGTATCAAAATTGCTCCACCACCTATACCAAGCCCAGCAATTATACCAGAAAAAAAGCCTATTATAAATAATATTATCATACAAGCATTCTCCAGCTAGCTATAATCATAAATATGCCAAAAATTTTATTTAATAATTTAGAAGAAATTTTTTTTAAAAGTTTTGCTCCCAAAAATGACCCTATCATACCACCTATACAAATAGCTAAAATGCTAATTAGCTTTATTTCTACAACTTTTAAATATAAAAATATGCTAGCTATTGATAAAAATAACATAATAAATATAGAGGTTGCGTGTGCTTTATGTGTTTCAAAATTTAATATTTTTTCTAAACAAGGTACCAAAATAATACCGCCTCCAGAACCAAATATTCCGTTCAAAAATCCAACTAATATACCTAAAATTGCAATTAATGTACTTTTTTTCAATAAATCACCCCTCTTTATGTATTTTGTGTAAATATTATATTTTTTATTCATTATAAGTTAAAATAAGTTAAACACAATTTAAATAAAGATTAAAAGATAAAATACATATTATTTTTACAAAAAATAACAAAAAACTTTACAAATAAGCTTTTTTATGGCATATTTCCTCTTATGGGAAAGGCAATTAGTAATAAGTTAGGTTGCTTGCCTTTGTGTAGATATTACACAAAGGAGGTGGTTCTATGAAAAAGTTAATATTTGTAATTTTTACAACTATAGTTTTTATAGTATTCACCTGTGTTAAAGTATATTAAGCTTTAACACAAGTAAAAAACAACCTAATTAAAGTTGTCAAGGCTTTTTAGGTTGTTTTTTACTTAGAACAACTAATAAAAGGCAAGCAACTTTAGCCAGTTGCCTTTCTCTTGTTTTTATTATATCATTACTTTTTTGCATTGTCAAGAAAATAAACAGTATATATAATTGCTTATAATTATATCATTATATTATAAAATTATTAAGCCAAAATATAAATTTTATAATATAATCTATTATACTTTTAAATTATAAATCAAGGCTAAAACTTAAAAAATAAGCTTACATTTATCTATATATACCAAACCTTAATTTTATTTAATATCCAAAAACAAATTTTGCCATTTTTTTATTTTTATTAACTCTTTCTTCCATTTAAATACTTTTTTTGTTGTTTTTTAATATTTAGTATTGACATTTTACAAAATATATGATTTAATATATATATAATATAAAAAAAGGGGGGTTATTTTATGTTTGATAAGAAAAAGTTTATGGCAACCTTAGTCTTAAAAGATATTTCTATTAAACAATTAGCAGAAGAAATAGGCATAAGTTATTCTACTTTACATAAAAAGATAAATAATAAAAGCCACTTCTATTGCTTTGAAATCAAAAAAATTAGCGAAATACTAGGTATCGAAAATCCTTTATCATATTTCTTTGTTGAATAATTAAATGATATATAATAAAATAATTACTAATTTTAATAATTTTACCAAATTTTGAAAATTTATGTATTATTACCAAATAATTTTAATTTTATCATTAAACTAGCACTTACTAAAATCAGTAAGTGCTAGTTTTTATTGCATAAATCCTAAAATAAATGTTGTAATAAAAAATATAACTGCTAAAATAACTGTTAATCTTGCTAATTTGCCCTCTTTGCTTCTTCCTTTATTTTTTTTCCAATAAGAGTCTGTTTCTATCATGCTACTTTCTCCAGAAGAAGAGAAAGAATTAGATAATTTAGCTTGCTGTTGTAAAACAACGCCTATAAGTAAAATCGATATAATAAGCTGGAAAGAAGAAAGCGCCAAAAAAGTTGTACCTGAATTAAAGAAAGTTGTTTCTGCTACAGTTTCTGCTGTTGTTTCTTCTCCATCTTCTTCGATTTCTAATTCATCTGTACTTTCATTTAATGTTGTTTCTTCCTCATTTGTTTCATCTTCTGATGCATCTGCGCTTTCATCTAATGTTGTTTCTTCCTCATTTGTTTCATCTTCTAATGTGTCTGT
>CBCPNA010000061.1:0-4220 GCA_965120415.1 uncultured Bacillota bacterium | reverse complement strand
CGAAAGATATCTTTTAAAATTTAAAGAATATATAAATAAAGAATTTGATATATTGCCTATAAATATAAAAATTTATGCATTAAAGTTTTTTTGGAAATTTAATAAAATAAATAGGGAAATTAAAAAAAATAAAATTATTTACTTTAGAAATAGCAAACGATAGCAACTTTCCTTATGTTAAAGATAAATTACAATATTTTTAGCTTTATATCATAGTATGTATAATATGTATAAGGGTTTTGAAAGTCGGAATAAATTTAGTTGGTACGATATAGAAGAAGACTTTGCGCAAATACAATGGATAGAAAATGAAATTGATATCAAAAGCACTAAATTCAAGATAGAACATTTTTTTAAAAATATAGCTTTATTACAAGATATTCCTATCAAAGATTTTAAAGATGTATTATGCAAAGCAAATGTTAATAAGTCAATTTTTCAAAATTTTAAGGACATACTTGATAATATATATTCAATAATAATAGAATTAAATTCTTTTAATGCAATAAAACAAGAATATAATAATTTAAAAAATATGATATATTCAGATATATTCATATGAAGAAAAACTTTACAAAAAAAATAATTGATTTAGAACAAAACGCAACAATAGGTATTTTGGAAGAAGACGGTACAGTAAAAACAAAATTGCTAGAAGAAAGCACACTTTTTTAGCAGAAGATAGCCAAAATGGCTCTATTTATGATTTACCTTATGAGACTTATTTAAAAAGCCTAAAGCTATATCTTTAACTATGCAAGAAAGGCTTGCGCTATATAATGCTAAAAGTAGCATAAAAGAAAGGTTAATAAGCAAAAAAACAAAATAAATATATATATTTAAATAGCCATAAAATGGAAAATTATTCAATATAAAAGTAATTACTAAATTAAGGCGAGACATCAATGGAAGAAATAATATTAAAAAATTTTGAAGAGTTTTTAAAAATAGTAGAAGATATTAATGTAGCAAAAAGGTATATAATAAAATTTAATAAATACTTTGATTTTATAGGTTTAACAGAACAAGATATAAAATTATACGCATTAAAACTTGCATGGAGCTTTAATAAAATAAATTTAACAAATTTTTTATACAATATAGAACTTGATAGAAGATTAGGCAACATTTCTACTGAAATATATAATGAATATTTTAATTTTAGAGCTATAAATGCTGTAAACCCTAAGGTTGCAAAGCTGTTAATGCATGAAGTAAAAATATTTATTTGAAAATTTGTAGAAAATGATATTATAAAAGCTTTAGATAGATTAGAAGAAATGATGTTAGAAAAAAATGGCTTTGATATACATGAATATTGTAAAAAATTTGAAATATATACGCAAATATACTTAGATTCAGAATTTACAAAAGATGGATTATTAAATATTTTAAATTTTTTCAATACAAACGATTTATCTATAGAAATAACAGAGAGATTAAAAGAACAGCTAGAATAATATTATCTAATAATAAAAATGAGCTTTTACATCGACTTGTTAATAAAGTTAATGTAGCAATGCGCATACAATACAAGAATTATGATGGTGGCGTGGCACAACGGGGGGCTCCTGTAGGATAAATGATTAAAGAAACAGATAAAATAATTAGTCGTATAGATATAAAAACTGATGGTGCTAGATATGAGTTTAGTTATTATCTAGGACTAAAAGCAACTATTAACGGTATAGAAACAGCAAATCGTTTAGCAGGTAAAAGTAATGATTTTTTTATAATACTTTGGCTTGCTTACGAAACCTTCAAGAGATATATTCTTAAATTTAAATGAATTGAATAAAGTAAAGTTTTCATTAGGAAAAAAATTTCTTTTACGAAAATTAAAACCACTTGAAAATCTCTTAATGAATTTAATGCAAGAATTAATTATTGCAGATTTCATCCTAAAAAAAGAATAAAAAGAAAATATAAATTTTCATGCACTTGTTATTAAATATTATGAATATTACTATAATGAGTTTAAAGAAGGAATAAAAAATCTAGAAGAAACAATAACTGACAAAACTGAAAAAACAACAGATTTATCAAACAGTTTTTTATATTACAAATAAAAAGCAGAACAAGCTAATCAAGAAGGTAAAGAAGATAAAGATTTATATTAATCTATTTTTAATATAGATGTTTTAAAAAATATAAAAAAGATAAATAAATCTTATTGACATAAAAAACCAAAAATAGTATTATATGTATATGCATATGCATTGCTTGCTAATGTAAAAGCTTAGCTTTAAGCATGTATAATAATATTAAAAAATAAAATAATTTAATTTTAATTAGAAAGGGGAGTTATTATGGGGCTATTTAAATATGATTTTAAAAAGATTGAAAAAGGTAATCAAATATTAAAAGCATTTGATAATTATATTGTAAGTAATTCAGGAGATACAATTTCAAAAGATTGATTGGAATATAAAGAAGATTGCGCCTATCTGCTTTATCAAAAGCTTTATTATGCTGATGATTATGGATTTTCTGGGAAATGGCTATTAAAATTTAACAATAATCAAAGAAAAGAGCTAGCAGAAATGGTTGCTAATTTTGCATTCATACATAAATTAGAAAAAGAAAACGATAAAGATGCTGGTATAATAGTTGATATGCAAAATGAGATAAGAAAAAAAGTTCCGTTGTATAATATTTTTTTTAATGAGTTAAGTAATTCAATAAATACGCCTATACTATATAATGAGAATAAAGAAGATAGCAAAGGGCTATTTAAATATAATTTTGAAAAAGTTGATAAACAAGATGAACAATATCAAAAAGCATTAGAAGAATTGGAAAAATATACAAGAGACAATAAGATAGGCATTGCAAGCTCCAATGTAAGAAATGTAATTTTAAAAGACTGGGAAAGGTATAAAAAAGATTGTGCTTATGCGCTTTATCATAAGATTTATCATAGCTTTCAAGTTTATAATAATTATAAAGAAGATAAGTCAGAACCTTGGAAGTATCACTGGATATGGGATTTTAATGACAATCAAAGAAGAGAATTAGTAACAGAAATTGCAAAGTTTGCAGATAAACATGAAAAAGCTGCTGTTGATGATAAAGATATTAATAAAATTAACGCTATAAAAGCTGTTATGAAAAATGAGCTAGAAGAAGAATTTCCATTATACAATATCGCTTTAGATTTTGAGAGATTTATAATTAATAGAGTTGAATTTGAAATGGGACTTAAGGGAAAAGTGGATCCAAGAGACTATAATAATGAATATCGTATTTCAAAAGATGCACCTAATTTTTATGAAGAATTTATAAAAGATCCAGCAAGCTTTGAAAGCGATGGAAACAAACTTAGGGATTTAATGATACTTTCATTACAAAATGAAGAGCGCTATCCTTTAAGTCAGGAGCAAATACTTGCTTTTGAACAAAGACCTAGAAGAATAGAATTGCAAAACAGATACTACTGTTTTGCATACAAGTTTAAAGGTATTATACCAAATGATGTGCTATTAGATTTTATGAAAAAGCCTTATTCTAATGCTAGGGTACCTGAGGCTTTTTCAAAAGCACTATTGGATACAAATAATTTAAAAAAATTAGCAGACAGATTAAGAAATGGTGATATTAAATTTTTAGGTGAAGTAGAAAATCTAGAACTTTTTTTTGGTGACTATGATCATTTTGAAAAAAGAAACCACTATGGTAGATTAATAGTCCTTATGCAAAGAGCTATATTTTTTAATAGAAAAAAGATGTTCCTTATGAATAAAGATAGAGCGCAGGTTATATCTAAGCTTAAAGAATCAGGAATTTTTGATGTAATGCTTGAAAAATATGAAGAAGAATATAAAAATAATATAAACAGAAGCTTTAATAAACAAGAAACACTTAGCTTTATTGAAGACAAACAAAGAGAAATTTATGCTGAAGCTAAAGAAAGTGAAGAAGATTATAATAAAATAATGGAAAAAATAGATAAATATGAAAAAGAAGTTAAAGCTAATGGTTATGATGAATACGCACGTAAAAATTTGATTTTTGATATAGCTCATATATTAGTAAATAATATAAATGCGGCTTATTATATAGGGGCAACTGTTAAAGCTGGAATAGGAGCAGATGTTGAAAGTCCAGGGCTTTTTATAGAAAAAAATGGCAAGCTATATAAAGGAGAATATTTTATATCAGCGCTTGGATGTACGGCAATGCAAAGAAAATTGCTAGAAAAATCCGATGTTATTGATGCC
>CBCPNA010000060.1:0-14720 GCA_965120415.1 uncultured Bacillota bacterium | reverse complement strand
AGCCAGGATCAAACTCTCTTTATAATCTCTTCTCTATAGCCTCGTGGCTTGACTTGCCTCGCTAAAATTATTTAGTTTTCAATGTTCTTCGCCTTTTAACAATTCTTGTTAACGGCTAGATTATATTATCACACATATTTTAAACTGTCAACACTTTTTTTAAAAAAAATTATCGTAAAATTAATCAAGCAAATCTCATTTTTATACATAAAATTATAAAATTCTACCATCATACTTTATTAAAATACAACGTATTTTTATCATTTTTTTGAAATAGTAATATATTTACATTTAAAAATTATTTAAAATTTTCTAAAATACTATATTTTGTATTAATTTCAAACGTATTTGTATAAGCATTAACAAAAAATACTTCTTCTGTATCTTTTACACAAAATCTATAGTAAGGCTTAAAAACATATTGATACGTTTCTTCCGTATTACCTAAATAATAACCTAAATCTATTTGTGTTATTTCTATTTCTGTATCAAACAAATTTCTTATTTCTTTCAAAAAAGTATATATAGCTTCGTCAGCGGAACATATATTTTTTGTTTCAGTCAATTCTTCTATTTTTTGGTAATAATTAAAGGACAACTCCATCTTACCATCTTCAAAAATTTTTATATTACAAAAATTACTAAATACTTTATATCCATCTATTTTTTGCACATAAAATATGTTAAAACAATCGTCCTCCTCAATAACTAAATCAAGGTACATTTTACCACATATATCTGAAAGCTCTTTTACTATTTCTTTTGCCTTTTTTAGGGCAAAATCTTTTTCAAATATAAAGTCTGAAAGGGCAGTATCTTCAAATGCAATATAAGATTTATTTATATACAGCTTTTTGTCATCTTTTTCAAATATAGTCATACCTAACTCTTCATTTTGGGTAATATTTTCATCTGTGCCAAAAAATATATTTTTTAGCTGATTTTCATCATAAAAAAAGTTTTTTACAGATATGGAGTTCATAGGGTAAAATTTTTCTGGTATTTTGGCTGATATTTTTATATTATTTTTTTCTGCATATTCCAAAATAGCCTGTTTTTTGGCATTAGTTATAATATATTCATTGCCTTTTAAATTTATAATTAATAAAATTATATTTAATATAAGCAAAAATAATATCATATAATTTTTAACTAATTTTCAATTCATTATTATCACTATCCTCTAAATTTTGATATATTTCATCTTTTTTATTTATTTGTAATGCTAAACTATTTAAATCATAAATTTCATCAAAATAATAAACTAATTTTGAATTTTGTTGTATATTATTTAAAATACTTGTATCTATATTTTGTAATGTTTCATCTATTTCAAATTCATAAACTATTCTTTTATATTTTTGTACCTCATTTTCTGCAACAGTTACCTCTATCATACTTTCCATACCTGTTTTTTCTTTAAGCTCGCTTGATAAAACTATAGGAAAGTTATTTATTTTGTAATCAAAATAAAATATTGCTCCATCTTCTGTTTTTTCATATTTAGTTAAATAAAATTCATTTTTTATATTTGTATCTTTAGCCAAAAAATCTATCGCAAGGCTATAAAAGCTTTCATTAGTCTGGCTAGATGTTTTATAATTTACATATTCTAAAACGCCGTTTGGATAATATTTAATAACTATGTTATCATCTTTATACGTGTAAATATCGTCTATATTTGGTACAAACTTTGAATAATAATTTTCAAAAAATATATAAACATATTTTGAAAGGCTAGAAAGCAATACTCCTCCGTCTTCTTCTAGGGGGTTTATTGTCTTTATTTTATTAACAAAAACTTCTCCTTCTAAAAAAGCTGGAGCAAAAGAAGATTTTGTATTTTCGCCTGAAGAAATAGTTAAAAGGCTTAAATCTTGCTTTGTTGCAAAATTAGAAAAATTTTCTATAATATAATATATACTTTTGGCTAAATCTTCCTTTTTTAAAATAAATACATGTGCATCATCTTCTTCTGTATGAAATATAGTAGCTTTTAAATAGCTCTCATCTTCTATAAAAGCCTCTAAAGCTATAGTATTATATACAATATCTTTTGGCACTTTTTTAAAATCAAGCCCAAATACAGTATCTAAATCAGATGAATTTATATCATAATCAAAAATGTATAAAATACTTTTATTTGATGCTATTTCTTTTAAATCAAATTTTTCTTTATATTCATAACTTCCTTTAGAAAGCGTTTCTGTTATAGCCTCATCAAAAGTCTTTTTGTATTCTGATATATAAATATTTTCATATTGCCTTAAAAATTTATTCTCGCCTACATTAATTATAACACTTTCTACATTATGCTCTAGCGTATTTTCATTATTATAAAAAAGATGCCTATTTTTTAAAAAATAAATTAAATTATAGCCAGAAAAGCTCTCAAACCATAAATAAGCTGTCTGATATATGGCTAAAAAAACTAAAAAAAATATTAAAATATTTTTTATACCTATCTTTTTTCTTAAAAAAATTTTAAATTTCATATTTTCACCTAAATTTAAAAAATATGCTTTTATTAAAGACAATCTTGTATTTTTATATTAACATACAAAAAATCTTTATTCAAGCATAATTTTAATATTGTATCAAGCTAAAAAGCCCCTATTTAAGCTTCATATTAATTTTAGGAAACACTATCTGCATAACAGTGCCTTCTGATACTCTGCTAAAGGCTTTTATCTCGCCTTTATGCTCAAGCATTATCTCTTTTGCTATAGATAGACCAAGCCCATTACCCCCCATATCACGGCTCCTTGCTTTATCAACTCTATAAAATCTTTCAAATATCCTTTCTAAATCTTCTTGTGGTATACCTATACCATTATCTTGTATAGTTACAACATAACTATTTTTAAATTCGTCAAAAAATATGTTTATTTTTGCATTTTCATAGCTATATTTGATAGAATTGGATATAATATTGTTTATAACCTGATTTATCCTATCTTTATCTACCTTAACTTTCATATTTTTATTTTTTGGTTCGTTCAAAATAATTGTCTGATTTTTTTTATTTGCAACTATTATATTTTGCTTAACACAACCAGACACTATTTCATAAAGATTTTCTTCTTTAAAATTAAATACTATTTTACCTCCATCAAATTTAGAAAGCTCTAGCAAATCGTCTGTAAGCAGCTTCATCCTATCTGTAGCATCGTTTATTGTGTTTAAAAAATCTATGGCTATATCTTTTTCTTCTATAGCTCCTTCTATAAGCGTTTCTGTATAGCTTTTTATAGTTGTTATAGGTGTTCTTATTTCGTGTGAAACGTTAGCGACAAATTCTTTTCTTAAATCGTCTAGCTTTTTTTGCTTTGTTATATCTTTTAACACAACAATAACCCCTTCTAAAAAGCTTATTTTAGCCTTATAAGGTATTATAGATATTTCTATAAATTTTGCATTAATATTTATAAGCAATTGTGTATTTTTTTCTATATCTAAATTTTCTTTTTTATAATTTATTTTTTTTAAAAAAATGTCTAAATTTATCCTGTATTGCTCTGTTATGCTAAAGTCCATTAATTCATAAAAAACTTTATTAGCGTGCAAAAGTCCGCCTTTATTGTCAAAAGCTATAACGCCATCTGTCATATTTTGGAGAAGTATCTCTAGCTTGTTGTTTTCGTTTTCCATTTCAGAAACAGTCTTTCTAAGCTCTCTTGCCATATGGTTAAAGCTCCTTGTAAGCTGCCCTAGTTCATCTTCACCTTTAACAGATATATATTGCTCTAAATTACCTGTCGCAAGTAAATTTGCCTTTTTTGTAAGTATAGCTATAGGGGCTGTTATTGTATTAGAAAATAGACTCCCCAAAAGCACCGCAAAAAATAAAGCAAGTAACACCGCTATAGAAATAGTGCTTGCTGTTTGCATAAGATTTTCTGTTATTGTGTCTGAATCGACTTGCGCATAAATGATATATTCTAAATTACCGCTATCATCTAGCAAAGGATAGGCATAGCTAAACCATCTTTCTACAGTAGAATTTTGGCTATAGTTTGATGTCTTACCAAAACTTTCTTTACCAGAAAGCCCCTCTATAATAACAGAATTTTTATGCTCTATAATATTGCCCTTGTGCGATTCTATAGTGGTAGCTATAGTTTTACCTGTGCTGTCTAATATGCTTACCTGGGCATCTTGCAAGGGCAAATTTTGCTGTATTAATATAGAATCAAGCCCATTTTGGAACAATGAAGAATCTTTGTATTGTTCCAGCACTTGCTCTTTTACATATCTTGTAGTGCTTTTTAATTGATTTTCTATTTTTTGTGTTTCTTGCGTTTTGGTGCTTAAAATGATATAGCTTCCGCTTATTATCATTACGATAAATACTAAAATAAAATATATAAAAATTAGCTTAAATCTTATACTTTTCATATTTATTAACCAACTTAATAACTAAAATAATAACCTATACCTCTTTTTGTTACAATATATTTTGGCTTGCTTGGATCTGTTTCTATCTTTTCTCTAAGCCTTCTTACAGTAACATCGACAGACCTTACATCACCAAAATATTCATACCCCCATACTTTAGATAAAAGCTCTTCTCTTGTAAATATTTGAGGGTTTTTAAAAGCCAAAAATTTTAAAAGCTCAAATTCTCTAATTGTTAAGTTTATAAGCTCATCATTTTTATAAACTTCATACCTTTTTATATCTATAGCTAAATCTCCAAATTTACATATATCTTTTGTTCCGCTTTCTTTAGGCTCTTTTAAAGTTTCTGCCCTTCTTAAATGCGCTTTAACCCTTGCTAAAAGCTCTCTGTTGCTAAATGGCTTTGTAACATAATCATCTGCCCCTATTTCAAGCCCCAAAACTTTATCTACCTCATCTGCTCTTGCAGTAAGCATTATTATAGGTACGCTACTTTCTTCTCTTATTTTTTTACAAACCCCATAGCCGTCTATTTCTGGCATCATAATGTCTAAAATAACAAGGCTTGGGCTTTCTTTTTTAAAAAGTGCTAAGCCCTCTTCGCCGTTAGAGGCGCATATAACATTATAGCCTTCTTTTTTAAGATTGTATTCTATTATGTTAACAATGCTTTGTTCATCATCAACAACTAATATTTTAGCCATTTTAACACCCCTTAAAAACATTTAATAAATTAAATTTATTTAGCTAATTTCAGTATATTATAACAATTTTCATTTGTCAAGTATTGTAAACTTTAGCTAAAATGCTTTAAATATATAATTTACAAATAATTATATAAATATACAAAAAAATATACTCAAATTGCTAGCAAAGCTAGATTTGAGTATATTTATTATGTATTAATCTGTTGGTATTTTTATAAGCATACCTTCATAGATTTTATCTGGATTTTCTATTTCATTAAAGGCTATTATTTCATCCACTTTATTTGATGTATTATAAAATTTTTGGCTAATATATTCTAGTGTATCTCCTGCTTTAATTTCATATTCTATATAATCCCCTGTTTCTGCTTGCGTTGTTTGGGTTGTTTCTGTAGTTGTTTGTGCTTCTGTTATTTCTTTTGTTTCTGTTGTTTGAGTTGTTTCTGTTTCTTGTTCATAATAAGATGTATTTTCTGCAAATACGCTTTGCACATTTTCATTTTTTAATTGATTTAAAATATATTTATAATTTTGGTCAAGCTTTAAAAAACTAGACTCTAAAGCTTGTATTTTATCATCATTTTGTATAAGAGAAATAGCCATAACAAAGCAAATAATAAATAAAACCCCTGTTAAATACAAAAGCATACTAGGTTTATTTTTTTCTTTTTCTACCACCTTAATATTTTGAGTCTTATTATTTTTTAGTTTAGTTAATTTTTTATCTTTTTCTTTAAAGTTTTCTTTTGCTATATCTATATTATTTTCTTTATTATTTAGCATATATTCTTGCATAGCATCGTTTTTTTCATAATATATTATAAAGCCCTTTATATCTTCAAATTTTTGATTTCTGTATTTATAAAAAGAGTTTATATTTTCTACCGGATCAAAAAGAAAAAATACTTTATAATATTCTTTAAAAAGAGCTTTATGATAATTCAAATATTCTTCATTAATATAATCGGCAAAGCCCGGCTGGGAATAAAACCAGCCGACTATTTGCTTGCCCAAAAAATATGTATCAATATTTGCATTTATTTTTTCTAAAGATTTTTCAGACATTTTGACAATACCATTTTCCATAATAGTATCTTCTGCCTTTATAGCCCCGCTAATAAACAAGACATTTTTATTCTCGTTAACAAAATGCTCCCCTATCAAAACAGCAAGCCCCTCTTCGCCGTTACAGTTTTTGGCATATTGATTTAAAAAAGAAAATACAAAATCTTCTACATATATTTTAAAATTTTCATCTATATTTCCAATTTGTTTAATATTTTTGGGCAAATTAAAATTATTTTTATTCATAATCTATTCTCCTTAGTAAAAGTATGTTATTTATAAAAATAATATCATACAATTATTATATTTTGTGAAAAAAGCTGTCGATAGATACTAATTTTTTTATGCAATTAATAAATAAAACTTTACATTAAATGATAAATATAGTCGACTATAAATAAAAATTAATAAAATCTGCCAAAATATATTTTATAAAAAATTAAGATTAAAGTATATTTTTTTTAATTTTTCATAAAATATATTTGTTGTTTTATAAATTATGCAAAAGGAGTTTTTTGGTTGAATAAAGAATATAAAAAATCAAGCTACTTTATTAACTCTTTTTCTGAATTTTCTCTTTTGGAATTTAAAAACATATTTGCTAAAATATTAAAAAGCAAACAGTATAAATATCTAATATTTTTATGTATAGGAACAGATAGGTCAACAGGCGATAGCCTTGGGCCTTTAGTTGGGTATAAATTATGCAAGCTACCACTTCCAAAAAACGTGATAATATTAGGCAGTTTAGAAAAACCTGTGCATGCTAAAAATTTAAATAAATATATAAAGCTTATTTATAAATATAAAAAAAAAGATAGCCTTATAATAGCTATAGATGCATCTTTAGGTGATAAAAACTTTATTAATTATATAAATATAGGAGAAGGTAGCATAAAGCCTGGAGCAGGGCTTAAAAAAAACTTGCCTTATGTAGGCGATATGTATATAACAGGTATTGTAAATACAAAAGGTATATTAGAATTTTCTATATTGCAAAATACAAGGCTTAAAAATGTTATGAAAATGGCTGATATTATATCAAGTGGTATTTGGCACTGCCTAAATGCATAAGAAAAGCCAGCAATAAACTTGCTGACTTTTATCATACAGTATAATCTCTACGATATACCACTCACTAATAGTGGTACGTGGGGGTAAGCTAACGGAGCCATACCCCCGCACAAAAGAGAAGGTATTTTTATGGGGTTTACAGTTTAGTACATATTGGGGGATGTATTTTAACTGTAACTGTGAAAATATTAAGGGTTTTCACATGTATAATTATAACACATTTCAATATAAAATGTTGCCAAATTTTTAATATTTTTCAAGTGAATTATTGGTATTTTTGTACAACTTATATTTGTATTAGCTTTCATAATCTTGTAAAATGCTTATAAGCTTTTCTTCACCCTCTATTTCTATACCGTTTTTTATATTTTTTTGCTCTTCTTCTGAAAGGCTTAAAATTGGAGTTTTTGTTATATATTTTAAAATTTTTGTATTTTGATTATCTATATAAAATACAGCAACATACCCTTCATATTCGGTTATTATATATTTTAAAGTTTTTGCATTTTGTATTATTTTTTGCATAACAACTTCTTCTTCTGAAAAAGATTTTATTTGCCAGTCTTTCAATTTATTTTCTAGCTGTTCTCTTGTAAGCCCTATTAAAAAATAAGATGGAGTATCTTCTATATATTCTGTATAGTCATCTTCTTTATAATAATATTCATAAACAATTTTTGTATTTTCGTTTATTACATTTTTATTTTGGCTATTTACCTCTTTTTCTATACTCTCTTTTATTATATTTTCTGGTGTTTCTGTATCAACATAAAAATTGTCGTTTGATGGGCTATATATTTTATACCCTATAGTGCTAGAAAAATAGCACATAATAAGTATAACAATTGTAAAAAAAGTATATTTTAATAATTTCAAGCCTTACCCCCCTAAATAATATAATATATATTATTCTCTTTTAAGGGGTAAGGTTATACTATTATTTTATAATTTTTTTCAAGCTCTACTACAGCTAAAGACACAATATTTAAAATTAAAACTAAGTACATCATAACTACTCTGCATTAATATCATCTTTAGCTTATCCAAAAAATTGTTCATAATTAATATACCTTATAAAAAGATTTAAACTATACATATTTTTTAAACAAGCTTTTTCTATCCTTTTTATCTTTTTTACATTAAATCTTTATCATTATGAGTAAGGGGGTAAGATATAGTATTATTTTATAATTTTTTTAAAATTTTAAAATCTACTATATTTACATAACTTAAATTGCTATATACACTTTTTCTAATTTAAAGGCAAGCGATACTATTATTTTGTAAATTTTTTTTCAAGCTCTACTACAGCTAAAGGCATAAGGCTTAAAATTAAAACTATACTCCATTGCATATAGCTTAAATAGCTTACCCCAAATATATTTGCTAAAAATGGTATCATTATAACAACTGCTTGTAATATTATACCTATTATAAATGCAAATATTAAATATTTGTTATTAAATAGTTCTGCATTAAATATACTCTTTTCTGATTTAAGATTAAAAGAATGCACTAGCTGTGATATACTAAGTGTTGCAAAAGTCATTGTTTTTGCTATACTTTCTTCGTTAAAATAATATATACCTATTATATAAGCTATTAAGGCAAGTGTCCCTATCAAAATACCTTCTAAAAAAATTTTAAGCCATACATATTTTTCAAACAAGCCTTTTTCTATCCTTTTTACCCTTTTTTGCATCAAATCTTTGTCGTTAGGAGAAACGCTAAGAGCAATAGCCGGTAAACAATCGGTTATAAGATTTATCCATAAAAGATGTATAGGCGAAAGTGGGGCTAAATATCCAATTATTAAAGCAAAAAAAATTGTAACTATTTCTCCTATATTACTTGATATTAAAAAATGTACAGATTTTTTAATATTTTGATATATACCACGTCCTTCTTTTATAGCATAAACTATAGTAGAAAAGTTGTCATCTGCCAAAATTATGTCGCTTGCTCCTTTTGCAACCTCTGTACCGCTAAGTCCCATAGCGCATCCTATATCCGCCTCTTTTAAAGCTGGCGCATCGTTAACTCCATCACCTGTCATAGCCACTATTTCATCATTTGCTTTAAATGCTTTAACTATCCTTACTTTATGAGCTGGGCTTACCCTTGCAAATATACTATAATTTTGTATATTTTGGGCAAGCTCTTTATCTGTCATATTATCTAGCTTACTTCCTGTTATACAAATACCATCTTCCAAAAAAAGTCCGACTTTTTTGCCTATAGCTTTTGCTGTTTCTACATGGTCGCCTGTTATCATAACAGTTTTTATGCCCGCATCATGGCAACACTTTATAGCATCAAAAACTTCCTTCCTTGGTGGGTCTATCATACCAACAAGCCCTAAAAAAATAAGATTGTTTTCTATGTTTTTATCGTTTTTGCTAGCTTTATCCGTATCTTTAAAGGCTACGGCTATTACCCTTAAAGCCTCTTTTGTCATCTGCATATTTTCTCTTAAAATATCTTTTTTCTTACTTTCTGTTAAAAGCTTTTTTTCATAATTTTCATAATAATATGTACATTTTTCTAGCAAAATATCTAAAGCCCCTTTTGTAAATATTTTATACCCTTTATCATCTTTATGTATTGTAGACATTAGCTTTCTCTCAGAATTAAAAGATATTTCAAATAAAAAAGGAAATCTTTTTAGCACTTCATTTTTATTAAAGCCATTTTTTATAGCAAAATTGACTAAAGCAACTTCTGTTGGCTCCCCTATCACCTTTTTATCTATAGCCACGCTGTTACAAACAGCTAAAGCAGTGCATAGCATATCTTTATTTTGGCTTTTGTATTTAACAACAGTCATCTTGTTTTGCGTAAGCGTACCTGTTTTGTCTGTACATATAACGGTTGCTGCCCCTAAAGATTCTACCGCTGGCATCTTTCTTACAATAGCGTTTTGCTTTACCATCTTAAATACCCCTATAGCAAGCATTATAGTCACAATGCTAGGTAGCCCCTCTGGTATAGCCGCTACAGCAAGGCTTATAGATGTCATAAACATTTCAAACGGCTTAATATTTTTAAGTATACCTATAAAAAATATTAAAACACATATAAATAAAGCTATTATAGATAATATTTTACCTGTCTGATTTAACTTTTTTTGCAAATTAGTTTGTTTTTCTTCTGTATTTATAATCATATTTGCTATTTTACCTATTTCTGTATCCATACCTATAGCAACAACAACCGCCTTAGCATTACCAGCCACAACATTGCTGCCTGAAAATACCATGTTCTTTTTATTATGTATACCTATGTCTTCTTTTTGTATAAGCTCTTCTGTCTTTTCTATAGCTATGCTTTCTCCTGTTAAGTTAGCCTCTTCTACCTTTAGGTTATTAGCCTTTAATATCCTTGCATCTGCCGCAACATAATCTCCAGCATTTATGAAGATAATATCTCCAACAACAAGGCTTGTACTATCAATTTTTTGCAAAATACCATTTCTTATAACATTTGTTTTAGGGCTTTTTAGCTTTTTTAGCTCTTCTAAAGCTTTTTCTGCCTTATTTTCTTGCAAAAAACTAAAAATAGCGTTTAATATAACAATAAATATTATTATTATAGAATCAAAAAAATCTTTTTCTCCTTTTATAATACTTGTTATAAAAGATATAAGCCCTGCTATCAAAAGAGTTATTACCATAAAATCGTTAAATTGTGCCAAAAATTTTGATATATTGCTTTTTTGCTTTTTATTTTTTATTTCATTATAGCCAAATTTTTCTTGTCTTTTTTTTACCTCTGTATCCAAAAGACCATTGTTTTCATCTGTTTCTAGCCTTACTAGCGTTTCTGTATTGCTTTTTGCATGATAATTCATTAAAAAACTCCTATCTTTTGATATTTTATAAACATTTTATTATACAAGCTATAAATTTATACCTAATAAATTAACATTTTTTAAAAATTTGCATATTATAAAATAAAATTGATAGAGGTGATATATTTGTTTTTACAATTAATACTTTTAGCTTTTGCTGCTAGCATAGATTCTTTAGGTATTGGGTTTTCTTATGGTATAAGAAAAATAAAAATAAGTATTTTATCTATCGTTATAGTATCTTTAATATCTTTATCTTTTTCTATTGTATCTCTTAGCCTTGGCAATATTTTATCTTTAATCTTTTCAGAAAAGGTAACATATTTTATAAGCATTTTAATATTAATACTTTTAGGAATTTTTATGATAAAAAAAGGGCTAGAACCAGAAAATAAAAATATAGCTACAATAAATGTAAAAAATACAAATATTAGCAAAAATAAAACATATTCTTTTTTTATAAAGTGTTTAGGTATAACAATTAATATAATAAAAGACCCTATTTCTTCAGATTTAGACAACTCTTTAAAAATAGATTACAAAGAGGCGTTTTTTTTAGGTATTGCTCTTTCTATAGACTGCATAGGCATTTGTATATCCGTATCTCATCTAAATTTTTATAAATATTTATTAGCTTTATTTATTATGCTATTTCAAATTACATTTTTATTTTTTGGCAAATTTTTAGGCAAAAAGGCTAATTTTAAATTTTTGGATAAATTTAATGCATCTGCTATAGCTGGGGTTATATTAATATTTATTGCCTTTTTTAAGCTTATGTATAATTAATATTGCATATCCTTTTAATTAATGATAAAATCTATATAAAATATATATGAGGTGAAAAAATGATAGGATATTTATCCGGCTTTTTTGGCAATATTTATTTAAAGGCTTTTAACCCCCAAAAGGCAGAAAAATGTTTTGAGCTTGCTTTAAAATATAATACAAAAAATATTGATGCTTTATATAACTATTCTATTATTTTGTTACAAAAAGGGCAATTTGAAGATGCTCTAGCTTTATTAAAAAAAACAGATAACTTAAATAAAAAAGTTATTTTAAAAAAGCTTATTATTTTAGCAATGGCTAGCTGTTATTGGAAGCTAGATAATTTAGATAAAGCTATAAGCTTATTAGAAAATTTAAAAAATGATTATGAATATATAAATCCAGAATCTTTAACAACCCTTGCTTATTTTTATATGCTAAAAAAAGATTATGAAAAATCGCTAAAGCTTTCTAATGACGTTATAAAAGATAACCCCACTTACGCCTCTGCTTTTGATAATCTAGGGCAAATATATTTTATGCAAAACGATTTAAAAAAGGCTCAAGAATATTTTTTAAAAGCTATAAGCCTAAATCCTAATTTGCCTGATAGCCTTTATTATCTAGCTCTTATAGAAGAAAGCTTTAATAATACTAATAAAGCTTTAGAATATTTAAATCTTGCTAATAATTGTAATATTACTGCTTTAAATACGATTACAAAAGAAGATATTCAAAATAAACTAGATTTGTTAAATGTATAAAAGCATAATATTAATGATAATTTAGATTATTGACTTTTTGTAATATAATTAATATATAAACATTTGCAATATTAGATTTAAAACTTTACCTTTTTATGCTATAATAAATAAAAATTAATACAAAAGGAGAAATTTAAAATGAAATTAGCTATACGTTATTACACAAAAGGTGGTAATACAAAAAAACTAGCCGATGCAATCGCAAAAGCAGTTGGGGTAGATGCCAAAACAATCTCCAATCCACTAACAGAAGATGTCGATATTTTGTTTCTTGGTAGCTCTGTATATGGTTTTGATATAGATAATGAAATGAAAAAATTTATAAAAAACATTAATGTAAACGTAGGAAAAGTTGTTAATTTTAGCACTGCAGCATTTGTTAAATCTACTTATAAGCAAGTTGCTAAACAGCTTGAAAAAAAGAATATACCTCTAGCTAAAGAAGAATTTGCTTGCAAGGGTTCTTTTACAATATTTAATAAAAATAAGCCTGATGAAGAGGACTGCCAAAAAGTGGCTTTATTTGCCCAAAATATAGTTAAAACCTTATCTAAATAAAATTATTACTACTTTAATGGATAGATATATATATATGCATATAAAAATTGTATTTAAATAAAGTTTATATATTATAATCACCTTACATTAGATTAAGGCTAATATATAAGCCCCTTGTATATAATCTTTGCTCTTAATAGCTTTACCAAACATGGCTATTTAGATTTTGGGCAATAAGTATATAAATTACTTTTATATTAAAATCATAAGTTGATTAATTTTTATTAAAAAAATAATGGAGGAAATAAAGATGTTTAATGTAGAACAAACAATAACAAAACGGAAAAGCATACGCTCATATGAAAACCGTGCATTATCTCAAAAGGATAAAGATGCTATTTTAGCATATATAGACAAATTACAAAATGAAAAAACACCCTTTCCAGCAAATATGCAAATACATCTATTAGAAACTAAACAAGGAACTAACACAGAAAAACTAGGTACATATGGGGTAATCAATGGAGCTAACACTTTTTTATGCATCACTGTAGAAAATACAGAAACAGCAATGGAAGCTGTAGGATATACTTTTGAAAAGCTAGTGCTTACTGCTACAGATATGGGGCTTGGTACATGCTGGCTTGCCGGCACTTTTAACCGTGAACAATTTTCTAACGCTATAAATATTAAAGAAGGGCATATCTTTCCTATTGTTTCTCCTATCGGTTATCCAGCAGATAAAACTACATTTATAGATACCTTATTTCGTAAAATGGGAAAATCAAATGAGCGTAAGCAATGGAATGAATTATTTTTTGAAAATGACTTTATTACCCCACTTACTAAAACTAAAGTAGAAGAATATGCTTTTGCTTTAGAAATGCTTCGCCTTGCCCCTTCTGCCGTAAACCGTCAGCCTTGGCGAGTTATTTACCATAATGATGCATTTCATTTTTATAGAGAAGCTAATCCAAAACCAAAATTTCCTTACGATTTACAAAGGCTTGATGTCGGTATTGGGGCATGTCATTTTCATTTAGCCACTATAGAAAAAAATCTTCAAGGAAATTTTATCAGACTTTCTAAAATAGATATTACAGCACCAGATAATATGAAATATTTATTTTCATGGAGAATTTTAACTTAGTAAAAATTTTTACTTACAAGTATCATTAAAAATATTTTAAAACATTTTTAATTTTTCCTTTCCTAAAGTTTGTAAAATTTTTCAAAACTCTTCTTCCTGCTCCTTCTCTAGTTTTAAAAAATTAAAAGAAATTTTATTTTTTCTAAAAAAACGTAAAAATAAAAAGAAGCATTTTAAGCCCCTTCGTCATTTATAAGCCCTATAAGTTCTGTATATTCTTCTTCTGTTATCTTAGCAGCTTTTAAATATACATTTAGCTTTTTTTGTATCTCTGTTTTTGTATATCTATTGTTTTCAATTAATGTTTTTAAAGTATCATACATTTTTATACCTCCCCTTGCATTTCAACAAGCGTTGTTAAATATTCTATCTTTTCTGTTAATTCCAAATATTTTAAATCTTCTTCAGAAATATCATGCATGATTTCTGAAGTAGTATTT
>CBCPNA010000059.1:0-5150 GCA_965120415.1 uncultured Bacillota bacterium | reverse complement strand
TTTACCAACTATACGTATTTTGTCTGCTGTTAAGTAATCCAAAAGTTATTTCTCCTTTCTGTTGTTTTTAATATTATTAAATATCTTCTCCTAATTCTCTTTCAATAAACCTTGCATATTCTTCTTCTTGCAATGCTTCTTCTAGTCTTTCTTTTCCTGTTTTAGGCAAAAAATCTATATCTTTTCCAGTCTTTTTAGCACTTATGTATAAAAATACTAGTATTGTTTTTCTTAAGTCAAATTTTGTAAAACCTCCTTTTATAAGATATTCTCTTAAATACTCAAAAACTTTTTCATAATTTTTCTCTGTATATGCTAATATTATATTTTCTAAAGTTAATGTACCTGTAAGTTATTGTATTTTTTTAAATTTATATTTATATATTTTATTTAGTCTTTCTATTTTACTAGATAATATAAAATCATAATCTGTTTTATTATTTAAAATTATTTCATTTAAAGCTGCTAATACTTGATAGTAAAAAAAGCCTGATACAATGTATTCAGAAGTATTAAAAGCAAAAAATGACTTATCTAATAATTTTTCATTGTATACTTTTAAATATTCACTAGGGCTTAAATTAAATGTACCTTTCTGCATTTCATAAAACTGGATAAATTCATTATGTTCACACTTTTTAAAAAGATTATAAAGTTTTTTTGATTTTTCTGTATTTTTTAAGCAATCCAAATATACTTGAAATCTATATTTAAGTTCTAATGTTAAATTAATAGCTAGTATTATAAACGCTACAATAAGTGCAAATATTATCGTAGCATATGTATCATTTTCAATATAAATTGTTATTGCTATAATGGTTGGAATAATTATAAAAATCATAGCCAATATTATAATTTTCAGTTGAAATCTAAAATATTTTATTTTTAAAAATAATCCTACTACTCTAAAAAAAGAGCATTCTTGTAAAGTTTTTTTATCATTATATTCCATAATCATATTCCTTTTATTTATTCATATCTTCGCCTAATTCTCTCTCAATAAACTTTACATATTCTTCTTCTTGCAATGCCTCTTCTAGTCTTTCTTTTCCTGTTTTAGACAAAAAATCTATATCTTTTCCAGTCTTTTTAGCACTTATGTATAAAAATACTAGTATTGTTTTTCTTAAATCATAGTATGTAAAAACTCCTTTTGTAAAATATTCTTTTATATATTCAAAGACTTTTTCATATTTTTTTTCTGTATATGCTAATATTATATTTTCTAAAGTTAACGCTCCTGTAAATTCTTGCATTCTTTTGAATCTAGATTTGTATATTTTCTTTAATCTTTCCATTTTACTAGATAATATAAAATCATAATCTGTTTTATTATTTAAAACTATTTCATTTAAAGCTGCTAATGCTTGATAATAAAAAAATCCTGATATAATATATTTAGAATTATTTTTGTAAAGTAAAAATGAACCATCTAGTAATTTTTCATTGTATACTTTTAAATATTCACTAGGATTTAAACTAAATGTTCCTTTTATCATTTCATAAAATTGAATATGTTCATTATGTTCGCACTTTTTAAAAATATTATAAAGTCTTTTTGATTTTCCTGTATTTTTTAAACAATCTAAATATACTTGAAACATATATGCGAGATCTAGTATTAATAGAATAGCTATTATAATAACCCCAATAATAACTGCAAATATTACTGCAATATTATCATTTTCAATATAATATTCTATTGCTATAATAGATGGAATAAATATGAAAATCATAAAAAATATTATAATTTTTAGTTGAATTTTAAAAAATTTTATTTTTGATTTTTCACTTATTACTTCAAAAAAAGAACATTCTTGTAAAGTCTTTTTATCATTATATTCCATTATCATATTCCTCATTTCATTAAATATTAGTTAATAAATGAATTATAGTTGTTAAAATTTTTGGTAAATAAGATCTTATTACTGTTATTATTTCTGGTATAAAATATAATAATACTACAATCACAATTGCTATTACAATAATTAAAATACCCTTTCCTATTTTACCCCAATTTATACTCTTTAATTTTGCACAAAATTTATCCCATGTTGAAACATTATCACGTTCAAATTCTTCTATTATAGGTAGAATTTCATTAACAATATCTTCATCATAATGTTCATTTATATATACTCTAATTGAATCCCAATCTATTTCTTTATCTTCTATACCATCAATTTCCAAACTTTGAAGATTTTCTGCTATTGCATAAGCTAATGCTGTTGCATAGCTTGCTCCTGTATCTGAATTATTATAATCTAGCTTTGCTCCATATTCTGCATAAGCTTTATAATAGCAGCTTATATTATTTTTACTCCATGTATTGTCTATAGCTTTATTTACAGTTAAATATGTATCTATTCCTTTTTGTTTTATTGCAAATGTTGTTTTGGTCTTACTTATTGGGTCTGTAAGTGTAGCAGAAAGCCCTAATTCTATACCTTTTTTTGTTATTTTTATTGGTGCTTTTATAGTTGCTCCACTTTCATCTTCTACTTCTAAGTTAAAACTAACATTAGCTCCATCTTTATCTTTACCTATTTCTATACTTCCAGCTTCTGTTGGTATGCTTATGTTCTTAAATTTTATTCCAGTGCTTAAATCTTCTGCTTTCTTAGTTGCTTTTTCTTTTGTGTTTTCTAATTCTAAATTTAATGCTACTTTTGTACTACCTTTTGAAGTTACTTTACCTGAAATTCCACTTTCCAAATAATAATTACCGATATTTTCATTTATAAGTTCTTTTTTAAAACTAAGTGATTTTGATAATTTTTCCTCTTTTTCTTCAACTTTATCTATAGCTGTATTTTTAAAATCTTCTTTTCCTTCAAGAATTTCTTCTAATTTAAGCTTAACCATCAGTGTGGCTCTTCCAAAATCAAATTTATCATCTAGTACAGATTCATAATCTGAATATCCCATTTTAAGCAGCGTATCTAAAAATATAATTGCCTTTTCATCGTTATCAAATGAATTGTTTTACTATACGTATTATATAAATCTTTTATATATTCGATTTCTTCTTCTGAAAATCCATATTCTTCATTTATTATTTCTTCTAATTCTTCTGGAAATTCCTCTACCTCTTCTTCATCATCTTCCTCTAATTCTTGCCCTGAAGTTAAAGGCTCTATTATTCCTCCGTGTCTACAAACTAAAAATGAATTCATTGTTACAACTGGATGTCCTTTAGTAACATCATTTCCATCTTTTAGCTTATCTTCTGGATCTTTATCTCCGTTATCTACTATTCTCACGTCATCTTTAGTATCCATCCACTCACACAGTATGTAAGGTTCACAACGAGAGCCTGTAACTTTTTTTGTATCTACAACCTCTCCATTTTCATCTTTTACATCTAATTCCAAAGTTACACTTTCAGTATCTAAATACTTGCTATCTGAATCGCATACCCCAAAATAAGTTATATTTTTTTCATTTTCCATATCAAGCTCATGTATCATTGGCTTTCCTTTAATATATACTCCGTGATCTTTTAATACATTTAGCTTTCTTTCATGACTTCCACAGCTACATTTTAACGTCGCTCCCCTTACCAAATATGCTGAAGATAATTCTTCTTCCATCATTTCCATATAATCATCAACACTTATTTCTTCAGACTCTGCTTCTTCTTCATTATCTGTTGTTTCATCGCTTGCCTCATCTGACGTATTATTTAATAATTCTTCAGCTTCAGCTCTCCTTAGCTCTTCTCTTTGATTTTTAAGCTGCTCCTCAAGTTTATCAAATTCTTCTCTTGTAGTTATTCTTTCAATTTCCTCATTGTCTAAATCTTTTAGTGCATCCAACCAAAATTTTTCATCTGACAAATTTAACACTCCCTTTATATAACTTTTAACTCTGTTAATTTTATTCCTATTGCTTCTCTTTTTAAAATACTTTCTACAAAATCTAATCTTCCTATTACATACCTTTTACCAGCATCTTTAACTTTAAATATAAGCTTATCTTTTATTTTATCTCTATCTAAGATTAACCTTTTTGTTATATCTGGATTTAGCCCTTTATCTCTTTCTTCTGATAAACATTCCATACATTCTAACAATGGTAAATAGTATACTTGCATATCTGCATTTTTTTGCTCTATCAAAATCATTTGTTTTATTTTTACTTTCTTATCATAAAGTTTTATAACCTCTTTAACTTTTTCACTAACTATAAACACTGGGCTAGATATTATATCTGTCCATAATAAAAAATTATTCTCATTTATAAAAAATGTTTTTCTTCTAGGTAACTTATAATAATCTTTTTCTTGTAAAAAATTTATATCTTGATGCCAACTTTTAAACTGAGGTGATGAATAAAACTCTCTATCTTTTTCTATTAAAAAATATTTCATATAATTTTTTTTACTTCTCCTTTTATTTCTCCTATAGGCATTAAATTTTCCATAAACTTGCCATATAAAAAATTTATTTTATCAAACTTTATATTTAAAAATAGCCCTTCATCTTTTAAAGTTTTTATAAAATAAAACACTAAAAATAAATATAAATCCATATAAAGTTTTTCATACTTAAGTCTAAATCCTTTTATCTCAAATGTAGTTACATTTCTAAAATTATTATTCATTAATTTTTCAAAATACTTCATATCTTCGTCTATATATTCAAATATATAAGGTATGCTAAAATATGTATAAATAGGTTTGTTATCTAAATATATTTCTTCATTACAAAGCATTAAGCTTATTTCATAGCTTTTTGTTAAAATAGAGCTTTCTAAAGGTGATATTACAATGTATATCTCATTTTCTTCTTTAGCTGAATTATTTAATAAACTACTTATTTTTAATGCTAAATTATTTTTTATTTCTTCTTCCTTTAATTGAACATTTTTTTTTATTTTTTCTATATTTTCTAGTATCTTAGTTTTCATATCTTCTTCCAAAGATTTGAAAATTTCATCTACTCTATATTTCATATGCAAACTCCTTAATCTAAATGTATTTGTTCTGCATTTAAATAAGCATTATCCTCTAATTTGTGTAAAGTTTCTTCACTTTCCCCTTGTATAATATTTATACCCTCTGGTGCTACTATATCTATATTATCTGTAGCACTAGATATCATTATATCTTGTTCTGCCTTTAAAGTTATGTCTTTATCGCTTATTAT
>CBCPNA010000058.1:0-8139 GCA_965120415.1 uncultured Bacillota bacterium | reverse complement strand
GTTAACTGGTATAATAATTTTAGAATACATAATTCTTTAAATTATTTATCTCCTATTGATTTTTTTTATAAACAAATTTCTTAATTTTCTCCCATTTATTTTTGTATAATTTACTCTTGCCTTTACAGGCAAGGTTTAAGCAAAATAAAGTGATATAAAATTATATAGCATAACAGCCAATTCTGCCCTTGTAACATATTTATCAAAATTAAAATTACCGTTATTATCTCCTTTTAATATACCTTTTTGTATAGCAAACAAAACTTTATCTTTAGCATAGTCCGAAATATCCTCTTTTACCTCTCTTGCATAATAAATATTTGTAGAAACACTGTATAATTCTATAGCATTTGCTAATATATAAGCAACTTCTTCTCTTTTTAAATAGCCGCTTTTATCTTTTAAATCTTGTAATAGATTATATTCTTGCAAATTATTTGTATCTAGCCCTAAAAGCTTTTGCATAATGTTAGAAAATTCATAATACGTAACATAATTGTTAGGGTAAAAATAGTCTGTTTCGCTAGAAAAAATACCTAAAGCTTTAAAATAGTATATAGCATCTTCTGCCCAATAAGGAGAATCGGGCAAATCTATATAAGAGTCAACTTGTGAGCCTTCTTTTAAATATAAAAATGTATCCAAAGTTAATTTTTTATATTGATTAGTATCTTCATCAGCCGTGCTATTAGCAAAAATATGCACATATGTTAAAGTTACAAAAAATAATGCTACTAATAATATTGTTATTTTTTTAAAATGCTTAGCATTTAAAAATTTATCCATTTAAAAATCCTCCAAAAAAAATTCTTCCTGGTAAATATTAAAGCCATATAATTGTGAAGAAAAGACAAAATTAGAAATATTTTTCTAATTTTGCCTAAAATATTTAATCAAATTTGGTTACCGTTGATATTAAATCGCCATCTACATATATCTGATATTGTGTTGTCGTATTGCCCCTTACGGTTATGTTTAAAGGAAAATCTTCTTTAGCATGTGTTTTAACATATATTTCTGATTCTTCGCCGTCTACTATTCTAACAATTTTTACCTCGACATTATCATCTAGATTGCTTGTTTCTGGGTCTATCGTAAGCACTGCTTCTTGTGATACGCTCGCTTGTGTTGTCTGTTCTGTTGTTTCTGTATAAGCTTGTGTTGTTTGCTCTGTTGTTATGTCTGTATCTTCGTCTAAATTTTCCTCTAAATCTTCTTCCCCTGTTGTATCTTCTTCTGTTACGCTACTTATAGATCCAAGGCTTACAACAATATTTATAGCTTTGCCTTGCTCTACCTGTGTTCCGTAAGATATGCTTTGGCTTATTACCTTACCTTCTGCTATTGTATCGCTGTATTCTGATGTTACGCTCCCAACAGAAAGCCCTATATTTTGTAAAACTTGCGTTGCATTTTGTTCAGAAAGGTTTATAACATTAGGTACTGTGATTAATACATCTTCTTCGCCTTTGCTAATATATATAGTTACTTTATCGTCCATACTAACTGTTGTACCAGCTTTTGGGCTTTGTTTTATAACCTTGCCTATTTCAACTGTAGAATCATTTATATATTCTTCAACTAAATTTATATTTACATCTTCTATTTGTTTATAAACTTCTGATATATCAAGCCCAACAAAATCCATAAGCTCAAATTTGCCTGTACCAAGGCTTATGGTAACATCTACCGTTTCCCCCTTTTTTATACTTGTCCCTGCCTCCACACTTTGAGAAATAATAGCTCCTTCTTCGATAGTATCGCTATATTCTTCTCCCGTATTTCTTATATAAATTTCTTTATTTTGTGCTATTTCTACCGCCTCCTCAAATGTTTGCCCAACAAAATCTGGTACTTCTGATTTTGTGCCTGAAACAAGCCAAAATATAAGAAAAGATGTTATAATAATTATTATAGAAAGTGCTGTAAGAACAGCAAAAAAAGTAACTCTCATATTTCTATCTCTTTCCTTTTGCTTTTTTAAAGTTTCTCTTATAGATTCTTGTTTACCTTTTGAAGTGTTGTAATATTTAGCAAATTCGGCTTTTCTGTTTTCTTTTTCTATTTTATTATCTTTATCATGTTCATTTATAGTATCTATTTGTTCCTGCGTCATCATGATAGTTGGTGATTCTGAAACAGCATTTTGTTTAACGAAATCGCCTGTTTGGTCATATAAAGCCATTTTTAAGTCTTCTATTAATAAGTCGGCTGATTGATACCTGTTGTCTGAATTTTTTTGGGTCGCTTTTAGTATTATCTTTTCTATACTTTCAGATACACTGCTGTTAATTTCTTTAATATTAGGTAATGGGTCGTTTATATGTTTCATGGCAAGCTGAACAACCCCTTCGCCCTCAAAAGGCAATTTGCCTGTTGCCATCTCAAACATTATTATCCCTAGAGAATAAATGTCTGTTTTAAAATCTGTAAATGCGCCCCTTGCTTGCTCTGGTGAAAAATAGTGAGCGCTCCCTACTGTATCTATAGTGATTGTATTAGATGATACAAACCTTGCAACCCCAAAATCCGTCACTTTCGCTTTACCCTCTTTTGTTATAAGTATATTTTGGGGCTTTATATCCCTATGTACAATCATAGCGTTATGCGCTACAGAAAGCGCACTAGCTATTTGTATAGAAATACCCAAAATCTCTTGCATAGAAAAGGGGGCTCTTATTTTTATAATATCTTTTAATGTGTAACCATCTATATATTCCATAACTATGTAATATATGTCGCCGTCGTTTCCTGCATCATAAACACTAGCTATATTAGGATGTGATATTTTGGCTGCTGCCATTGCCTCTTTCATAAATTTTTTTATAAACTCTTCATAAGCAAATTCTTCTTTTAAGACTTTAAAGGTAACTTGCCTATCAAGCTTTATATCATTAGCACAATAAACATTAGCCATTCCACCTACACCTATTGTTTTAATTATTTGATATCTATTAGCAATAATTTGATTTGGCTCTAATTTCATAATTTTCCTCCTAAGCAAAACTATTTTAAAATAATTACAGCAATATTATCTTTTCCGCCTTTTTCATTTGCTGTATTAATCAAATTTTGTACAATTTGTTTAGAAGTTAAGCTTTTGTTTAATGCAATTTGTTTAATTTCTTCATCAAGGAGCATACCGCTTAATCCATCTGAACACATTATAAATAAATCATCTTTAAATATATCGTAAAAAAGTGTATCGGCTTTAATATCTGTATCAGTCCCTAAAAATTTTGTAAGCACGCTAGCCTCTTTTATATGGTCGACTTGCTCTATAGATACAAGCCCAGCCTTTAAAAGGTCCATAGCATATGTATGGTCTATTGTTAGCCTTTTTATTTTGCTATCACGAACGCTATATAAACGGCTATCGCCAATATGAATAACAAATATTTGTTTATTTTTAATTGTCAATGCTAAAAAGGTTGTACCCATATTCTCATATATTTTTTTTGTTTTGGAAAGCTCGTATACTTTTTTATTAGCATAGGATAAAGCTTTTAGCATTAGCTCAAAAATTTCTTGTTCTTTTTTTTTGTTTTTTATAAAATCAACAAAAAACTCTATTGACTTTTGGCTTGCAACATCGCCTGCATTATTGCCCCCTATGCCGTCAGCAACAATATATAAATTATCAAGCATGCCTATCTTTTCATTAGAAATAAATATGCAATCTTGATTAATAAGCCTTACCTTGCCTATATCTGTAGCTCCTATCCCTTTCATTAAAAACACCTCTTTTAGTATTATTCTAGTATTTATAATTTCTTCTAAGCTGCCCACAAGCAGCATTTATATCACTACCTAATTCTCTTCTGATAGTTGTTTTTATACCAGCATCTTCTAATGTGTTTTTAAATTTTTTAATTTTATCTTCAGAAGTTTTTTTATAATTATTTTCTTTTATTTCATTAATAGGAATTAAATTTACATGACATAAAGAATTTTTTAATAAGCTAATAAGCAGTTTTGCATGTTCTTCTTTATCATTAACAGAAGATATAAGAGCGTATTCATACGTAACTCTTCTTTTTGTCGTATCTGAATAATATTTACAAGCATTTATAATATTTAAAATAGGATATTTTTTAGCTATTGGCATAATTTTTGCTCTAAGGTCATCTGTCGGAGCATGTAATGAAATAGCAAGATTAACCTGTGTATTAAGATTTGCAAAATCGTATATCTTTTCAACAATACCACATGTAGAAACGGTAATATGTCTTTGCCCAAGGTTAAAGCCATCTTTAGAATTAATAATTTTAATAAAAGTTTTTAAATTTTCAAAATTATCAAAAGGCTCTCCGCTCCCCATTAAAACAATTGTTCTAACTTTTTTGGCTAAATCGTGTTCTATTTCATATATTTGAGAAAGCATTTCTGAAGGGGTTAAATTTCTTGCAAAGCCATCCAAGGTAGATGCACAAAAGCTACAGCCCATTTTGCACCCTACTTGAGTTGATATACATACAGCATTACCATAGCTATAAGGCATAAAAACGCTTTCTATCATATTGCCATCATATAGCCTAAATAAATATTTAACTGTATCATCTTTTGATTTAAGTTTTTTTATTATTTTTAAATCTAAAAATGTAAATTCATTATTCAGTTTTTGTTGTAATGTTTTAGGTATATTAGACATTTCAAAAAAATTTGTCACATTTTTTTGATGTATCCATGAAAATATTTGTTTTGCTCTAAATTTGGGCTGATTTATATTTTTTATATATTCTTCTAATTCATCTATAAAATAGCTTTTTATATCCATTTTAATTACCTTTCCTTATAATCTTTCAAATTTAGCTATAAAAAATCCATCTGTATTAAACATGCTTTGCAAAATTTGTACATAACCTTTATCTTCTGTTTTAAATGCTTTATTTAGCTTAAAAGGCTTTAGTTTAAAATCAAAATTTTGCAAAAACCAATTAACATTGTCTATATTTTCTTTTTTGGATATAGTGCATGTAGAATAGACTAAAACACCACCCTTTTTAACATATCCAGCGCTTGCTTTTAAAATTTGCTTTTGTAACATAGCTAGTTTTTGTATATCTTCAATCGTTTTTGTATATTTAATATCTGGCTTTTTACCTAAAATACCAAGCCCAGAGCAAGGAGCATCCACTATAACACAATCGGCTTTTAAAGCATCTTCTTTAAAAAAGACTGTTGCATCTTTTAGCTGCGGTATAATGCTATTTAAGTCAAGTCTTTTTTTACCTTCGTTTAAAATATTTATTTTATGCTCAAAAATATCTCTAGCAAAAATTTTGCCGTTGTCTTTAATAAAATAAGAGCAATAAAAGCTTTTGCCCCCAGGGGCAGCGCATACATCTATTATTGTTTGCCCCTCTTTAGGGGCTAAAGCCTCTACCAAAAGCATACTGCTTTCGTCCATAATATGAAAATATCCCTTTTTAAAAGCGTCATTTTTTGTAATATCTTTTGTCTTTTTTATATATAAAGAGTTTTTAGAAATAAGCCCTTCTTCAAAAAATATATTATCCTTTTCAAGCATTTTTTTTAAATTATCTTTATTAGTCTTATTTGTATTTATGCAAATGCATATTTTAGGGGGTAAACTAGTACTTTTGCAAATTTGAGAAATTGTATTAATATCTAGCTCCAAAAGCCAATACTTTAATATCCATTTAGGATAAGAATATTTGATAGATAAATATTCTAGCTTATCTTTTTTATCAGGCAATTTTATGTTATCTTTATTTTTGCATATATTTTTTGTAACAGCGTTTATAAAGCCTTTAAAAAAAGTAAATCCACGCCTTTTAGCTATGTTAACAGCCTCATTACAAATAGCAAAAGGGGGTATTTTTGGCATAAACATAATTTGATATACAGATATTCTTAAAATATTTAAAACAAAAAACTTCATTTTATTAGTTTTTGTACTAGAAAATTGATTTATTATATAGTCTATAAAAATGACATTTCTCATAGTGCCGTTAACAAGCTCTGTTATAAAAGCCTTTTCTTCTGAAGATAAGCTTTTGTTTTTTGAAAAAGCTTTTTGTAAGCTTAAATTATTATAGCTATTTTGTTTAAATATATCTACTAATATATTTATAGCAATTTCTCTATCATTCATATTTATTAATAATAACTCCCTAAAAAAATAATCTAATATATTTTACATTAAAAAAAAACTTTTTTCAAGTTTATATTTATTTAAAATTTTATAAAACATATATATAGATATGTTACACTTTCAAAGAAAGAAAAGGAAAGCTTAAAAATTAATCGTAATATTTTAATATTTACATAAATTTATATAAAAATCTCCATCATTAAGTATAACACAAAATATGAAGTTTAGGAAGTATTAATTTTATATGCTAAAAATTATAACAAAAACAGCTATTAAATCGTATATAAAATATTAAGCAAAACACATAAAACCTAAATAAAAATTGATTTTATATTATAAAAATTTTGAAATATTATTAATATTTTATCGCTTTAATATAAAAAAGGATAGCCCCGCCTAAAGACGGAGCTAAAGCATAATTATTCTTATGTTATTATATCACTTGCATTTTAACATACATTTTAATATTAGTCAAGCATTTCATGCAAAAAATTTATAATTTTATTATTTTTTATTTATATAAAACTAATAATATTATATGTAAAAATATATGTTAAAAATACTCATATTCTAATTTATTTTTTTATTTTTCAAAAAATAAGTCAAATAAAATAATTATTATTAAAAATGATATATAATAATTTTTCTATAACAAAAGTTTAAAAAAAGTTTAAAAATTGTGTATTGATTAAACAAAGTTTTGTATGTTACAATAGCCATATTAATAATATGCTTGTTTTTTAATATTATAATAAAGGAGATAAATTTTATGAAAGACTATGATAAAATGAAACAAGACCTTACGCAATATTTTAATACAATTAACAAAGATATTGATAAATTAATTGAAAATGCTATTAATGAGCCACCAAACAGAACTGCTTTTGCAAATCCGGATAATCCCGGTAACTCATGGGAAGAAATAAATAATAAAGCTTCTGACCTTTTACTTAATCTTCATGCTAAACAACTATCATTTTTAAATACAATAGAGGAAGCTGAATTAAAAGAATCAGCTGTAGAAGGAAGAATATTTGATAAAAATAGAATTTATGAATATAAAAATTATTTTAGAGGTTATTTTAGAGAAAGAATTAAGACATTAACAGAAATAATATTAAAAGCTCATAAAAAAATATCTATTTATAAAAAAGAAATTTTTCCTCACTCAGCAGAATATTATGATGCAGAATATAACCAAGGTATAAAAGATGCTGCTACTGATAATAGAGGAAAACTTATTGCTTATATAGTAAATAAAAATAAAAAATATAGAAATAAAGAGATTAGCTATATTCTTTCAGAACAACTTTTAAATGAAAAAGCAAAAGTAAGACATTTAAAAATTGAAAGAGACAACTTAAAATCAAAATTAGAAATAGCATTTCGTCAAATAGCAAATATTAAAACGATATTACAACAAGCAACTGAACAATCATGGCAACAGACAACACTTCAACAAGCAAGTCAACAAACAAGTCTTCAGCTAACATTACAACAAGCAAGGCTTCAATCAATATTGCAACAAGCAAATTTTCAAGTAACAGCACAACAAGTAAGTCTTCAATCAACATTGCAACAAGTAAATTTTCAAGAAAATCTTCAAACAAGATTTCAACAAGTAATACAACAAGCAAATCTTCAAACAGCATTACAACAAGCAAATCTTCAAGCAACACAGCAAATAACTCAAGAAGAAAAGCAAAATTCAAAAGATGAAGAAAGATAATATATAATCTTAATTAATACTAATTCAAAGTGACATCTTTGTCTGCCTAAAAAGCTGACAGAAGATGTCTTTTATATTATTTTTATATTAATATTTACTATCTTTGCGATGCTATGTTTATAATATAGATAAATTTTTATAATTTTACTTCTTTTTTATGATTTTTTTATGATATAATACTATTTTATTTTAATATATAAACTTATGTAAAGGCAAGAGTAAATTATACAAAAATAAATGGGAGAAAATCAAGAAACTTGTTTATAAAAAAAATCAATAGGAGATAAATAAT
>CBCPNA010000057.1:0-5875 GCA_965120415.1 uncultured Bacillota bacterium | reverse complement strand
TTTATATCCAAAAACAAGTTTTTAAGGTACATCACATAATCTTTTTTCATATCCTCAACAACAAAATTAAGATTACCATCAAAAAACAAATTTTTATCTTGTTTCACAATTTCTGCAAGCTTATTTCTATCAAAATTAGCATCTTCTTTAAAATACATAGTAATTTTATTTTTATTTTGTTTTATCTTTTTTATACCCACATTATTGGCAAAAGCTTTTGTTAAAGCTATGTTCAAAAGGTTTAATACAACTTTTGGCATATTACCAAATCTATCTGTTAGCTCATCTTGTACATCAAAGTATTCTTCTTCTGTTCTTATTAAAGATATTTTTTTATACATTTCTAGCTTTTGATATTCATTTTCTATATAAGTATCTGGTATAAAAGCGTTGATTAAAACATCTATAACTGTTTCAAATTCTTCTTCTATCGTTTCTCCTTGTACCTCTTTTAAAGCTATAGATAAAAGTTTGCAATACATTTCATACCCGATAACATCCATGTGCCCATGTTGTTTTTCTCCTAAAATGCTGCCCGCTCCTCTTATTTCTAAATCACGCATAGCTATTTTAAAGCCAGAGCCAAATTTTGTAAATTCTCTTATCGTCTGTAACCTTCTTTCAGACATTTCTTGCAAAACTTTATCTTTTTTATACATTAAATAAGCATAAGAAGTCCTGTTAGAACGCCCAACACGCCCTCTTAATTGATAAAGCTGGCTAAGCCCCATTTTGTCTGCATCATTTATTATTATAGTATTAACATTTGATATATCAAGCCCTGTTTCTATAATCGTTGTACATACCAAAACATCTATTTCTTTTTCCATAAATTTTATCATAACATTTTCTAATTCTCTTTCAGACATTTGTCCGTGGGCAAAAGCTACTTTAGCTTCTTGTGCTATTTCTTGTATTTTTAAAGCTTCTTCTTCTATATTATTTATTCTATTATGCAAATAATATACTTGTCCATTTCTTGCAAGCTCTCTGTTTATAGCATTTCTTATAGATTCTATATCATATTCCAAAACATATGTTTGTACAGGCATCCTCTCGCTTGGTGGTTCTTCCAAAACACTCATATCCCTAATGCCCGTCATGCTCATATGCAAAGTACGTGGTATAGGGGTTGCAGAAAGTGCCATTACATCAACATTTTCTTTTAATGCTTTCAGCTTTTCTTTATGTCTTACCCCAAAACGCTGTTCTTCATCTATTATTATTAAGCCTAAATCTTTAAAACTAACATCTTTTGACAAAACTCTATGTGTGCCTATAACAATATCTACCATCCCTTTTTTTATACCTTCTATATCTTGTTTTTGTTGTTTTAATGTTCTAAAGCGGCTTAAAAGGGCTACCCTGATAGAATAATTTTGCATCCTACTTTCAAATGTTTTAAAATGCTGGCTTGCAAGTATCGTTGTCGGTACTAAAAATACAACTTGCTTTCCATCTTGTACTGCCTTAAAAGCAGCTCTTATAGCAACCTCTGTTTTGCCAAAGCCAACATCACCACAAATTAAGCGATCCATTATTCTTCCACTTTCCATATCTTTTTTAACATCTTTTATAGCGTTTAGCTGGTCTGTTGTTTCTTCATAAGGAAAACTATCTTCAAATTCGGCTTGCCAAATATTATCTTTTGAAAAAGCAAAGCCTTTTGTATTCTGCCTTTTTGCATAAAGCGCTACAAGATCTTTTGCAAGCTCTAGCATTTCTCTTTTTGCTTTAGCTTTAGCTTGCCCCCATTTTTTAGAACCAAGCTCACTAAGTTTTGGGCTTACCGTTCCACCTGTTATATATTTTTGTACCATATCAAGCTGATTTATAGCTACATATAAAATACCCTCATTTGCATATTCTAGCTTTAAATAATCTTTTGTAACACCATCTACCAAAATATGCTCTGTTCCTTTAAATATGGCTATACCGTGGTTTTCATGTACAACATAATCACCTACATTTAAATCTGTAAATGTTTCTATTTTAGAAGTTTTTTTCTTTTTAGTTTGTTTTTTTGCCTTTTTTTCTTCTCCAAAAATTTCTTTATCTGCTATGATGATAAATTTATCTTCTGGGTATTCAAAGCCTTTATTAAAGCTTCCTCTAACAACATATATAATGCTTTTTTTAATTTCATAATCTTTATTTTGTAGCTTATCTTCTGTTAAAAATATAGCGTTTAAACTCATTTCATTAAATTCATTTGTTATTCTTTCACATTTTAAAGTACTGTTAGAGATAAAAACTATAGTATAATTCAAGCTTTTATAATAAAATAATTCATCTGTTAAAGATTTAAAATTATTTTTTAATATAGCACTGCTTTTTACATTAAAATCTATTTTTTTGCAATTTTCAAAATCTTTTATATTTTGTGCAATATTTGTAAATAAAGCTTTTTTATAAGGAAGTGCCTTTTTTAAAATATCTTCATAATTAAAAATAATTTCTGATTGTATAGGGAGCATTTCTCCTTTTAATATACGATATTTTATACTTTCATAAAATTCTTTTAAAACATAATCCGACTTTTCTCTAATTTTGCCTGGCTCATCAAAATACAAAATAGTATCTTTAGGAAAATAATCTAAAAGGGTTATATCGTCATTATAAAAAAACTGAATATATCTATCCACACCAGAAAAAGACTTGTCTGTTTTTAGCTTTTCTATTATTTCTTTAATATTTGAAAATATTTTTTCTTTTTCTTCTAATGCCCCTTTTTCTTGATAATCTTTCATCGTTTTTTCAAGCTCATTATTAAGATTTTTTATAGCATTATCTAAATCTTTTTGTCCATAAACAAGCTCTCGCATAGGGTATATAGTTATATCGTTCACATTTTCTATAGATCTTTTAGAATTTGTATCTATCGTTCTTATAGAATCTATTTCATCGCCCCAAAGCTCTATCCTAAAGGCATTTTCTGCTGTTTGTGTATATATATCGATAATACCACCCCTAATAGCAAATTGCCCTGCTCCTTCTATTTCTTCTGCTCTTTCATAACCCATAAATATAAGCTTTTCTACAAAGCTATCTATATTTAAAGTATCTGAAACTTTAAAATTAAGCACAAATTTTAAAAATGTTTCTTTTTTAACAAGTCTATCAAAAAGCGCCTCTATAGAAAGCACAACAGTAACTTCTTTATTTTCTATAATATTTTTTATTACATTAAAGCGTTCTTTTATTATATCCATACTTTTTACATTAGCACTATAAAATACGACATCTTTACTAGGGTAATAAAAAACATTTTGCTTTAAAAAAAATCTTAAATCATCATAATATTTTTTTGCTATAACATCATTTTCACATATTATTAAGCTAGCTTTTTTAAAATCTTCTTTTATAGCTTGTATAATATGGCTTTTTTGGCTTTCTAAAGAATTTGTAAGTAAAATTGTATTTTCATTTTTTAAATAATTCAAAAGGCTATTATATTCTTTATTTTGTTTTAAAACATTATTAAATAAATTCATAAATTCTCCTAAATCTAATAATCTAATTTTTTATTAAATAAATTCATAGCAATATCAACATTTTTATTTTTTATAAAAAGCTCAAAAGCTTGTTTTGCTTGCTCTAAAGTCTTTAAAACAAAGCTTATTTCTTCTTTATCAAATCTGCCCAAAACATAATCTGATAAGTTTTGGTAAATGGGTCTGCCTATACCTATCCTTATCCTTGCAAATTCATTTGTATTTAAATTTTCTATTATATTTTTTAGTCCATTTTGCCCACCACTGCTTCCTTTCTTTTTTATTTTTATACTACCAAGAGGTATATTTATATCGTCGCATATTACAAGCAAATCTTCTATATTTAATTCTTTATAAAAATTAAAAAATGCTTTTATACACTCACCGCTAAGGTTCATGTATGTTAAAGGCTTAACAAGCAAAATTTTTTCATCGTACAAAACTTTTTCTCCATAAAGCCCATAGCATTTATTTTTGTTTAAATTAATATCAAATTCTTCTGCTATTTTATCGATAAAAGAAAACCCGATATTATGCCTTGTATTATCATAAATATTACCTTTATTGCCAAGCCCCACTATAATTTTCAAAATTTAACCTCCTATATAAAGTAAATAAAGTCAATTTCATTTTTATATGCAAAATATTTAAAAATCTTTTGCATTATATTGCATTTTTTAATATTAACTTTTATTATCACTTCATGCACACTCTATAATCTTTTATTTTAATATTAAACATACTAAAAAACTATTTTATCATATAAATTTACAATTTTATGAAACTTTTATTTAGCTCTACTCTTTAAAGCATTTATTTTTACTATTCGTATAAGGGTGCAGATAACTACACCCTTATATTTAAATACAAACTTTTATATTTATTTCATATCCATCATTTAATTTTGTTATAGAATAATTAGTAGAAACGCCTGCTTCTTTCATCATATCCACTGCTGTTTTTATAGAATTTGTAAAAATTTTTAAATCTGTAATAAAGCCTTTTATCTTTTGCCTATTTGTTTTGTTTGTTTGGTACACTTGCCTAATAATTTTATTTACTAAAAGCTCGGTCTTTTTAGCATTTAAGCCATATTTTATAACCTTATCTAGCACCTCTTTTTGTAAAATAGGGCTTGAAAGGCGCAAAATTGCTATTGCATGTTTTTCTGTTAAATTATTTTCTAAAATAGCATTTTTTAATTCTTTAGAAAGCTTTAAAATATTCATTTTATTATGTATAAAAAACAAGCTTTTGCCAACTATAGATGCTATTTCTTCTTGTGTATATCCAAAATTAACCATAAGCGTCTGAAAACCCTCTGCCTCTTCAAAAAAGTTTAAATCTTCTCTTTGCATATTTTCTATCAAGGCTAAAGATGCGCTATCTTTATCTGTTATATTTGTTATAATACAAGGCACTTCATAAAAGCCTGCTCTTTTAGCCGCTATAAGCCGCCTTTCTCCTGCTATCACCTCATAAATACCCCTAACCGCTCTAACACATATAGGCTCTAATATGCCATATTTTATAATAGAGCTTGTAAGCTCTGAAAGAGCTTTTTGGTCAAATTTTTTGCGTGGCTGATAAGGATTTGGTATAATTTTATCTATAGGCAAATATGTAATTTGTTTTTTTTCTACAATAAAAGTTTGCATAAGAAACACCTCTTTATATAATTTAAAAAAATTAGTCATAAAATAAATTAAAAAGTTTATTTTTAAAAATTATAGCATATTTTAAAAAGACGTTTCTAATTGTCTGAAAATTCTAAATAAAAAGTTTTATACAAAATAATACTATATTCTCTGTCATTTTATAGGGTTTCTAATTGCTTTGCCTGCTTTTCTTGGGTATTTGTTTGGAGTTTGTCTTAATTTTTTTATAAAAACTAAAGTATGATTTATATCCAAAAATGGTAATTTTATTGTTTTTATATCACATATTTCGCCCCCAAAAAGCTTTATAGCATTTTTTGCATCATCTATTTCTTCATAAACATTGCTCCCCTTAAAAGCAATAAACATACCATCTAGCTTAACAAAAGGCATAGCATATTCCAAAAGGATATTAAGGCTAGCAACTGCTCTAGCAGTGCATATATCAAAACTTTCTCTTAAAGGAGAGTCTATATCTTCTGCTCTTTTGTGCAAAAAAGTTACATTTTGTATATTTATTTTACTTGCAACTTCTTTTAAAAAATTTATCCTTTTATTTAAAGCATCTAAAAGAGTTATGCTAAAATCGGGGCAAAATATTTTTATAGGTATAGCTGGAAATCCGGCCCCTGTGCCTATATCGATAACATTTTTGCCTGAAAAATCAATGTAGCGACAAACAGAAATGCTATCTATAAAATGCTTTAATATTATTTCTTTTTC
>CBCPNA010000056.1:0-27400 GCA_965120415.1 uncultured Bacillota bacterium | reverse complement strand
AAGGGCAGAGTTTACAAAAATAATACTAGAAGTGTATAAACTTATAAGTGAATAAGCAAGAAAAGACGGAGATTTCCGTCTTTTTTGTATTAGAAGATATAAAAAATGTAGATAATTAAAAAATTATTTATAATTTTACTATATTTATTTAAGATTATCAAAAATTAATATTAAATAAAGTTAATTTTATTTTTTTTAATATGACAAAATATATATCAAATATATTTTATAAAAAAATATAATTTTTTATAAATAAAAATAATTTATAAAAAAAGTAAACGATGCTATAATTTAGGGTATAAGATTATATGAAAAAGGAGATTTAATAACTATGTCTAAAACAACTGTATATTTACCAGCAAGAAATTTTTTTCTTTCTAAGAAGATAGAAAAGCATATCATAAAGAAATACTAGCAATAATGGATAAGCTAGATAATCCAAACCCTAAAGATTGTGTTATAAAAGCTTACGGAAGTAAAAATTTAATAGCAAATCTAATTGTTAATAATGCTTATAAAGATGTATGGAATAAAAAGTACAGTAATGTATTTTTTCATTATGAAGATACAGAAGAAAATAAAAAAATATTAGAAAGAGCTTGCAAATATATTGATATAACAGGTAAGTTCCCTTGTGTACATATTAAAGATAAACCAGCTAGAGTATCAGAAAAATATGCACGTAAAAGGCTTACAGATTTTACAAAAGAAATTTCTAAACATGCAAATAAAATGCTAGTTGAAAAAGTTGATAAAAGCATGGAAGAAAGGATTAAAAAAAATATTAAATATGGTTTTATTATTAGATATCCAATGTATAAAACAGAAACAATACAACTGATTAAAACAGAGGATAGTAATCTATATAAAAGTAATCTATATATTAAAAAAATAAATAAAATAGATAAAAGTAAGATTTTAGATGATGAAGCAATATATAAATTTATAAACATAGATTTTTTAGGTGAAATTAATAATTTATATAAAAATGATATACATACAGATGAAGTAAATAGGGGACTTTTGACTGATATGGAAAATGTAAATTTAGATAATCTATCTAAAAATAAATTTATTGCAAATAAAATTGCAGAAATGATGGAAGGAAGATATAACTTTTTAAGAGAAAGATATGATAAAGATATAGATAAAAATGAAGGATTTAAAACAAAATTAGAAAATTATAAAAAAGAATCAGATGAAAGAGATAATGGAAATAGTATAGCTAATATTACTAAAAATGAAATTGATAGATAGTATATAAACAATTAAATATGATTTTTGTCTTACTATATTTATTATATTTTATAAATATTATTAAATTTAATATTAAATAAAATTAATTTTCTTTTTTATTATAGTTAAAGTATATATTAAATAGATTTAATAGAAAATTATAACTTTTTATAAATAAAAATTATTTACATAAAAAGTTAAGTATGTTACAATTTAGATTACAATACTATATAAAACAAAGGAGATTTAATCGTGGATAAAATTGGAAAAACAACCATAATTTTACCAGCAAGAAAAATTTTTGCTTCTAAAGAGGAGAAAAAAAGCTATTACCAAGAAGTATTAAAAATAATGGATACGATAGATAATCCATTCTATGACTACTGTGATGTACAAGTGGCAGAAACTAAATGGCACTCAATAGTAAGTTCAATTGCTCGAAATACTTATTATGAAGTATTGAGAGAAAATTATAGAAATGTACATTTTTATTTTAATGAAGATACAGAAGTTAAAATTCAACAAAATAAAAAAACATTAGAAAGAGCTTTTAAATGCATTGATGCTGGTATGTTTCCTTGTGTACATGTTAGAAATGAGTTTAAATTACCAAGAAAAGAGTTATATAAAAAACTTATAGAGTTTACAAAAAAGATTTCTAAATATGCAAATAAAAATTTAATTGAAAAACTGGATAAAAAGATTTATAAAGCAATTGAAAACAATTCTGAAAGTATTAATATTAGACTAACATATCCAGCTTTTAGTATAATAGAATATAATCTAAATAGAATTTTTTATGTAGAGATAGATTTTAATAATCCTAAAAATGAAAATAAAATTACTGATGATGCTGCTATTGATAAATTTATAAATACAGATTTTTTAAATAAATATAATTCTTTACAGCATTCTTTATGTAAAGGAAAAACAGAAGCATTAAGCGAAGACGATATAAGGAATTTCGAAAAATACAAAAATAAAGATGTAATTTTTAAAGATATACTTGAAGAAATGATAGTTGGAAGATATAATTATCTTAAAAGGAAAATAAATGAAAATACTATTAATGAAAGTAGTAGCATAAATAAAAATGGCAAATCACTTACTAAAGCAAAGCTAAGAGTCTATAAAAGCAAAGCTACAAAAAGAAATGAAAAAATGCTAGCTGAAAGGCTACAAAGAGAAGAAGAAATACCAAGAGAAAGCTTACCAATTATTTGGGGGGTACCACCTTTAATAAAATAAAATAATTAAGTCCACTCATAAAGGGTGGACTTTTTATAATGTTATTAACTATAATACTTAATAAAATCTAAAATCTTATTTGCCAAATCAAATTTTGGCATTTTATCAAAAGATTTTGTTTTTGTTTTAGAAATTATAGTTGCTATATTTGTATCTTCTTCAAAGCCAGCACCAGCTTTTGTTAAATCATTACAAACGATAAAATCTAAATTTTTGTCTATTAATTTTTTTGTAGAATTTTGTATTAAATTTTCTGTTTCCATAGAAAAGCCGCATAAAATTTGATTTTCTAATTTATTTTCACCTAAAAATTTTAGAATGTCGGTAGTTTTATCTAATTGTATATTATCAAAATCTATGCTAGATTTTTTTACTTTTTGCTCAAAAGCATTTTTAGGGGCAAAATCGGATACAGCAGCTGTTTTAAAAATAATATCAAAATTTTTATAAATTTCTTTAATTTTTAAAAACATATCTTTAGCAGAAACAACATTTATAGTATCTACAAATAGAGGAGGGGGAGCAGCTATTTTAGCACAAACTAAAGTAACATTAGCCCCCCTTAACATACATGCTCTAGCTAAGCTAAGCCCCATCTTACCGCTAGAAGGGTTAGAAATAAAGCGAACTGGGTCTATAAATTCTCTTGTTGCTCCAGCTGTTATAAGTATATTTTTATTTTTTAAATCTTTTTTAAAAGCTATTTCTTTTAAAATATGTTCAAGCAAAATATCTGGTTCTGGCATTTTGCCTATACCGCTATCACGGCAAGCTAAAAGCCCTGTTGCTGGCTTTATAACATTTATATTATAATTTTGTAATTTTTTTATATTATGTTGTGTTATATCATTTTCATACATATTAGTATTCATAGCTGGAGCTATTATTTTTTTTGCTTTTGTAGCAAGAAAAGTTGTTGTTAAAAAATCGTCTGCCAAGCCGTTAGCTAATTTTGCTATTGTATTAGCTGTTGCTGGAGCTATTAAAAATACATCAGCTTTTTTGGCAACAGAAATATGCTCTACATCATATGTTGCCTTTTCTTCAAACATGTCAACAATGCATTTGTTTTGGCTTAATGTTTCAAAAGTTAATGGAGATATAAATTTAGTTGCGTTTTTTGTCATAATAACTTGTACAGTTGCGTTTAGCTTTTTAAGGCTGCTTACAAGGTAAGCAATTTTGTAACATGCAATACCTCCAGTTACTCCAATTAAAATAAATTTATCTTTTAACATAAAAAGTCCTCTATTTATTAATTATTCAAAATGTTTTTTTATTTTTTCAAAAACGCCTTCTTTCTTTTTATAATGGCTTATATCAACTCCATCTTCTGCAAATTGTTTTAAAATTGCTTTTTGATTTTCTGTTAATTTTGTTGGCACAACAACTTTGAATTTTAAATACAAATCTCCACGCACTTTATTATTTCTTACATCAAATACCCCTTTATTTTTTAGCTTGACTACTGTTTCTGGCTGTGTACCAGCTTTAAGGTTATAGTCTTCTTCGCCCTCTAGCGTTTTTATTTTTATTTCATCGCCTAAGGTAGCTTGTATAATAGAAATAGGTATTTCTTCTATTATATCGTTACCTTGCCTTGTAAATATTTTGTGTGGCTTTACATAAATATCAATAAGCAAATCACCATAAGCGCCGCCTCGTTCTCCAGCAGCTCCAAGCCCTTGCTTTCTTATAGTTTGCCCCTCATTTATACCTTTTGGTATATCTACATTTACAGTTCTATTTTTTCTGACTTTACCTTTACCAGCGCATATGTTACAAGGAGTTTTAATAATAGTGCCTTCGCCGTGACATTGCCTGCATGTTGTAACAGTTTGCATAGAACCAAAAATGCTTTGTTTTATACTAACCTCTTGCCCTGTTCCGCGGCAATTAGGGCAAGTTTCTGGTCTTGTGCCAGCTTTTGCTCCAGTACCGTTACAGCTTGAGCATTTATCATCAGCCGTAAAAGAAATTTCTTTTTTAGTCCCAAAAACAGCCTCTTCAAAATCAATTGTTAAATTATATTTTAAATCAGCTCCTCTAGTGCTTGTGCTTCTTTTTTGGCGTCCACCACCAAAAATATCTCCAAAGCCACTTCCACCAAAAAAGCTTTCAAAAATATCGCCCATGTCCATGCCAGAAAATCCACCAGAAAATCCACCACCACCAGAAGCTCCACTAGCTCCATCAAAAGCGGCATGACCAAATTGATCATATGTTTGCCTTTTGCTTTCGTCGCCTAGCACTTCATAAGCTTCTGTTGCCTCTTTAAATTTTAATTCGGCCTCTTTATTATCAGGGTTAGCATCAGGATGATATTTTTTGGCTAATTTTCTATAAGCTTTTTTTATGTCAGCATCTGTTGCGTTTTTAGGAACGCCCAAAATTTCATAATAATCTTTTTTTGACAATAATTTCACCTACTATTTATTTTTTAAAAATTTGAGAGAGCCAAAATATTATGGCTCTCCATAAATATTAAATTATATTAATTTTATGTTTAATAAGCATGATAAACCTTTTGATATAAATCATAGGGCGTACATATTAGCATATAAATTTTCTTATGATTTTTCCTTAATATTTTTCATTTTTTAGCTTATATTAACCTTCTATAATATCATCATTAGGGTTAGTGCTATCGCTAGTAGCTCCAGCTCCAGCAGCACCAGCTTGTTGGTAAAGTTTCATAGAAAATTCATTAATACATTTAGAAAAGGCTTCTGTTGCTGTTTTTAAAGTATTTGTATCTGTTTCACTCATGGTTTCTGGTTGCATAGGGGTATATATAGATTTTAAATTATCTATTTCTTTTTGTAAAGCGTTTTTATCATCAGCGTTAACTTTATCTCCTACATCTTGAAGTACTTTTTCAGCTTGGAATATTAAGCTTTCAGCCTCATTTTTAACATCGACTGCCTCTTTTCTTTTAGAATCTTGTTCAGCGTATTGTTCTGCTTCTTTCATCGCTTTTTCTATTTCTGCATCGCTTAAATTAGTGCTAGAAGTTATTGTTATATTTTGTTCTTTACCAGTGCCTAAATCTTTAGCAGAAACGGTAGTAATACCGTTTGCGTCTATGTCAAATGTAACCTCTATTTGTGGTATACCACGTGGCGCAGGAGCAATGCCGTCTAGCCTAAATTGCCCAAGTTCTTTGTTATCACGTGCTATAGGGCGTTCGCCTTGTACTATTCTTATATCAACTGCTGTTTGATTATCAGCGTAAGTTGAAAACACTTGTTTTTTGTTAGTTGGTATAGTTGTATTACGTGGTATAAGAACGGTAGAAACACCTCCAGCAGTTTCTATACCTAAAGAAAGAGGGGTTACATCAAGAAGTAATATAGAGCCAGCCCCTTCATCTCCAGCAAGTTTACCACCTTGTATAGATGCTCCAAGCGCAACGCACTCATCTGGATTAATACCTTTAAATGGATCTTTACCAGTTATTTTTTTAACTTCTTCTTGTACTGCTGGTATACGTGTTGACCCACCGACTAATAATATTTTGTCTAAATCACTTGCTTCTAAATCAGCATCTTTTAAAGCATTTCTAACTGGTTCTAAAGTTTTTAAAACTAAATCGTTAGTAAGCTCTTCAAATTTTGCTCTTGTTAATGTTAAATCTATATGTTTAGGTCCATCTTGATTCATTGTAATATATGGCAAGTTTATATTTGTTGTTGTAGCAGAAGAGAGCTCTTTTTTAGCTTTTTCTGCTGCCTCTTTAAGACGTTGCATAGCCATTTTATCTTGTCTTAAATCTAGATTTTCTGCTTTTTTAAATTCATCTACAAGATAATCTATTATTTTTTCATCAAAATCGTCGCCTCCTAAATGGTTGTTACCGCTTGTTGCCAAAACTTCTATAACCCCATCGCCAATTTCTATAATAGATACGTCAAATGTACCCCCACCTAAATCGTATACCATTATTTTTTGTTCTTTTTCATTGTCAAGTCCATATGCTAAAGCAGCGGCAGTAGGTTCATTTATAATACGTTTAACATCAAGTCCAGCTATTTTACCAGCATCTTTTGTTGCTTGGCGCTGGCTATCAGAAAAGTAAGCTGGCACTGTTATAACAGCCTCTGTCACAGGTTCGCCTAAATAGCTTTCTGCATCTTTTTTTAATTTTTGTAAAATCATAGCAGAAATTTCTTGTGGAGAATATTTTTTATCTTCATTTTCAAATTTATAATCGGTACCCATATGCCTTTTTATAGATATAACTGTACCAGCAACATTAGTAACTGCCTGCCTTTTTGCTGTTTCTCCAACTAGTCTTTCTCCTGTTTTTGTAAAACCGACTATAGAAGGGGTTGTTCTTGCTCCTTCGCTATTAGCTATAACAACAGGTTGCCCACCTTCCATAACAGCAACACAAGAGTTTGTTGTACCTAAATCTATACCTATTATTTTACCCATTTTTATTTCCTCCTTTAAATTAATTAGCAACTTTAACCATGCTAGGTCTTATGACTTTTTCTTTATATTTATAGCCTTTTTGCAAAACTTCAGCTACAACATTTTCTTCTAAAGTATCGTCATCTATATGCATAACAGCATTATGGATATTAGGGTTAAATGCAGAGCCTTCGCCCTCTATTTCAGAAATGCCTATGCTAGTGAATGCATCTTGCATTTGTTTATATATCATGACAACTCCTTTATATACAGCGCTTTCTTTATCTTCTTCTTTTATAGAGCCTATTGCTCTTTCAAAATTGTCTAATATAGGCAAAAGCTTTTCTATAGCAAAAATAGCGCCGTTTTCGAACATAGAGTCTTTTTCTTGATTAGTCCTCTTTCTAAAATTGTCAAATTCGGCAAGTGTTCTTTTTAATTTGTCTAAATATTCTTCAGAAAGCTTTTCTGCTTTTGCAAGCTTTAGCTTTAAAGCCTCTTCTAAAGTTATGTCATTATTTTTTTGTTTTTTATCTTTAGCGTTTTGCATAGCTTGTTTTAAAGGCTTTTTTTCATTTTCTGGACTATCGCTATTATGTTCATTATCTTCAATATTTTCATTTTCTTCATTTAAAATATCAATATCTTCATCATTGATATTATTATTGTTATCAAAATCTTTCATATTAAATCCTTTCTAAATATAATTAATCAGGTGGCAGGCCTTTAAGCACCGTGTCTATATGTTTTATAATTTCGTTTAAAATGCTAACAGTCTTTGCATAATCCATACGTGTAGGGGCAATAATACCTATTGTACCGCTTGCATTTGCTATTTTGTAATTTGTTTTAACAATGCTACAATCTTTAAGCGGCTCTATAGCGTTTTCATTACCTATAACAATTTGTATAGGGTTTGTATGCTCATAGTTATTTGTATTAAATATGTTTATAAAAATGTCTTTTTCTTCAAAAGTCTGGAAGATAGATTTTGCCTTTTCTATATTGCTAAATTCTGGATAATCTAAAATATTGTTAACCCCACTTGTATAAAATTTTATTTGTTCTTCATTATTAAATAAATTAAAAATTTCTTTTAAAATAGTTTTAATAAAGTCATTTTGTTCTGAAGGGATGATACTTTGTTTAATATAGTCTAAGGAATTGGTCTTAAATATGTTGCAAATATTTGCAGAAATATCAAGGAGCTTTTGTTGAGAAAAGTTGTTTGTAGTGTTTATAATGATGTTTTTTATTTCTTTATTATTTGTTACTAAAGTTGCTATGATGGAGCTTTCATCTAAAGGCATAAGCTGGATATTTTTTATAGAAAAATCTTTAACTTTTGGCTTAGAAACTATAGTTGTGTAGTTGGTTAAAATAGATAGCGCTTTAGCAGTCTGCTCCATAAGATAATCTATATGGTTTATATTTTCATAAATAATATTTTTTAAAAAAGATATTTCTTCTTCAGATAGCTTTATATTATTCATAAATTTATCTACATAAAGCCTATAGCCTTTATCCGAAGGGACACGCCCAGAAGAAGTGTGAGGCTGCATAATAAGTCCAAGCTCTTCTAAATCGCTCATTTCGTTTCTTATTGTAGCGGAGCTAATACCTAAATCATATTTTTTAGCAATAGTCCTTGAGCCTATAGGTTCGCCAGTTTTTATATAATCTGTAATAATAGCCTCTAATATTTTGATTTTACGCTTATTAAGATCCAAAAAATCACTTCCTTAAACTGAGTTAAAGTAATTGTTAGCACTCTACTATAATGAGTGCTAGCTTAGAATAAAAATAACATTATTTAATAAATTTGTCAAGAGTTTTTTAAAAAAAATATTACAAATTTTTAAAATTTTAAAGCCCATATGTTAAAAATGGGCTTTAAAGGGTAATTTATGTAGCTTAATCTTCTTCTATATTTAAAGCATCTTCAGCAAAAAAGTTTTCTAATTCATCTTCATTAAAATTTTTATTAAATTCTGGGTCGTTTAGAGCATTTTCGGTATCTTCATCTGTTAAAGTGGCTTTTTCAGAAAGCATATCTTTTTCAAGCTGTGAAAGCTCTGGCAAATCATAATGTTTTCTAACAGCGTTTTCTATTTCTATTAGCATAGCTGGGTTTTCAAGCAAGGCTTTTTTTGCGTTTTCTCTACCTTGCCCAAGCTTAGTATCGCCGTAAGAATACCACGCTCCGCCTTTTGTAACAATACCTATATCAGACGCAATTTCTAACACATCGCCAGCGTGAGATATACCTTTTCCGTATATAACATCAAATTCTACTGTTTTAAATGGAGGGGCAATTTTATTTTTAACAATTTTTGCTTTTGTTCTAGCGCCTATTAATTCTGTACCTTGCTTTATAGGTTCGCCTTTTCTTATATCTATTCTTATAGATGCGTAAAATTTTAATGCACGCCCACCTGTTGTTGTTTCTGAAGGTCCCATAGAAAAGCCAGAAGCAATTTTTTCTCTTAATTGATTTATAAAAACAACGATGCATTTGCTTTTAGAGGTTATAGCAGTAAGCTTTCTTAAAGCTTGGCTCATAAGCCTTGCCTGAAGCCCCATATGAGAATCGCCCATTGTACCGTCTATTTCAGATTTAGGCACTAAAGCTGCAACAGAATCGACAATAATAATATCAATAGCGCCAGAACGAACCATTGTTTCTGTTATTTCTAATGCTTGTTCGCCGTCATCTGGCTGGGATATATAAAGCTCATCTACATTAACGCCAATATTTTTTGCATAAACGGGGTCTAGGGCATGCTCTGCATCGACAAAGCCAGCTATACCGCCTGCTTTTTGTACCTCTGCTATCATATGTAGAGCTACAGTTGTTTTACCGCTAGATTCAGGGCCGTATATTTCTATAATTCTTCCTTTTGGTATACCGCCAGCCCCAAGAGCTATATCCAGGCTTAAAGAGCCCGAAGGTACAACCTCAACTTTATTAGCTTGAAAGTTTTCTCCAAGCTTCATTACAGCGCCTTTACCAAATTGTTTTTCTATTTGAGAAAGTGCATTTTTAAGCGCTTCTTCACGTCCTTTTGCTATGTTATTTTGTACACTTTCTTTAGATTTTTTTTCAGCCATATTAATCTCCTTTATTTTAATATTTTAAATAATTCATAAAAAGATAGCATAACTGCCTTTTCTCTTATTTTATTTCTATTGCCTTTTAGCAAAAATTTTTGGCAAATTTGTATATTTTTTGCTGGATACGCTATTGCTAAATATATAAGCCCTGTATGCTTTTCTTCTTTAGAGCCTCCAGCAAATCCTGTTATAGAAAGTCCAATAGATGTATTAGAAATATTTTTTATACCGTTTGCCATTTCTAGAGCTGTTTCTTTACTAACAGCGCTATGCTTTAAAATAGTGCTTTCAGAAACATTTATCATATTTATTTTACTTTCATTGCTATAGCATACAATTCCATTTAAAAATACAGAAGACGCTGAAGGCACATTTATAATTTTAGCAGCCAAAAGCCCCCCTGTACAAGATTCGGCAGTTGCTATTGTTAAATTATTCTTTTTTAATAAATTAACAATTGTTTCTTCCATACTTTCATCATCTTCACTAAAAATATAGTCTTTAAATATTTTGTATAAATCTTCTTTTGTTTTGTCTATCAAATACTTAGCTTGTATTTCATCTTTAGCGTTTGCAGTAATTCTAAATCTAACATAATTATTTGATGCATAAGGGGCTATAGTAGGGTTTTTAGCATTTTGCATTAAATCTTGTATCATTTCAGAAGCGGCACTTTCTCCTATACCACATAAATTAATGCTTTTAGAAAGAAAGACTTTATCGCTCTTTTTTAAAAGATAAGGTAGCACCTTTAAAAACATAGGGCATACTTCTTCATGAGGCCCAGGGAGTACTATAGCTATTTTGCTATCTTGTTCTATCATAAAGCCGGGGGCAGTACCGTTATCATTTAAAAATACTGTGCAATCTTTTGGCAAATTAGCTTGCTTTAAATTAGATTTTGGTATATCTTCATTTTTATTAAAATATTTTTTTAAATTGTCAAGTGCATCTTTATTTAATACAAGCTCTTTGTTAAAATACTTGCATACAACCTCTTTTGTAATATCGTCATCTGTAGGGCCAAGCCCTCCTGTTGTTATTATAATATCAGCACGGCTAAAAGCATGCTCTATTGTTTTAAAAAGCCTATTAGCATTATCTCCAACGGTAGTATGGTTATAAACATTAATGCCTATTTTGGCAAGTTCTTTTGATAAAAACATGGAGTTTGTATTTAATATTTCTCCTAATAAAAGCTCTGTACCAACAGAGATAATTTCTGCTATCATAAAATCAACTCCTTTTTATATTATATTACCCTTAACCTAGTAATTTTAATCTTTTAGTACATTTTTATTTTTTATTATATATTCAAATAGAGAATATATAGTTAAAAATAAAGAAACATATATTAAAAAATATGTAATATATATAAAAATGTTGTTATCTATATTAATTAATAAAAATATAACCATAAACATTTGAAAAATAGTCTTAATCTTGCCAGATATATAAGCTGGTATAACAACTTGCTTTTCTATAGCTATTATCCTAAATCCTGTTATAATAAATTCTCTTATAACTATTATTATAACAACAAAAGGGCTTAATAAAACAACAGCATCTTTTATAGCTATTAAAGCAATCATTGTAGATATGACTAAAATCTTGTCAGCAAGGGGGTCTAAAAACTTGCCAAAGTTTGTTATTAGGTTGTACTTTCTTGCTATATAGCCGTCCAGGGCATCTGTTAATGAGGCTATTATAAATATAAAAAGGGCTATATACCTTCTTATTTGTAAATCTAAAGGGATAAAATCGCATAAAAGAGAAATGATAACAAACGGTATTAAAATAATCCTAAATATAGTTAGCTTGTTAGGCAAATTCATAGCAAAACTCCTTTAAAAAACAATATTTCCTATTAAATCATATTCATAAGCATCTGTTATTTTTATATTATAAAATTCGCCTGATATAAGAGGGGCAGATGTAGTGTTTTCAAAAAATACAAAACCGTCTATTTCATAACAATCTCTAAAGCTTCTTCCACAATATATATTATCTTCTTCTATTTTGCCTTCTACTATAACTTTAAGGGTTTTGCCTATAAATTGTTTACATTTTTTTAAAGAAATATCTTTTTGGGCTTGTAAAATAATATTTTGCCTTTCTATTTTAATATCTTCTTCAACTTGATTTTGCATATTGTAAGAGGGGGTATTTTCTTCACGGCAATATGTAAAAACCCCAAGCCTATCAAATTCTATTTTTTTGATAAAATCTAAAAGATTTTGAAATTCTTTTTCAGTTTCATTAGGAAAGCCAACCATAAAAGTTGTCCTTATACATATATCTGGTATTTTTTCTTTTAATTTTAAAATAGTTTGTTCTATAGATTGTCTTGTACTTTTACGCCCCATTAGCTTTAAAATTTTATCGTCAGCGTGCTGGATAGGCATATCTATATAGTTGCATACTTTTTTATTGCTTGCTATTTCTTCTATAAGCTCATCGTCTATATGTTCTGGATAACAATATAATATCCTTATCCAGTCTAAATCTTTGATTTTGGCTAGATTTTGTAAAAGGCTTGCTAGCATCTTTTTACCATTATATAAATCTGTGCCGTATAAGGATGTATCTTGTGCAACTAGTATTATTTCTTTAACTCCTTGCTTTACTAAAAAGTTAGCTTCATCTAATAGGCTTTCCATACTTCTGCTCCTAAAATTGCCCCTTATAGAAGGTATAGTGCAATAGGTGCATCTTTTGTCGCAGCCTTCTGCTATTTTAAGATAAGCAAAGCCGCCTGTTGTTGTAACAAGTCTTTTGAGAGAATTGTTTTCATTAAGTTTTTTATTATTACTTGATATAAGCTTTATCCTTTTTTGCCCAGAAAGTAAGCTTTTTATAACGGTAATAATCTGTTCAAAATCGCTAGTGCCGACTATAGCGTCGACTTCAGGTAAATTTTCAAATATTTCTTCTTTATAGCGTTGTGCCATACATCCAGCCAAAATAAGCCCCTTACATTTGCCGGTAAATTTGTAATCAGCAACACGCAATATATTTTCTATACCTTCTTCATTTGCATCTGCTTTAAAGCCACAGCTATTCACAATTATTATATCTGCCTCTTCTTCGTTTTGGGTTATTTTGTATCCAGCTTCATCTATAAGCCCAAGCATAATTTCGCTATCTATTAAGTTTTTGTCGCAACCTAAAGATATAAACGATATTTTTATATTATCAATCAATTTAATTCTCCTTTTTGTTTTGTAAATGATAAGCTTTTATGCAATTTTGCATAAGCATAGCAACAGTCATAGCCCCAACCCCTTTAGGTACTGGGGTTATATATTTTGCCTTTTCATAACAGCTATCAAAATGGCAGTCGCCAGCTATTGTGCCGTCTTGCAATCTATTAATGCCTACATCAATAATTATAGCATCTTTTTTTATCATATCACTAGTTAAGAAGTGAGGCTTGCCTATAGCAATAAATATTACGTCGGCGTTTTTGGTTAATGTATCAAGATTATTTGTTTTGGAATGGGCTATTGTAACAGTTGCGTTTTTGCTTAAAAGCAGGGGAAAAAGAGGACGCCCTACTATATTGCTTCTACCTATAATAAGGCAATTTTGGTAATTTAAATCTATATTTTTATATTCTAAAAGCGTTAAACATGCAAGAGGGGTACAAGGGATAAAAGAAGGGCTACTATTTAATAATAGCCCTTTATTAAATGGAGTAAAGCCATCTACATCTTTTAAAGGGTTAATCTTTAAAAATACATTTTCTTCATTAATATGTTTAGGCAGAGGGAGCTGGACTAATATAGCGTTTATATCTTTATCGTTATTTAAGCTATCTATTAAGGCTAAAAGCTCTTCTTCTTTTGTATCTTCTGGAAGAGCAAATTTTTTATATTTAATACCTATGTAATCACAAGCGATAATTTTATTTTTTATATAAATATGACTAGCAGTATCATTACCTAAAATTATTATAGCAAGACAAGGCTTTTTATTAAGCTTGCTAACTGTGTTTTTAAGGTTATCTTTAATACCTGTTGCTATATTATATCCATTTATAACTTTTTCCATAAAATCCTCTTTTCGAAATTTAATAATAAGCCCTCTGCAAAAGGCAGACAGGCTATAGTATATATAAATAATACAATAGTATAAAAAGCATGTCAATACAAATTTATATTTACTTTTTTTGTTTTATAATAGTATTAATCTAAAATAATATTTTTATTTTCTGTATCGATAGTGATATTTATATCAAGTAGGCTTGTAAGCTCATTTAGGTTATATAAAGTTTTGTTATCTATCAAAGATGTGCTTAATGTATTTAAATAATCTTCATAGCCAAGCTTAATAACAGCACTTTCATCTATAAAAAAAGAATCATCTTTTTTATATACCAAAAATGGCATTTTTATTTTTTGGGCATAAGCTTTATTTTCTGTATTTAGGCTAACATAAGTTTTAAATATTTTGTTAGAAATTAAATCTTGATAGGCTTTTAAAACATTTTTGCTATCTGTTAAAGAATAGTTTTGGTAAATAGATAAATTTTCATTATTTCTATAAGCAGAATCGTTTATATAATTAATCATCTTTATTTGAGGATATTTAGAAGGAATATAGCTATAAAAACGCTCAAGCTCATCTATTTTTGTATTTATATTATATTTATAGCTACTGTTAGAAAAATGGGAAATACCAAGGTTTGATATAGCTATAGGTTTTATATTTTGAAATGTGTTATAAAATATATCAAGTGTATCAAATATTATGTTTAAATCTTCATCTTCTATATTTTCAAAAATATTTATACCTACCCAATCTGCATATTCATCGCCAGGGTAATATGTGCTGTAGTCGTATACATAGCTTTCATCTATAGTCCAAACAAAAGATACGTTAGATGCATACATATCAAAATATATTTTGGCTTCTTTAAAAAATTGCTTGTAAGCGGTAGGAGTTTGGGCTAAATTTTGATCTAAAGGGTAAAAGTTAACAAATATAGGTATATTTAAATTGCCAAATTCTTTAGCTAGATTTTTTAATATAGTTTTGTCGTAAGTTTTTGTAATGTCGTCTGGAGGTAAAATTGTTATAAAAGGTACTTTATTTTTAGAATAGCAGTTTAAAACAAAAGAAAGAGGAAAGCTTTCATCTAGCTTTAAATTATATAGATATATGCTATGACTTGTGTTAGTAGTGCTTTCAAAATCTATTATAAAGTCGCCTGTAGCATCTTTTAAATAAATGCCTAAATATACATTTTCTTCTTGTTCATATTTATTTAATGTGTAAGAATCATTTTTTAAATATAGGTTATAAAGCTCTATATTTGAAGAATAACTTTCAAGGCTTGCTTCTACAATTTCTTCATTAATATTATTTTGGCAACCAACTAAAATAAAAGAAAGAAGAAATATAAACACCCTCATTTAAATACACTCCTTTATAAATTTTCATCTTTTAGGTATGTATTTAATGCTTGTAAATAGTGTATATAAAATTTAGGGTTAAATTTTATTTCATATTTTAAAGGAAAGTCATTAAAGGGGATAGATTTTCTACCGGTATCTTTATTAGCCCACCATTTTTTAAAAATTTTAAAGGGCAAATAAAAATATTTGTCATAAAGCTTAAAATACACTAATATAAAGGCAACGCCCTTTTGCTTTTCAAAAGTTTCCATAAATTCTACTTGATGGTTATGTATATTTTGGAAGGGCAAAAAGGGCTTGCTTGTTTCTTTGGCATCAAAACATACAGGTATACCTTGTACAACCCCTATATAATCGACAGTGCTTTTTTCATTAAAATAAGCAAGGCTGATAGTTTTGTCTTGTTTATTTATTTTTATAGGGGTAATAGGGGTTGGTATCTTTTGAATTATTGCCAAATTATTTTCTTTATATACATTATTTGTAATATTTATAAAATGCTCTAAATTGCTACCACGTAGCCCACGAGAATTAAAATAGCCCATGTTTTACCTCTTTTTTTTATTTAATTTATCTATAGCCCATATTGCATATTGTTTTATATCTTCTCTTTTATCATGTTCTATAACCTTTTTTAAAAGGGCTATGCTTTCATCTTTATATATATCATTTGCTAATGCTATTATAGCGTTTCTTTGTAAAATCTTTTTGCCTCTCCAGCCACTAGATGATTTTTTATAGCTATTTTCAAATTCTGCATTAGATATAAACAAAAGTTTTTCTATATCTGGGTAAAATAAATCTATATCTTCTATTTTTTCATAAAATTTATCTTTATTATAAGGGCAAACTTTTTGGCATATGTCACAGCCGTAAATTTGCTTGCCTATTAAAGCTTTTTCTCTTTCTGTAGAAAGTGTTTTGCATTGGGTTAAATAAGATATACAATTTTTGTAATCGAACCTTTTTTTTATAGCACCTCCAGGGCAAGCTTTTATACATATATCACAATTTTTGCAAATATTATTTTTAAATTTTTTAAAAGCTTTTGTTTGTCTTGTAGGCTTTAAAACTTCATCGACTAATAAATAGCCTAAATAAACTATAGAGCCTAGCTTTTCATTTATTAAATTGAAATTTTTGCCTATTACCCCAAGTTTACATCTTTTAGCAACTTCTCTATCTACAAGATAGCCGGTATCTACAAAAGCGTCGCCGTGCAAACCTAGCTCATCTCTTATTTTTAAAAGCTCATTTTTAACCAAAACATGATAATCTGTGCCTATTGCCCCTATAGATATTTTGCCCCTTAATCTGTTATCAAGTTTACCTACATATTTTTTATTATAGCTAAAGGCTATAGCTATAATACTTTTGGCTGTTTCTCTTGAATATTTAGGATAAATTCTTTTATTTATATCTTTTTTTACAAAAGGGGTATCTGTATTTTCTAAACGCTTTTTAAGATGGTAAAAAGGCTTGCAATTACCTATACCTATTGCTGTATATTCTTTTTCATAAGAATATATTTTTTGTTCTAATGTTAAATTATTAAAATTTTGCATAATAAAACTTCTTTCAAATTTTAAAAACTTTTTCTAATTATTTTAAAGTATTTTCTAATACGCTCCATATGCTTTCTTTTTCTAGCCCTCTTTTCCAAGCGGCGCACCCTGCTATATCGTATCTTAAAACAAGCTCAAGCCTTTTTTTAACGCTTTCTTCTTCTTCAAGCCATACTTTATATGTTGTATTGCCTTCTGTAACCTCTCCATAATATTGCCCCATATCTTCAAGCCATACAAATTCGCCCTCTTTATCTATTATAAAGTTATACGCATCTTCCATAGCATAAGCTTTAGAGTATAATTCTGTAGTGCCGTCTTCTAATGTTATTTCTGTCCATATTCTTGTATAAAATGGTATACCTAAGATTAGCTTTTCATTAGGTATATTTTCCTTAAGAGAAGATACAATAGCTTCATTAGACCACGATATAGAAGCGACGCTGCCTGATGTTTCTGAGCCTGAATAATGCTCATCATAGCCCATAACTATTGCATAATCGACAATCTTGCCTACTTCTTCTCTTTGATAATGCTCTGTCCATGGTTTTGGCACAAATAAATCGACTGATAAGGTTGTCCCTTGCTGTTTTAAAAGAGGGGCAAGCTCTCTTAAAAATTGTATATAATAGTCTCCATCATCGGTTGGTACACTTTCAAAATCTATATTAATACCGTCTAGATTATAAAGAGAAACAAAAGCCAAAAGCTGCTTTATAACATGTTCTCTAACAGAGGTAGAAGAAAGAATAGCATGTGATATTTCGCTATCAAAATTGTCTGTTAAAAGCGCCCACACCTCATAGCCATTTTGGTGAGCCCATTCTACATAGCTTTTATCTGCTATATTTATTATATCGCCGTCTGTATTTTCAAATGAAAACCATGTAGGAACTAATACATCTACCCCTTCATGGTATGTTCTTCTGCTTTCTGTACGGTTGGCTGCAAAAGTTGTCACTTGGTCAAAAACGATAATTAGTTTTTCATCAGAGCTATTTTCTGTGCTTTCTGTATCTTCTATAGCTTCTGTATCTTCTTTAGCGTTATTTTGATTTGTATTTATTTCGCTTTCTATCAAATATCTTTTGTTTACATAACCTACATAGCCCTCATATGTTTTGATTTTATAAAAGTCTTCTTGTTCAGAAACTAGTATAACATCGTTTGTCAAGATTAAATCTTTATATTTTGCTATTATAGGAGCTTTTTCAGAAGGTTCTGTTCTTAATTTTGCCCCTCTTTTTAAAGAATAATGCTTTTCTTCTAAATCTTTTTGCTTTATATCGACAGTTGTTTTGAGAGAAGGTGAAGATATTATTTCAAAATCAAAATTAGAATAAAATTCTTTTAAAAAGCTGTATGGTATATAAGCTATAGAGTCTATATTGTATATAGGTACATCAAGGCTTAAAGGCTCGTTGTTAACAAAATATTCTAGCTCTTCTGTTTGCATGCGTATTACGTTATTTTCTGTTGTTATAGTAAGCTTATTTTCATTTTCATCCCAAAATATATATTCGTCGACATATTTTTTAATAAAATCAACCGGTAAAAATATTTCGTCATCTTCTATTATAGCTTTACTTTCTATATCGACATTATCGTTGTTAAAAAGCAAGATAACATCGTCTTGTTCTAGGTTAAGGCTTTCTTTATAATCTATTTTTTGAAAATTTGGCATATAAGGTTTAATTAAAATAAAAATGGTTAAAATAATTATAAATAAAATAAAAATAATAAATAATTTTTGAAAACGTTTTGTTTTTTTCATTAATATTACCTCTCAATGATAGTATACAATATATATTATTATATAATATTTTTTTACAAAAGTATATATAAAAAATATTAAAAATTAACTTGAAAAAATAAAAAACATACTGTATAATACTATATAACAGATTTAAAGCTTTTTGTGACGCTATTATTATATTTTATTAAGGGAGTGGTAAAATGCTAGATATTAAAAGGATAAGAGAGGATTTTGAAGGTGTAAAAAAGGCATTAGATAAAAGAAATAAAGATTATAATATAGAAAAGGTTTTACCACTTGACAAAAAAAGAAGAGAGCTTTTAACAGAGGTAGAAGAACTTAAAAATAAACAAAATATAACAAGTAAAAATATACCTATTTTTAAAAAAGAGGGCAAAGATATAGCCCCTATTATGGAAGATATGAAAAGGCTTTCTGATAACATAAAAGCACTAGACGAACAGGTAAAAGCACTAGATGAAGAAATAAAGCTTTTGCTTTTGGCTATACCTAATACCCCTAATGAAAGGGTAAAGCCTGGGATAGACGATACAGAGAATGAAGAAATAAGAACCTTTTTAACTCCTCCTAGCTTTGATTTTGAAATAAAGCCCCATTGGGTTATAGGAGAAGAGCTAGATATTTTTGATTTTAAAAGAGCGGCTAAAATAACAGGCTCAAGGTTTACTATATGCAAAAAAGAGGGGGCTATGCTTGAAAGAGCTTTGATAAATTTTATGCTAGATATGCATACAGAAAGCCATGGTTATACAGAAATATTACCTCCGCAAATTGTAAATAAAGATAGCATGCAAGGTACAGGGCAATTGCCTAAATTTGAAGAAGATATGTTCAAAATAAAAGATACTAGCTATTATCTTGTGCCTACAGCCGAAGTGCCGGTTACTAATCTTTACAGAGATGAAATATTAGAAGAAAATATTTTGCCTATTAGCCATTGTGCTTATACAGCTTGCTTTAGAGCAGAGGCAGGAGCAGCAGGGAGAGATACGAAAGGGGTTATAAGGCAACATCAGTTTAATAAAGTAGAGCTTGTTAAATTTACATTGCCAGAAAAGTCTTATGAAGAATTAGAAAAGCTTACAGAAGATGCAGAAAATATATTAAAAGCTTTAAAGCTTCCTTATAGGGTAGTTAGGCTTTGTGCAGGAGATTTAGGCTTTTCTTCTGCTATGACATATGATATAGAAGTTTATATGCCTAGCTATAATAGATACGTAGAAATATCAAGCTGCTCTAATTTTGAAGATTTTCAAGCTAGAAGGGCTAACATTAAGTTTAAAGCTAATGTTAATGATAAAGCAAAATTTGTCCATACATTAAACGGAAGTGGGCTTGCCGTTGGGCGAACTGTTGCTGCTATATTAGAAAATTACCAAAATAAAGACGGTTCTGTTAATATACCAGAAGTTTTAATACCTTATATGAAAGGTAAAACTAAGCTTTTTAACAAATAATAAGGAGGCTTTTATATGCCAAAATTAAATGAAAATTATTTAAATCTTAAAGAAAGTTACCTATTTTCAGATATAGCAAAAAGGGTAAACAATTTTATAAAGCAAAATCCAGATAAAGAGGTTATAAGGCTTGGTATAGGAGATGTTACAAAGCCTTTAACCAAAAATGTTATAGCTGCTTTAGAAGAGGGCGTTTTGGACATGTCAAGGCAAGATACCTTTAAAGGATATGGCCCAGAACAAGGGTACGAATTTTTAAGAAATAGCATTAAAGAATATTATTTAACCAAAAATATAGATTTAAAAATAGAAGAAATTTTTGTTTCAGACGGAGCAAAATCAGATACAGGCAATATAACAGATTTATTTTCTGTTGAAAATACTGTTATAATACCAGACCCAGTTTATCCAGTTTATGTAGATACAAATATAATGAACGGAAGAAACATAGTATATATAGATGCTAATAAAGAAAACGACTTTTTACCTCTTCCAGATTATAGCCAAAAAGCAGATTTGATATATTTATGTTCGCCTAATAACCCAACAGGGGCAGTTTATAATAAAGACCAGCTAAAACAGTGGGTAGATTATGCTTTAAGAAATGATGCAGTTATATTATTTGATGCTGCTTATGAATGCTTTATATCAGATGCAAGCTTGCCAACAAGCATATTTGAAATAGAGGGGGCTAAAAAATGTGCTATAGAATTTTGTTCCCTTTCCAAAACAGCAGGCTTTACCGGTACAAGATGTGGATACACTATAGTGCCTACAGACCTTGTATTTAAAACAGCTAAAGGAGAAATGAGCCTTAACAAAATGTGGAACAGAAGACAAACAACAAAATTTAACGGCGTTTCTTACATTATACAAAAAGGTGCATCTTCTGTATTTTCAAAAGAAGGTATGCAAAATGCAAAAGATATTATAGGCTATTATAAAGAAAATGCAAATATTATAGCAAAAACTATGGAAGAATGTGGTATAATATACTATGGTGGGATAAATTCTCCTTACATATGGTTTGAATGCCCGGGGGGGATAGATTCATGGGCATTTTTTGATAAAATGCTAAATGAAATAGCAGTTGTAGGTACACCGGGGGTTGGTTTTGGAAAAAATGGAGAAGGATATTTTAGGCTATCAGCTTTTGGCGATAGAGAAAAGACAAAAGAAGGTATGGAAAGGTTTAAAAAGGCTTTTGGGGGTAAATAGGAATAAAAAGGCTGGATATTATCCAGCTTATTTTATTTTTACATAATGGAAAGTCTTTTTACCTTTTTGTATTAAAATTTCTCCATTTTCAAAATCATTTAATGTTATATTAAATGTGATATCATCTATTTTTTGGTTATTAACTTTTATACCACCTTGTTGCACTAGCCTTCTTGCTTCGGCTTTAGATGGAGTTAGCTTTATATTAAATAATAAATCTAAAATATTAATACCATCTTTAAATATATCTTTATCAAGGGTTGTAGAAGGAGTATCTAAAGATTTAGCCCCACCTTCAAACAAAGCTTTAGCAGCGTTTAGGGCTTTTGTAGCCTCGTCTTCGCCGTGTACAAGCTTTGTTATTTCGAATGCTAATACTTCTTTAGCTTTGTTAAGGGCTTGCCCTTCTAGTGCGCATAGGCTATTAATTTTATCTGTAGGTAAAAATGTAAGGAGTAATAAAAACTTTTTAACATCTGTATCGGCAACATTTCTAAAATATTGATAAAAATCATAAGGGCTTGTCTTATCTTTAGCAAGCCATATAGCTCCTTTTTGCGTTTTGCCCATTTTTACCCCGTCGCTTGTTGTTAAAAGCTTTAGAGTAAGCCCGTAAGCGTCTTTTTGCTCCATACGCCTAATAAGCTCTATACCACCTATTATATTAGACCATTGGTCGCTACCCCCTAATTGCAATTTGCAATCATAAGTTTTATTTAATTGCAAAAAATCATAGCTTTGCATAATCATATAGTTAAATTCAAAAAAAGAAAGCCCTCTTTCAAAACGTGATTTAAAGCACTCGGCAGTTAACATACGGTTGACTGAAAAGTGTACCCCTACTTTTCTAATAAAATCGATATAGTTTAAATCTTTAAGCCAGCTAGCATTATTAACAATAATAGCTTTATCATCAGAAAAATCAATAAATCTGGACAATTGCTCTTTAAATCTATTTACATTATGCTGGATAGTATCTTCGGTCATCATCTGGCGCATATCTGTCCTATGAGAGGGGTCGCCTACCATACCAGTGCCCCCACCAACCAAAATAACAGGGCGATGCCCAGCCTTTTGCAAATAGCTAGTTGCCATAATTGTTAAAAAATGCCCAGCAGTTAAGCTATCAGCAGTTGGGTCAAAACCTATATAAAAAGTGATTTTTTCATTATTTAAAAGCGAGCGCACTTTATCATCGTTTGTAGATTGTTCTATAAAGCCACGCTCTAATAAAGTATCATATACATTAAACATAAGCAAAATTCCTTTATATTTTTTTTACATTATAACATTATTATTAAGTATTTTCAAGAGTTGTGGATAGGGAGGGTTTAAAAAAGTTAGTTTTGTATTGATTTTTTTTAAAATATATGCTAGAATATTTAAAGTATTGATTAAATTAAATATATAACGGAGGTGTTTTAAATGGCTAAATGTGCCGTTTGTGACAAATCTATCCTTACTGGACATAGAATAAGCATTACAAGAAGCCAGGTTTCAAGAAGAGCTAATAGGATATGGAAACCTAATATCAAAAAAGTTAAAGTTATCCAAAATGGTACTGTTAAAACTATTAGCGTTTGTACAAGATGCTTGCGTTCTAATAAAGTTACAAAAAAAGTGCGTTAAGCTTGATATAATATACTTTTGGGTATTATATAATGCACTATTATAAAAGCTTTAATAAAATAAATTAACTTATATGCTTTGTTGCATATTTAAAAGTTTGCTTAATTAATAATCTAATGGTTAAATTGTTAGATTGTCAAGAGAAAAGTCCATTTAGAAGTGGACTTTTTTTTGTGTGGCAAAATTTGCTGTAGGCTACTATATAAAGGCGTTTGATAACATAGGGTGCCTTTAAAATTAGACTTTTTTTATTATATATTATAATTTATTATAAAATATTATAAAAAGATGGTTAGAAAAGAGCAGATAGTGTAAGAAAGGTTGTTTTGTATAAATATTGTATGTAAAAATAGTAAATAATGTAAAATGAGATTACAGTATGTAAAGATGGCTAGAAAAGGGTATAATATGTAAAGATAGTGCGAGAAGATGGAGTTTTGGTTGTGTAGTATAAATACAGCTGAAATATAGCAAATAATATAAAAAGTTACTGCATAAATACTTTATTCAGCATTTATTAGAAAAATTGCAAAGACAAAAGATTTAATACGCAATACAATTTGCTATAGGATAGCCTACAAAGATTGCTACCAAAATAGCAAATAATGCAAGAAGGCTACCGTACAAAAACATTTGCTTAGTGTTTGTAAAGCCGGTGCTACTAGCTATAGCTATATGAGCTATAGATGGAGGGGTTGCAAAGGCAAAAGAAGATATCATGCCTATTAAAGCTAGGCAAGCTTTAATATTAACATTTGTATCTGAATTAAGCAAAAACGATAAAGCTATATTAGAAACAACAGTAACTGTGACTAAATTAGAAGAAAAGTTAGTCTGTATACAAGCCCATATAACAAAAGCAGATGTAATAAAAAATGGTGTTAAATTTATTAAATTTTTATTAAAAAAATCTGCTAAAAATTGCTTTATAAGCAAAGCATCATTTGTTATAGCAGAGCCTAAGGCAAGGGTTGCGGCGGTCATAAGAAGGGCTTGCCAAGGCACTTCTTTTATAGCTTTTGTAAAGGGTAATAAAGGGGCACCTTTTATATTTATAGCAGAAAGCAGCAAAACGCCGACTAAAGGCGGAAATGCATTACCAAAACTGTTCATCACTTCATAAAAATTAGGAAAAATATTTTTTAAAAAGCTTGGTAAAATCCATAAAATAACGACAAATAAAAATATTAAAACAGAGAGTAATTCTCTTAAATCTATTTTTGGTAAATTATTTTTTAAAAATTGTGTATCTATATTTTTTAATTTTGATATATCTGGTTTTAAAACAAAATAAAATAAAATAATCATAAAAATAGCGCAAATAATACCAACGGGTATAGCAAAAGACATATAATATGTATAGCTTATATCGCTACCAGTTGCGTCTTTAAAAAAGCCTATAGCAAGTGTGCTAAAAACATGGGCTATAGGGGTCATACCTGAAGATATAGATGTACAAAAGGCAAGCCCAAGCATAAGCATGGATGCGCATTTATCCCCTTTTTTAAAGCTTAGGACATTATATATTTCTTCTAAAATTGGTAAAAATACGACAAATAAAACGGTCGGAGATATAAAGCAACCAATAAATAAAACAGACGCAAAAAAAGAACAAATAAAATACCAGCCCCCCTTTTTAGCTATAGGTGAGGTTATAAAAAATATAGCACATCTTTTTAAAAAATTTGTTGTAGAAAGAGAATATGTACATAAAAAGGTTAAAAGCAAAAAGACAAAAGTTTCATTACCAAAAGATAGATAAAAAACTTCTTTAAAAGAATAGATAGGCAAAAAGCCAATTAGCAATATGCAAAAAAAGCTACCCCAATCTATAAGGCTATTAAACCATAATAAAAGGCACGCTATAAATACGCCTATTATATACATACTCATTTTGTTAAGCCCGGCTGGAGGGGGGATTAATAAAAAAAATATTATTATAAAAACAGAAATAAATATAGCTAGATATTGTTTTGAAAAATTTTTTATATTCATTTATATATCCTTTCCTTTTAATTATTTTATTATTTAATTTATTTTATCATAGATTAAGATAAAAGGAAATAAATTTTTTAAGGTTATTGACATTTAATGTAAATCAAGGTATAATAAGTTAAAAAAATAATTTGTATAGGAGGTAATGATTATGATAGGTTCAACAGCACTAGGCTCATTTGTCTATGGTCTTTTTAACTCAGCAACTTTAGGTCCAACAATAGGGATACTTATTCTTATTGCAGCTATAATAGGGATAGGTGCTTTAATGGTGTATAATAATCATCTAAAACAGCAATTAGCTAAGCATAAGAACAAAGATACAGATGATAGAGATCTACAAAGGCAAAGGGAAAGAGACCTTGAAGATAGAGATCACGAGCATTCATTAAACAGGGAGGATGATGAAAAGGGCCCAGAACAACAAGGAGTAGGAGATAAGGAGCCTGGTTTTGGACTTGGCGACGATGGGTTTGAAAAATTTAACAGTGAAATTGAAGAGATAAATAGAAAAGCACAAGAGCTTCAAGACAGTATTTTAAAAATAGAAAAAGATCCTAATAATGTAAACATTCATATTCCAGAGCAAAATATTCCAGAGCAAAATATTCCAGGGCAAAATACGCCAGGGGGTGAACACAATAATTTTAATATAAGTAGTGATAATAGGAAAATTTTTATTAGCAAAACAGGAAAAGATACTGAAAAGGGAACAAAAGATGATAAAGCAAAAGATACTGAAAAGGGAACAAAAGATGATAAAGTTAAAGATAGAGGCACAGGGGAAGAAAGATGAAATTCAGAGGATAAGCTAAATAGCTTAACAAGGGATATTTTGTTTAATTTATACGGTATAGATAAAAATAATCTTGCTAAAGAAGAGGCAAAAGGTGATGTAAAGAAAATAAGCAAAAAATATGCAAAAAATTTGTCTGAAAATGAGAAAGAAAAAATGCGTAGATACATAAAAGAAAGAACAGGAGAAAATGTAGACAAATTAAAAGCATTAAAACCGGATAAGCTAGTTGATAAATATGTTTCTGAAAAAATAAAAGATGAAATTAAAAAAGAGCCTGATAAAGGATATATAGAAAAAGCAAGAGATAAGCTATCACAAGATTTAAAAGATGCAAACCTTAGTAAATTTTTAAGAGAAGATAAAAGGCTTGCAGGCTCAAAAGATGGGCTTTTGGATAAAAATAAACCAATAAAAGATACTTTTAAAGATAGCGAAAGCAAAATGCAAAAATATCTTAATAAAGGACAAGATAAAGATACAAAAGATGATACACCTTTAATTGTACAATATGCAAGAAAAGCACATGGAGATAACACTATAACACAAGATGATATAGATAGGGTTGTAGGAAAGATTAAAGAAGATAATAATGCTTTTAAAACTCATGTTAAAGATGTTTTAGCAAAAGATGATAGCTTTAAAGATTTTAAAAATAAAAAGTTTGAAATAGATGATGTTATTAAAAAGCTTGATAAAGATAAATTAAAAAGCCAAATAGATAATATAAAAGATCCAAGTCTTAAAGAAGCTATTAATGATGTTATACAAAAATTAGAAGAAAAAGATAATCCTAAAGGAGATAAAAGTATAACGCTTAGAGAGACATTTAATAATACGATAGACAAGCTAATGGAAGAAGATAATAAAAATGTAGGTATATTTACTAAAACATTGCAAGATACAGCAGACAAGCTAATGGAAGAAGATAACCCAACGCTTAAAGGGATAATAGATAATACGGCAGACAAGCTAACGGCTGGAGATAAAGAAGAAAAAGAAAAAATGAATTTAATGTATGCTTATTTTTTATCTACATATGATAAAGATATAAATAACCTTGATATAGATACTATGAAAAAGGCTATTAATGAATTTAGAGATGATTTGGATAAAGATAAAAATATTTCACAAGAAAATAATGAAAAAGGTTTGAATAAAGAAATAACAGAAAATGAGCATACAACAGAACAAGAGGGGAACACAACCCCTGAAAGAGGAGGAAATTCATTTGATTTACCTGAGTTTGAAGACAAAGGTGATTTAGCTGAATCAGTAGTAGCATTTTTGTTAAAGCTTTTTAAAATTGACCCTAATATTAAAAAGAATAAAGATATATTAAGCCAAAATCAATATGATGGAAAAGGGATATTGGATTTTTACTTAACTATGGTGCCAAAAGAACGAGTAAAGGAAATGAAAAAATATATACTAGAACAAAGTGGAAAAGGACAAAGTATAGAAAAAGTAAGTAAAGAAGACTTAGACAAATTAAGCAAAGAAGAAATAATTGATAAGTATATAGAAGC
>CBCPNA010000055.1:0-4706 GCA_965120415.1 uncultured Bacillota bacterium | reverse complement strand
ATTAGCTAGAGTTGCTTGCCTTTTAAAGTTATTTTGATTTAAAACAACCTAAAAGTCTGGACAACTTTAATTAGGTTGTTTTTATTTGTGTGTTAAATATTAGTAAACTTTAACACAGGTAAGTACTATAAAAAATATTGTCATGAAAATTATGAATATTAACTTTTTCATAGAACCACCTCCTTTGTGTAAAAATACACAAAGGCAAGCAACCTAATTTAAGCTAATTGCCATCCCAAAGAGAATATATCATAAAAAAGCTTATTTGTAAAGTTTTTTTGTCTTTTTTTGTAAAATAGTTTATATAATTTATGTTAAAAATTGCTTTAGTTTAGAAAGTACCTTTTTTTCTATCCTTGATATTTGTACTTGAGAAACTCCAATTATTTTTGCAACTTGTAGCTGTGTTTTATCTTCAAAATACCTAAGCTTTATAATATTTTTTTCTCTTTCTTCTAAAGATTCTATTATTTGATTTAATACAATTTTATTAATAATATTTTCAGAAGATTCTGTCTTTAATTCTATCTTTTCTAATAAAGATACTGTTTTGCCGTCTTTTTCATATACTGTGCTATATATAGAAGATACTTCTCTATTAGCGTCTAAAGCAAGGATAAGCTCTTCGGGGCAAACATTTAATCTAGTTGCTAACTCTTTTATTGTTGGTTCTTTATTATTTTCTTTTGTTAAAGTATCTTTTAAATAATTTGCTTTAATAGATAGCTCTTTAAGTGACCTAGAAACTTTTATAATACCGTCATCTCTTAAAAAGCGTTTTATTTCTCCTATTATCATAGGTACAGCATATGTAGAAAATTTTACATCAAAAGAAGTATCAAATTTTTTTATGCATTTTAAAAGTCCTATAGCTCCTATTTGAAATAAGTCGTCTGGTTCATACCCTCTGTTTAAAAATTTTTTAACAATACTCCAAATAAGCTTTGTATTGTTTTCTACAATATATGATAAAGCTTTTTTATCTCCATTTTGTGCAAGTTTTATTAAATGTATTATATCATTATTCATAAATTCCTCCTTGCACTAATTTTTTGATATTTTTTTGTTCATGTAAACTGTAGTTCCTTCATTAATATTTGATTTAACTAAAACTTCGTCCATAAAAGCCTCCATAACGGTAAACCCCATACCCGAGCGTTCTAAATGTGGTTTAGATGTATAAAGTGGTGTCATAGCTTTTTTTATATTTTCTATACCATTTCCTTTATCTATTATTTCTATATGCAACATATTTTGTATAATCCATAAATTAATAAAAATTTTGCCACCTTTTTCATCATATCCGTGTATTATAGCGTTTGTAACTGCTTCAGATACTGCCATCTTTATATCGTTTATTTCTTCTAAAGTTGGGTCTAGCTGGATAGCAAAAGAGGCAACACAAGCTCTTGCAAAAGATTCATTTTTGGAATTTGCATCTATTGTTAAGCTAACTCTATTTTCCATATATTTTACCTCCCTAATGCAACTATAGCACTTTCTTTAGTTTTAAAAATTTTGATTAATTTTAATAGTCCAGATATTTCAAGAATTCTTTTTGTGTTTTCATTAAGCCCAAAAGCAGCAGTAACTCCATTTTTTGCATTACATAACTTATATCTACCTATTATCATACCTATACCAGAGCTATCCATAAAATCAACGTTTGAAAAATCAAATAAAATATTTTTGCTATTATTTCTTGCAAATTCTTTATCTATTTTATTTCTCATTTCTTCTGTATAGTGATGATCTATTTCACCAAAAAATTTAATCAATAAAATATTATCTATATTTTCATATTGTATTTTCATTTTTTTCCTCCTAAAAAAATCGTATATTAATATAATACTTAATGAATAAAATATTATCAACTTAAATTAAATACTTAAATTTATCTTTTTTTTACAAGAAGTTTTATCATATGTTTTTTTTTGATAAAAACATATTTAATATACAATAAAACAATATAAAAACCCCTCAAAAAGAAGGGTTAAAATAATAATTTTAAAATTAAAAAAGCCCTTTAACATATTTATGATAATGTCTTATTATAAACATTGTTAAAGAAGCTTTTATAAAGCAATATACAAAAAAGAGCAAATGTTTAAATACTGTATTTAGAAAAGACGATATTTTCATTTTCATCTGTTGAATATAAAAGCCCTATAATCTCGCTGAAAAATGAAATAGGTACGTACGTTGTGTTGTTTACAATTTCTGGGGCAAACTCTAAAGCTTGCGGAGCAAAAGTGCCTTTAGAATATTTGTTTTCATTAGGGCTTATTACAGATACTAAAACTCCACTAGATGTGTTAATAGTTATATTACCTGTTTTTTGATCCCATAATACTTCATATCCTAAAGCTTCTAACACTTGCCTTAAAGGTATCATTTTTACATTGTAGTTTGATTTTTTGTAGTAAGCAGATTTAGAAAGAGTGTAATTTTTTAGGTTGGATGGTGATATTTCTATAGTTATGTTGCCTTTTTGTACAAATGTAAGCTCACCAGCACCATATATTAAAAAAATCTTGCCATCTTCTACGTAAAAAGGAGTGCTGTTTGTAACCTCGATTGACTTAATACCTAAATCGTCTGCTTTGCTTAAAGCAACTTTGTTAGCATAAGCAAGCCCATTAGAGCCGATTAAATCATTTATTAAAATTTTAGTAAAATTTTGGGTATCTATAGTAATAGAACTTATTGTAACTTCTTTTGTAACAGAATTTTCAAAAAATACAAGGATAGAAAGATAATTGTTATAGATGATAGTCTGATATGTAAGGTCTATTTTTTTGCTTGTCGTTTCTTTTTTAGAGATATAATCACTAATGATATTTGTAATTTCATCATTTACATATTTTTGAAATTCTTCATTATCTAAATTAGATATAACTGGATATTTACCAGCTAGTACCATATTATTTTTTTCATAGTAATAATTTTTAGAGGTAACGTATTTTATTGTATCTATTGTGCTAGAGCTTGTTGTCCAAGGGAAAGAAAAAAATAATACTAATGTTAAAAATAAAATGCTTGCATAATTTTTCATATTATTTATCCTTTCTTTAAAATTAAAATTTGCTTTATATATATATTATTACATGTTTTTTTAAATAATACAATTACAATAACATTACAAATTTATTATTTTTTTATTAATTAGATTGACAAACATAAATAATGATATAAAATATTGTTAAATGTATTATATTTTTTAAAGGAGGATATCATGAAGAAAAAAGTTTTTTTAGGATTAATTATGGCCACATTTTGTTTAAGTGGTTGTTCTAAATCTTCTTCTGATACAAATTTATCTGGTAGCACAAGTGGAAGTAGTAGTACAAGCGATGCTACAGAAAGCACATTACTTCAATATTCTGATATAGAAATAGGGGAAGAAATAGCTATCATAAGGACAAGCCTTGGTGATATTAAAGTAAGGTTTTTCCCTGAACAAGCTCCTAAAGCAGTTGAAAATTTCTTAACTCTTGCTGAAGAGGGGTATTATGATGGACTTACTTTCCATAGAGTTGTAAAAGATTTTGTAATACAAGGGGGCGACCCTAACGGCGACGGCACCGGTGGTGAAAGCATATGGGGCGATACATTTGAAAATGAAATAGATTTAAGCTTAAGGCATTTTAATGGTGCTCTTAGTATGGCAAATACCGGTAATAATGACAACGGAAGTCAATTTTTTATAGTGCAAAATAGTGAATTAGAAGATAGCCTAAAAGAGCAGATGGAATATTTTATAGAAAATCAAGATGAGCTTGTTTCATCAAGTGATGGAGAAACTAGCGATATTACAATAGCAGATTTATTCTCTACAGAAGTATGTGAAAAATATCTAGAGGTAGGAGGTTGTCCTCATTTAGACGGTTCATACACTGTTTTTGGACAAGTGTTTGAAGGTATGGATATAGTAGATAAAATTGCAAACGTACAAGTTGTTGGAGAGGAACCAGTCGAAGATGTAATTATAGAATCTATTATTATAGAAGAATATACTGGATAAAAAATTTAAATTTATTTTTAAAAATTTCATTTAAATAGTTGACTATATTAAAAAAATTGTGTATAATTTTGTAGTGCATATTGCATATAAAAGTTACTGGAGGGAGGGAGTTTAATGTCAGAAATAAGAGTTAAAGAAAACGAATCTTTAGATAGTGCTCTTCGTCGCTTTAAAAGAAGCTGTGCAAAAGCGGGTATTATGGGAGAGGTTCGTAAAAGAGAAGCTTATGATAAGCCAAGCGTTAAACGCAAAAAGAAATCTGAAGCAGCTAGAAAACGTAAGTTTAACTAATTACTATAATTTTTATTAAATTTTACTATCTATTCATTTAAAGGAGTGATTGATAGTTATTAGTAAATATTTAAATATTCAAAATATAATGTTAAAATATCACTTTCCCCAACAGTTAACTAAAAATGTATTGTAATACATTTTGTGTGCAATTAAAACAGTATTAAATGTTGTTAATGTTTTTAACAACAGAGAGCGTTTTAAGCTTTATAGCTTTTCGCTCATTATAATTATCCAGTTAAATACTTAGATTAAGACCACTATGTTTAGTGGTCTTAATTAAAATGAGATTTAGGAGGGCTTAAAATGTCTGATATTACTGAAAATATAAGCCAAGAAGAAACTTTGCAAACAGATGAAACACAAAATACAAATATAGAAGAAGATACAA
>CBCPNA010000054.1:0-6039 GCA_965120415.1 uncultured Bacillota bacterium | reverse complement strand
CATAGCATTTAATATAGCTATAATAGATACACCAACATCAGCAAAAACAGCAAGCCATATTGTACTATATCCAAAAACAGCTAATGCTAAAACGCCAAATTTTACTACTAATGCAAATACAATATTAGATTTTATAATATTAAGCGTTTTTTTGCTAATAATTATACTGTCGTATATCTTTTTTAAATCATCGTTCATTACAACTATATCTGAAGCTTCTATAGCAGCATCAGAGCCAACGCCGCCCATAGATATACCTACATCTGCTATAGATAGCACTGGAGCGTCATTAATACCGTCGCCAACAAAGGCGGCTTTTTTGCTTTTTTGCTTAATCTTTTCAAACATATGAACTTTATCTTGAGGTAAAAGGTTATAATGCACTTCATCTAAACCAACATTTTTTGCGACAAACTGCGCATTTTCTTTTGTATCACCAGTTAGCATAATTGTTTTGTTGCCAGCTTTTTTTAATAAACTTATAGTATCTTTTGCGTTATCTTTAATTATATCAGATATTACAATAGCCCCTATATATTCATTATTTTTGGCTATATATACAACAGTACCATTATCATTAATATTTTCATATTTTATATTATATTTATCCAAAAGCTTACTATTTCCTATTAAAATTATATCGTCATTAACATTTGCTTTAATACCGTAACCACTTATTTCTTCAAAATTGTTGGCTTGATAAGGGGTAATATCTATATTATTTTGTATGTAGCTAATAATAGATTTTGCTATAGGGTGGATAGATAAACTTTCTAAGCTATATAATAAGTTTAGCATTTCTGTTTTATCTATATTATTATATATTTTAGTTATTTCAAAAACACCTTTTGTTAGAGTGCCTGTTTTATCAAAAACGATAGTATCAACAATGCTTAAATCTTGCATATATACGCTGCCTTTTATCAAAATGCCCCGTTTAGATGCAGCTCCAATACCACTAAAAAAGCCTAAAGGGACAGAAACAACTAATGCACAAGGGCAAGAACATACTAAAAATACTAAGCTTTTTTGTATCCAGCTTACAAAATTAAGCTCGGTAAAAAATGGAGGTACAATAGCTAAAAATAGAGCGGCTAATACAACTAATGGAGTATATACTTTAGCGAATTTGCTAATAAAGCTTTCTGTTTTAGATTTTTTGGCATAAGAATTTTCTACTAAATCTAATATTTTAGAAACAGTTGAATTTTCATATTCTTTTGTTACCTTTACTTTTAAAATACTTGTATTATTTATACATCCACTTAATATTTCATCGCCAATAGATACCTTTTTAGGCACAGCCTCGCCTATTAAGTTACTCATATCTAAAAAGGAGCTACCCTCTATAATTATGCCGTCAAGGGGTACCTTTTCTCCTGGTTTTATTAATATAATATCGCTGATTTTTATATCTTTTGGGTTTACTTTTGTACCGTCTTCTTTAGTTGCGTATTCTGCTTTTATATTGATTAAAGATTTGATAGCATTTCTTGATTTGCCTATAGCCTTTTTTTGAAAATATTCTCCTATTTGATAAAACAGCATAACAGCTATAGCTTCTGGATATTCTTTTATAATAATAGCTCCTATTGTTGCTAAAGTCATTAAAAAATTTTCATCAAATAATTTGCCTTTAAAAATGTTTTTTAAAGCTTTAAATATTACGTCATAGCCTAAAATAATGTAAGCTAATATATATATAATAGTTGTTTTGCTAATACTAGCTATGATAAATATAAAAATACCTATTAAAATACGGATAAAATCTAGCTTATTATCTTTTTCTTCTGTATTACTTAAATTATCTATTAATTCTATTTTTAAGCCTGATTCTATATTATTTATAATATTTTTGATTTTTATTATTTGTTTGTTAGCGTTTATGCTAGTTAAAAAGGTTATTTGTAAGCTTTTGTTTAAAAAATTTAGGCTAGCGTTTTCTACAATATCTAGCTTGTTTACTTTTTCTTCTATAAGGCTTGCACAGTGGGCACAATCAAGCCCTATTAGCTTTAAAGTTATATTATTTTTACTATGCATTAAATCACCCCTTAATTATCTTTATGCATTAAATGAGAAAGACCTTGGCTTAAAATTTCAAAAACATGAGAATCATCTAAAGAATATATAACGGCTTTACCATCTTTTTTAAACTTAACTAAATTATTTTGTCTTAATATCCTAAGCTGGTGAGATATCGTAGATTGGTGCATGCCTAAAGCCTGCACTAAATCACCAACGCAAAGCTCGCTTTCTAATAAAGCATATAATATTTTAAGCCTTGTAGAATCAGAAAAGATTTTAAAAAAATTAGCCATATTATAAATAATATCATTTGATAAAGATTTTGATTTAATCATATCGACTTTATTTTTATCAAAACAGCTACAAACATCTTGTTTAAAATTATCCAAAAAATCACCTCTAATATATGAACAATTATTCATATATTAATTATATTATATTTTTATTATTTAGTCAATAGTATACACAAAATATAGCATAATTTTACAATTATACTTTTTGTAGTATTTTTTGAGTATTGAATATATATATAGTATGATACAATTAACGATATCAAGTATTTTTGATAAGTTTTATAATAAAAGCACAAAATCAAATTAAAAATAAAATGGTAAAAAAATTAAGAGAAGATACAATCAAAATAAAAATTGATATAAAGATAAGACTTGGCGAAGATAATATGCTAGTATATACATATGTACAAAATAGTCTTGAAGAAAAATTTTTGAGCCTAGGCGGAATAGGAGAATTAGTAAAAATATATCTGACAAAAGAAGAAATAAAAGACCTTAGATTAAGAAGAATAGATTTAAAGCAAATAGAAAAGCGTAATAATACTTTAAAAAAATTTAAACAAGTAATAGATAAAGAAACAGCTCATATAAGACAAATGGGTATGTAGCAAAAGTCTTAAAGAGCTATTTGCAAAAGAAGAAAAATTGCAAGATTTGTTAAATAAAAAGCCTAAAAATGGTAAATATATAGAAGAAGATATTATATCAAGGATAGGCGATGTAGATAAATATTATTCTAAACAAAATGGATATTATTCTAAAAAGAACGGTAAGCTAAAAATAAAACTTAATTTATACAGAGGGAAAAATTTTGTTGAAATTTTTAATGATTTATAATGAAGAAAGGCTAGAACAGCTTAAAATGTTTAAACAAAAGAGAGAAACTAGCATGGTATATATGCAAAAAAATATAAATGAATCTAAAGAAGATAGGCAAAGAAATAATACGCTAGGGACATTAATAGAAAGAAAAAATGGTAAAAAAGATACTGAAAGTCCAAAAAGGTCAAAAGAAGAAAAATTATCAAACCTTATTGACTATTTTTCTTCTATGGATGATTCTATTATAGAAGCTACTAGAGCAAGCCTAAAATCAGGACAGCCTAAAGATAATAAGATTAATACAAAAAATAAAGAAACGTATATTTTTATAAAAAGACCATCTGTGCGTAGTAATAAGACAATAACTATTAAAAAAACAAAAAACCAAAACACACTAATAAATCTAGTATCAGTATCGATAGAAGTAACGATAGCACGAGTCTTAGCACCCTTAGTGGCTCTAGTAGTCTTGAAAGCCTTAGCACCCTTAGTGGTTCTAGTAGTCTTGAAAGAGTAGATCTAGTAGCCTTGAAAACCTTGAAAGTAGATAAGTAGGCTATTTAATAAAAGATATGTTTTATTAACATATCTTTTTTATAATTATAATATTTTTATAAATACTAAAATATTTATAAAAAAATTCTCCCTATTGACATAATATTAAAAAAATGTTAAAATTTACATAAATAAAAAATATTTAATTTTATGCTTTAATATATAATATAATAGGTTATTTACTCCCCTATGTAAAATTAATTTAACATATCATAAAAATTAATAGATAATTTGCTAAAGCTTTATCTAAGACCGGTATAACTTGCCAAAAAACAAATTTGTACGATATTTTACGCTCAATATTATATGTATAATAAATTATATTAATTATGATAATGCTTATACATATGATATTAAAAATATTTCATAATATGTAAGATTATAGCAATATCATTATAAGGAGTGAAATGGATAGATGTCAAAATATGATTTATGCATAACTATAAGAGATAATAAATATCTTAAATTTGAAAGTTTATATAAAAATATAGAAAAAGTTCCTCAAGCTCTTTTTATATTATTATATAAAGCAAAAGATTTTATAAATAAAAATAATGCCACAATAAAAAAAATAAAAGAAAGATTAAAAAAAGATAACAAAATAATAACAATAAAAGATTTTGCAAAGCTAAAAAGGTTTTTGAATAAGCAATTTAAAAAGTCTAATAATCAAAAATTAAGCAAAATACAAAAAAAGCAAATGAACAAATGCTTAATAAAAATAAAATCTCCTCCTTTTTATTATAGGTCTTGTTAGTTTTGAAACGGTATAGAAATAAAGCAAATAAAACTATATAAAATAATAATCAAAAAAATAAAGTAAAAATATTATCTATAGCAAATAGAAAAGATATAAAATAAAACTTAATATATTATATAAAAACAGGCAAATGTAAATAAATAGTATGCAAGCAGAGGAGAAAGAGCCAATGAAAGATATAAATAATAATTCACACTCAGCACCAACCGGAGGAATACTTGAGATTAAAAGAAAATATTATATGGAAATGCTAAAACAGGGAAATAATAAGATACCAGAAGAAACAGAAATAGCTATAAATGCAATTTTAGAGAGCTATCCAAAAGTTTATATAGAAACATTTATAGAAGAAAGCTGTTTTGCAGAATATGTAAATAATAAAGAGCAAGATCTAGATATAAAAGGTTCATATATAGAAAAATATGTAGTACCACGTTTAGAAAAATCTTTAGAAAAATTTAAAGAAAAAGGGATACGAATAGAACCGTATATAGAAAAGTACATAAAAACAGATATAAGTCCATATTTAGAAAAACAAATAAAAAAATGGGCAGAAATGGCTTTAGAAAAATATTCAAAAGAGTATGTAGAAACAGGATTAGAAGCCGAAAATTTTGTCAAATATTTTAAAGAAGAATATGAGTTTTTAAAGGAAACTGAATGGTTGTTTACAAAAAATAAAGTAAAAGTAAAAGAAGGTTACATAGCAATGCGTTTAAAACCACGTTTAGAAGAATATTTAAAGGACTTTGAAAAAAAGGGGATGTATATAAAACGATATATAGATGAATATATAGAAACACATATAAAACCAAATTTAGAAAGTTATATAAAACCATATATAAAAGCAGATATAAGAAGATATTTAGTAGACAACAAAGAAGAAAAATACTTAGAAGAAGTTTTAAAAGAACTTAAAAAAACAGAAATAAATTTAAACTCATATATAGAAATATTTACTATGCAACGTATAGAACCATATTTAAAAATGTATAAAGATCAAGGAATAGATATAAATGCATATACATTAAAATACACAAAACAATATTTAAAAAAATATATACATAAAAAACAAGCTATCGAGCAAAAGGAACAAGAAAACGCCATAATATATAAATTCGTAAGTATTCATGAACAATATATATTAAAATATATAGAAGAATATAAAAAAACAGGGATAGATACACAAAAATATTTAGAAAAATATCTTAAACCGACTTTTGAAGACTTTGTAGTAAGTCATAAAGAATATTCAGAAGACTATATAAAACAGTATTTTAAAAAAGGGATAGATCTGTTTATAGAAGAATATACAGAAAGTTGTGAAAAAAGATTAGAACAACAATTAAATATAGCTATAAACGTAAAACAAGCATTACAAGAAGCAGAGGCAAATCAAAATAATAATGCAACAAAACAGCTACAAAAGGTAAATCAAAATAACGATACAGACATAGAAAAACAAAAGGACAAACTACTAAAGAAGTACTTCGATGTACATGAACAATATGTATCAAGATATACAGAGGAATATAGAAAAACAGGAATAGATATAGAAGCATATTTCGAAAAGTATATGAA